>DASTXN010000139.1:0-30755 GCA_035765515.1 Jatrophihabitantaceae bacterium | reverse complement strand
CGGTGGTCGAGCCTCCTCCGGGGGTCGAGCCTGTGGAGACCACACCCCCGCATCCCGGACGATGCGACGCACCTCGGACTGAAGGATGCCGTCGGCGACGGCCCGCTTGGTGCCATGCACCAGCTCGGCCCAGTCGCCGGGGGCGAGGTCGGTGAGCGGCTTCTCCCCGTCCGGGTCGGTGAGCACCCGGTCGACGTGCGCGAGCGCGTCGTAGCCGGTCGTGCCCGCGGTCGCCCAGGAGGACGGCAGCTGCTCCGCCTGCGGTCCCTGAGCCTGTCGAAGGGCCAGGATCTTCTCGACGACGACGTAGCCGCCCGAGGTGAGGCCGGCCAGCTCGTCGAGGTAGGCCTTGGGGTGCCGGAGCCCGTCGGGGTGGTCAACCCGGAGCCCGTCGACCAGGCCCTCGTCGATCCAGCGGCGGATCTCGACGTGGGTCTGCTCGAAGACGTCCCGGTCCTCCACGCGGACGGCGGCGAGGGTGTTGATGGCGAAGAACCGCCGGTAGTTCAGCTGGTCGTCGGCGGTGCGCCAGCCCACCAGCTGGTAGCGCTGCCGGTCGTGCACGGCGTTGGCGTCGTCACCCTCCTGCCAGGTGCCGGGCGCCAGCGGGAACCGATGGTCGTGGTAGTGCAGCTCGACCGAGCCGTCCCCCGACGGCGCAACGAACAGGTTGTGGATCGGTCCCTCGCCCGACGGCAGGTCGTCGTCGCCGACCACCGGGATCCGGACCCGCTCGTCGAAGCCCCAGTCGACGTCGAAGGCGAGCGCGTGCACGGCGTCGCGACCGTCGCGGAGCAGCTCCCACCACCACGGGTTGTTGGCCGGCGTCTCGACCCCGACGTGGTTGGGCACGATGTCGACCAGCACGCCCATGCCGAGCCGCTGTGCCTCCTGGGACACCGCTACGAGCCCGTCGTTGCCGCCCCGCGGCGGATCGATGCAGTCGTGGCGGACCACGTCGTACCCGTGGGTGCTGCCGGGCTCCGACGCGAGCAACGGGGAGAGGTAGACCCAGTCGACACCCAGGTCGTGCAGGTAGGGCAGCAGCCGGGCGGCGGCGAACAGGTCGAAGTCGGCCGAGACCTGGAGCCGGTAGGTGCTGGCCGGAGACCCTGCCTGGGTCATCAACCGTTCTCCGCCTGGGCCGCAAGCGAGGCGGCCACCGAGTGGTCCGGCCCCTCCTCGGTGTCGATGTGCTGGCGGAGCACCAGCGTGCTCCGGTCACCCAGGGCCACCTTGCTGCCCGCCTTGCACGGGTCGCGGCCGTCGGCGCTGCCGGCGGTGTCGATCAGCCCGTCCCAGGCCTCCGCGTACTCGGCCGGCGGCAGGGTCACCTCGCCGGGCCCGTCGGCGTTGAAGTAGAGCAGGAAGTGGTCGTCGGTGATCGCGGCGCCCCGGGCGTCCTTGCCGGCGATGCCGTCCCCGTTGAGGTACATCCCCAGCGACTTCAGCCCGGCGTCCCAGTCGCCCTCGGCCATCACCCGGCCGTCGGGGTGCAGCCAGACGATGTCGTCGAGTCCGTTGTCCTCGGACTGCCCGGTGAAGAACTGGCGCCGGCGGAAGGTCGGGTGGTCCCGGCGCAGCCGGGAGATGGCGGCGGTGAACTCGACGAGCGGCTGGTCGACCTCGTCCCAGTGCACCCAGGTGAGCTCGTTGTCCTGCGCGTAGCCGTTGTTGTTGCCCTGCTGGGTGCGGCCGAGCTCGTCGCCGTGCAGGATCATCGGCACGCCCTGGCTGAGCAGCAGCGTGGCCAGGAAGTTGCGCTGGTCGCGGGCCCGCAGGGCGAGGACGTTCGCGTCGTCGGTCGGGCCCTCGGCGCCGTGGTTCCACGACCGGTTGTCGTCGGCGCCGTCCTTGCCGTCCTCGCCGTTGGCCTCGTTGTGCTTGTGGTCGTAGGAGACCAGGTCGCGCAGCGTGAACCCGTCGTGGGCGGTGACGAAGTTGATGCTCGCCACGGGCCGTCGTCCGGACTGCTCGTAGAGGTCCGAGGACCCCGAGAGCCGGCTGGCGAGCTCGCCGAGCGCCGGCTGTCCGCGCCAGAAGTCCCGGACGGTGTCCCGGTAGGCGCCGTTCCACTCGGTCCACTGCGGCGGGAAGTTGCCGACCTGGTAGCCGCCCGGGCCGACGTCCCACGGCTCGGCGATGAGCTTCACCTGGCTCACCACCGGGTCCTGCTGCACGAGGTCGAAGAACGACGACAGCCGGTCGACGTCGTAGAACTCGCGGGCGAGCGTGGCCGCGAGGTCGAAGCGGAAACCGTCCACACGCATCTCGGTCACCCAGTAGCGCAGCGAGTCCATGATCAGCTGCAGGGCGTGCGGGTGCCGGACGTTCAGGCTGTTGCCCGTCCCGGTGTAGTCCATGTAGTGCTGCGGCGAGTCGTCAACCAGCCGGTAGTAGGCGGCGTTGTCGATGCCGCGGAAGCTCAGCGTGGGGCCGAGGTGGTTGCCCTCCCCGGTGTGGTTGTAGACCACGTCCAGGATGACTTCGATGCCTGCCTCGTGCAGCGCGCGGACCATCGCCTTGAACTCGGTCACCTGGCTGCCGGGCGACGTGCTGGACGAGTACTTGAAGTCGGGGGCGAGGAACGCGAGCGTGTTGTAGCCCCAGTAGTTGGACAGGCCCTTTTCGACGAGGAACGAGTCGTTGACGAAGTGGTGCACCGGCATCAGTTCGATCGCGGTGACGCCGAGTTGCTGCAGGTGCTCGACGATCACCGGGTGCGCGATGCCGGCGTAGGTGCCGCGCAGCGCCTCGGGCAGCTCCGGATGCTGCTGCGTGAGCCCCTTGACGTGTGCCTCGTAGATCACCGTGTCGGCGTACGAGTGCCGCGGCGGACGGTCCACGCCCCAGTCGAAGTACGGGTTGATCACCACGCACTTGGGCATGTGCTCGGCCGAGTCCAAGTCGTTGCGGCTGTCCTCATCGCCGAAGTGGTAGCCGAACAGCGACTCGTCCCATTCGATCGAGCCGTCGATCGCCTTCGTGTACGGATCGATCAGCAGCTTGTTCGGGTTGCCGCGCTGGCCCTGCGCAGGGTCGTACGGCGCGTGGACGCGGTAGCCGTAGCGCTGGCCCGGCTCGATGCCCGGCAGGAATGCGTGCCACACGAAGCCGTCCATCTCCGGCAGCGTGATCCGCTCCTCGTGCCCTTCGGCATCGAAGAGGCAGAGCTCGACCTTCTCGGCAACTTCGCTGAACAACGCGAAATTGGTGCCCGATCCGTCATACGTCGCGCCCAGGGGATATGCAGTGCCCGGCCAGATCTCCACCCGGTCAGCCTGCCAGATGGCGGTCCGTCCGGTTTGCGGCGGATTGGGCGACCGCCGCGGCGACCGCACAGACGAGCGCCGCGACCGCGAGCCACAGGCACCAGGAATGCGCGTGGTTCGACGTGGTGGCAAAGGCGATTGACAGGTGCGATGAGTAGGCGTCGGGAGACTCGAATTGCAGGCCCGGGGCGCCGTAGCTCGTCCAGCCGAGGGCCGGGTTCGAGTCGAAGGCGAGGAACAGGGCGATGGTGCCGACGACTCCGGCCAGCAGCGACGGTGCGGCGACGGACACGCCCGCGAGCACGCGGTGCGGGCCCATCTGGGCTCGACGCCCCAGCAGGCGGACCCACGCGGCCAGCGCCAGCACGGCACAGACGGCCGCGCAGGCCACGAGCGCGATGCCGAACCGCGGCCCGAGCGCGTCACCGTTGCCCCATCCGTTCACGCTGCCGACGCTGCTCGGCAGGTAGTCGGCGTATCGGCGCGGCAGGCTAGCGCCGCTGCCGTAGAGCCGCTGGAACGGAGCGATCACCGCGAGCGCGGCGGCCGCGGTCCAGCCGAGCGCGGCGACCCAGTCGGCCACACCCGCGCGCTGGAGCGCCGGCGGCTCCTGCTCCGGACGCGGCTCCGGCTCCAGGAACTCGACCTCGCCGGACGTCATGTGCGCGTCACGTCGGATCGGCGCGCGGCCACCAGGCTGGCGAGCGTCCCGGCCAGTCCGCACGCGATCGCGGCCAGGCAGAACCACAGGAACGGTCCGTAAGTGAGAGCCGGGCCGTGATACCCGGGGTCGCGCTCCAAGGCGAGCGAGTCGGCCGTCGCGCGCACGTCCAGGTACACGGTCGCCGCGGTTCCGGCGCACAGCGCGGTCGCGGCCAAGCCGAGGTGCGAGGCGACGCGTCCGCGGACGGTCCGCCCGCTGCGCAGAGCGCGAACCTGTTCGACAAGGGTCCAGGCCGCGGCAGTTGCTCCGCTGGCAGTGCGCCCGCCGGTCGCGGAGGCGTCAGGAGCAGGCTCCAGGTCGAGGAACTCGATCTCTCCGCTCACCGCTGAGTTCTACCAGAGCACGGACGGCTCCGGCAGACTCACGCGGACGGCGATGCGGACGGTGCGTTCGAGGGGGCCTTCGAGGGGGCGTTGCCCGGGCCGTGCTGACCCTGGCCGTTCCAGTCCGGTCCGACGCCATGTCCGGGCAGGCCGTGTCCGGGCAGGCCGCGTCCGGGCAGGCCAATGCCGGGCAGCGGCCCGCGCTGCACGCGTAGCTCGGGGTGCGGGCCGGAGCTGCCGATCGCGATGCCGCTGCCGATGCCGGCCCCGAACAACGCCAACGCGAACGCCGCCGCGATGCCTGTCACGTGCCGGCGCCGCGCCGGGTTGATCCACGGCATTCGCACGACCGGCGCGAAAGCCGTCGGTGCCGGGGCCGCAGGCGGTGCCGGGGCCGCGGTTGGCTCGGGCGGCGCCGGGGCGGGCGGCGCTGGCGGTGCCGGCTGGGCCGTCGGTGCAGCGGTCGGTGCGGCGGTCGGCACTTCGGCGGACGGTTCCACCGGCGTCGCGGCGGGATCCTCCGGCGGCGGTTCGCTCATGGCGCTCTCCTCGGGGCTGAGTTCCGCTCAAGGTAGGAGCGCAACCTCTGCGTGGCGTCTGAACCCGCGCTGAACCGGCTGAGCGTGCCGGTTGTCGGTCCGGGCTCGTACCGTTGTGTCCATGCGCGTCAAGAGCGACATCACCCCGAGCACGGGCAAGTTCGAGGTCATCTCCGAATTCCAGCCCGCCGGGGACCAGCCGGCGGCGATCGACGAGCTCGAGCGCCGGATCCGTGCGGGGGAGCAGGACGTCGTCCTGCTGGGCGCCACCGGTACGGGCAAGTCGGCGACGACCGCCTGGCTGATCGAGCGCCTGCAGCGTCCGACCCTGGTGATGGCGCCGAACAAGACGCTGGCGGCGCAGCTGGCCAACGAGTTGCGCGAGCTGATGCCGAACAACGCGGTCGAGTACTTCGTCAGCTACTACGACTACTACCAGCCCGAGGCGTACGTCCCACAGACGGACACCTACATCGAGAAGGACTCGTCGGTGAACGCCGAGGTGGAGCGGCTGCGGCACTCGGCGACGATGTCGCTGCTGACCCGCCGCGACGTCATCGTGGTCGCAACCGTGTCCTGCATCTACGGTCTCGGCACGCCGCAGGAGTACGTGGACCGCTCGGTCCGGCTGCGCGTCGGTCAGGAGATCGAGCGCGAGAAGATCCTCCGCGGCCTGGTGGACGTCCAGTACTCGCGCAACGACCTGTCCTTCGTGCGCGGCACCTTCCGCGTCCGCGGGGACACCGTCGAGGTCTTCCCGATGTACGAGGAGCTCGCGATCCGCGTCGAGATGTTCGGCGACGAGATCGAGCGGCTCTACTACCTGCACCCGCTGACCGGCGAGGTCGTCCGCGAGGTGGAGGAGGTGTTCGTCTTCCCGGCCACGCACTACGCCGCGGGGCCGGAGCGGATGGAGCGCGCGATCCGCGGTATCGAGGCCGAGCTGGCCGACCGGCTGGCCGAACTGGAGAAGCAGAACAAGCAGTTGGAGGCGCAGCGGTTGCGCATGCGCACGGCGTACGACATCGAGATGATGCGCCAGGTCGGCTTCTGCTCCGGCATCGAGAACTACTCGCTGCACATCGACGGCCGGCAGCGGGGCAGCGCGCCGAACTGCCTGCTCGACTACTTCCCCGAGGACTTCCTGCTCGTCATCGACGAGTCGCACGTGACCGTCCCGCAGACCGGCGCGATGTACGAGGGCGACATGTCTCGCAAGCGGATGCTGGTCGAGCACGGGTTCCGGCTGCCGTCCGCGATGGACAACCGGCCGCTGAAGTTCGAAGAATTCGTCGAGCGCATCGGGCAGACCGTCTACCTGTCCGCCACTCCCGGTGACTACGAGATGACCAGGACGCAGGGCGAGTTCGTCGAGCAGGTGATCCGTCCGACCGGCCTGGTCGACCCGGAGATCGTGGTCAAGCCGACCAAGGGGCAGATCGACGACCTGGTGCACGAGATCCGTGAACGCGCCGAGCGCGACGAGCGCGTGCTGGTCACCACGCTGACCAAGAAGATGTCCGAAGACCTCACCGACTACCTGCTCGAGCTGGGGATCCGGGTGCGCTACCTGCACTCGGAGGTCGACACGCTGCGCCGCATCGAGCTGCTGCGTGAACTGCGCATGGGCGAGTACGACGTGCTGGTCGGCATCAACCTGCTGCGCGAGGGCCTGGACCTGCCCGAGGTGTCGCTGGTGTCGATCCTGGACGCGGACAAGGAAGGCTTCCTGCGTTCGGGACGGTCACTGATCCAGACGATCGGTCGTGCTGCCCGCAACGTCTCCGGCCAGGTGCACATGTACGCGGACACGATCACGCCGTCGATGCAGCTGGCGATCGAGGAGACCAACCGGCGCCGCGAGAAGCAGATCGCCTACAACACCGAGAACGGCATCGACCCGCAGCCGTTGCGCAAGCGCATCGCCGACATCACCGACACGCTCGTGCGCGAGGCCGCGGACACCGACGCGATGCTCGCCGGCGGGGTGCCGGTGGGCGGCTCCGGACGTTCCCAGTCGCGCGGCAAGTCCGCGGTTCCGGGCCGGGGCGGCCGGGGGATGTCCCCGGGCGTCGTGGGAGTCGGCGTGCACTCGGAGCGCGGTCTGGACGTGTCCGAGATGGCGCGAGCGGACCTGGCCGACCTGATCGGGCAGCTGAACGAGCAGATGCTGAACGCGGCCCGCGAGCTGCAGTTCGAGGTCGCGGCCCGGCTGCGCGATGAGATCAACGAGCTGAAGAAGGAACTCCGCGGCATGGACGCGGCCGGCGTCGGCCGCTGAGCTTCAGTCGATCGCGAGCTCCTGGTCCAGGAACGCGCCGGTGTCCGCTACCTCGGCGTCGATCGCCGAGCGCGCCGACCGGCTCAGCCTTTCGAACTCGAGCACCTGCACGCGGCCCTTCGCGCGGTCCAGTTGCCAGCGTCCGACGACCCGGCCGTCCAGCAGGACAGTCGGGCGGATGACGCCACCGACGTACACCTCGGCGCGCCGGTCGTCGGCGATCAGCGCCGCGCGTTCCTTGTACCCGACCAGGTAGTTGTCGAAGGCGGGCAGCATCCGCAGGCCGCGCTGCGGCTCGACAATGCCGAGGCGGTAGCCGGCGCGTCCGTGCACGTCGGCCGCGGTCAGCTCGTCGCGGATCAGCGTGATCGCCCGGGACGACGGCAGGCCCGACCAGGTGGTGAAGTCGGCGGGCGTAGCGGGGGAGAACCCGGTGAAGAACCGGCGGGCCAGCTCGGCGAGGGCGTCGTCGCCGCGCGGGCCGGCCGCGGCGTCCGGGATCCAGTCGTCGATCAGCACGAACGTCGCCTCGCGGCCGAGGTCCGTCCCGCGGCAGGTCAGCCCGACCGCGCTCAGGTAAAGCAGGACGTGCGTGGACGCCTGACCTTCCTGGGCGATGGCGACGCCGTGCTGTCCGAGTTGGGCGGCGA
Organism: Jatrophihabitantaceae bacterium; assembly: GCA_035765515.1. Taxonomy (GTDB): domain Bacteria; phylum Actinomycetota; class Actinomycetes; order Mycobacteriales; family Jatrophihabitantaceae; genus DASRSS01. The sequence goes on along the minus strand of DASTXN010000139.1, from coordinate 22,966 downwards.
ACTCCTGTCGCGTGAGTGCGCGGCCGGCCAGGATCGCAGGAGTCACCGCGGCGGCGCGGTCGAGCAGCTCCGGGGTGAGCCCGAGCTCGGGCCAGCGCACGGCCTCGAAGCGGCGCCGGATCATCGGCCCGAGCAGCGCGGTCATCCACCGGACGTCGTCGGCCGGCACGAGGTGGATGGTGTTGCGCATCAGCCACGTGCGGACCACGCACCGCTGCTCGATCGCGGCAAGGACGTCCTTCTCGGTGACGCCGGTCGAGCGCGCGCGGACACCGAGCCGCGATGCCTGCGGGTCCTGCGCCTGGATGCCGCACACCATGGCCGCGGCGGTCACGGCGTCGGCCGCGGGGCGCGTCGCGAAGCCGTGGCGCGCGATGCGCTCGGCCAGGACCGGGTCGGACGTCGCCATGCCGGGAAGTCTGCCGGAGCCCACCGACGGCGTGCGGATGCGAGGATCGAATCGTGCGGCGGCTGCTGATCGGTGTGATCGTCCTGGTCGGCCTGCTCGTCGCTGCCGATCGCGTCGGCAACGTGATCGCCGAGCACACGGTCGCCAAGACGGTGCAGGATTCGCAGCACCTGGCGCACCGGCCGGACGTGGACATCGCCGGCTTTCCGTTCCTGACCCAGCTCGCCGCCGGCAAGTTCGGCAAAGTCACCCTGCATGACCACGACGTCACCACCGGTACGGGTAGGCGCGCGCTGCACCTGAGCGCGGTGACCGTGGTGCTGCGCGATGTGGCAGTCTCGCGCGACTTCAGCAGCGCGACCGCGGCGCACACGACGGCGAATGCGCTTGTCAGTTATGCCGACCTGTCCTCGGCGCTCGGCGTCTCCGTCAGCTACGCGGGGAACGGACGCGTGCGTGCGAAGGCGTCCACGTCCGTCCTCGGGCGGGCGGTGAACGGTTCGGTGACCGCGCGTCCGGAGGTGCGTTCCGGCGATCTGGCGTTCGGTTCGGCGCACGTCTCGGTCGACGGTGCGCAGCTACCGGCGTCGGCGTCAGCCGCTCTGGCCGACGTGTTCGGCGCGCCGTTGTCGTTCGCCGGGCTGCCGTACGGGCTGTCGGTGCGCTCGGTGGCGGCGAGTGCCGACGGCCTGCGGCTCGTGCTCGCGGCACGCAACCTGACCTTCCGCCGCTGACGCGCTCTGCGTTGTCGGACGGTTCGCGTAGAACGTCGGCAACTCGACGATTGGACGGTGCCGAATGCGTACTCAGGTGACCTTCGACGTGGCTGACCCGCACGCCCAGGCGGCGTTCTGGGCGTCGGTGCTGGGGATCGAGGTCGAGGATCACTCGGCGTTCGTCGACCAGTTGGTGGCCGACGGCCGGCTGCCCGAGTCCGACCGCATCGTGCTCGACGGCCGGTCGGCGTTCCGCGATGTTGCCGCGTGCCGTGATCCGAACGGGGTGGAGCCGCGGCTGTACTTCCAGCAGGTTCCTGAGGGCAAGGTCGCGAAGAACCGGGTGCACCTGGACGTCCACGTCGAGCCGGACGGCAAGGAGGCCGAGGTCGCCCGGCTGACCTCGCTGGGTGCGACTCTCGTCGAGACGCACGACGACCGCGGCCCGCTCACGTATGTCATGCGCGATCCAGAGGGCAACGAGTTCTGCCTGCATTAAGCCGCGAAATCGCCTTATCGCGTCAGCCGTCTTGCCCTGCCGGAACTGTCAGACCCTGCGTCTAGCGTCCGCGGTATGGACGCTTCTGTGGGGAGTTCCCCGATGTTCTCCGTGGTCGATGGCGGTCTGCCGGATTCGGCGCTGTCGCTGGAGCAGTTGGGGTCGCGGATCGTGGCGCTGTCCGGTCGGCTCGCGGCTGCTACCTGTCGCTGGCTGCTGCTGGTGGCCGAGTTCGATGCGCGCGATGGTGGTGAGTACAAGCTTGGGTTCGCGTCGACCGCGCAGTGGTTGGAGTACTCCTGTGCGCTCGCGCATCGGACCGCGGTAGAGCATGTGCGGATCGCGCGTTCGCTTCGTGCCTGGCCGCAGCTGGCGCAGGAGATGGGTGCGGGCAGGTTGTCGTATTCGCAGGTGCGGGCGATCAGCCGCGTCGCGACCGGCCCGGTCGAGGAGTCGATGGCGACTGCGGAACTGGTGGAGGATTTGATTGTGGCGGCGCAGCATGGATCGGCCGCGCAGTTGGAGACGCTGGTGCGCGGGTTGCGGACGGTGCACGACAACGAAACACCGCCGCTGCCCCGGGCAGATCGCGAGAAGGTGTCGCAGGGCTGGAATGCGAATTCGCAGTGGGCGCTGTCGGCACGGCTGGATCCCGAACGCGGCGAAGTCGTCCGCAGCGCGCTGGCCGCGGTCGGCAAGGACGGTGAACTGTCCGCGGCCGACGCGCTGGTGCGGCTGGCCGAGATCGGGCTCGCCGCCCTGGCCGACGGCAGGGCGCGCCCTCTGGCTTGTGAGGAGCAGGTCGCGATCGTGGTGCACGTCGACGCTGCCCGTATCCAGGAGCCCGGTCTTGCACATGACCCTGCGACACCGGCCGCGCGTTCCGCGGAACGCGCACCGACACCGACACAGTCCGACACGTCCGCCGAGCCGGCCGTAGGTGAAGCGCCGGTACAGCGGGCGCGTTCCGCGGAACGCGCCCGGCTCGTGCCGATGGGCCGGATCGCCGACGGACCGGGCCTGCCAGCCGCGGTCGTGGAACGACTCGCATGTATCGGGCGGGTCCGTCTCGCCGTGCGGGACGGCAACCAGCCGCACTCGGATGTGCTCGACCTCGGTCGCTCTCGGCGACTGGTCACGCCCCGCCAGTGCCTGGCGTTGAAGATCCGCGACGGGGATTGCTGCGCCCATCCCGGCTGCCGCAACCGCCGTGGGCTGGAAGCGCACCATGTCAAGCACTGGCTGCACGGCGGACCGACCGACCTGGACAACCTGATCTTGCTGTGCGAGATGCACCATCAGGCGCATCACCACGGCGAGTTCAGCATCCAGCGCCTCGGTAGGGGCAGGTTCCGGTTCTGGCGCGACGGCCGCGAACTACCCGCCTGGATCGACCCGTCCGAACTGATTACCGACCCGGCACCGATCGAGAACGAGCACACCGGCGTGGCAGCGACCGCCGCGACGCCACACTGGGACGGCACCCGCATGCACCACGACTGGGCCATCACCACCGCCGCCCAGCACCTGCACCTGCCTGCGACGGCATAGCCGCGTTCCGCGGAACGCGCGCCGATCCTGCCGATCGGACAGATCGCCGAAGGGCCGAGGCTGCAGACTGCGGTCATAGAGCGACTCGCGTGTATCGATCGGGGTCAGCCCGGCTGCTCGCGTGATTGGACGCCTTACGCGCGATCACGAGCCGGCCGTACCGTTAGATGTGACGCAGGGAGGCTGTCCATGCCGGATCCCACAACGCGCGTGTGGGTCAGAGCGCATCGCGCCAGGCTGCGTGAGCAGGGCATGCGCCCGGTGCAGATCTGGATACCCGATGTCGACGCGCCTGGGTTCGCCGAGGCAGCCCACCGGCAGTCGCGCGAGGTCGCAGAGAGCAGTAGGGCACGCGGCGATCAGGAGTATGTCGACGACATCTCCGAATGGCCCGGGGAGTGAAGCGCGGCGAGATCTGGACGCTGGCCGGGGCGCCGACTAAATCGGCGGACGTCGTTCCGCCCTGATCGTGCAGAACGACCGCTTCGACACCGATTCCGTCACGGTGTGCCCGTTCACCACGGACCCGACCGAAGCCCCGCTGATCCGGCGGGAGATCGAAGCGAATGAATCGGTCGGGCTGGCTGGGACCAGCCGCCTCATGATCGACAAGCTGACGACCGCGCAGTGGCGGCGGCTCGGCACCAAGGTCGGCAACGTGGACGACACCACGATGTTGCGCGTGAACCGCGCGATCATCGTCTTCCTGGACTCGTCGGCAGTAGGACTTCGTAGCCGCGTTCCGCGGAACGCGCCGGTTAGGGTGGATCGATGTCGTCGGTCAAGAAGGTCCAGGTCACGTTCGACTGCGCGAACCCCGAGCGCGTCGCCCGCTTCTGGTGCGAGGTGCTGGGCTACGTCGTACCGCCGCCACCGGAAGGCTTCGCCGACTGGGGGGAGTTCGACCGCTCGCTGCCGCCGGAGCGCCAGGGAGCCGCGTTCGCGTGCCAGGACCCGGACGGGGTCGGTCCGCGGCTGTTCTTCCAGCGCGTGCCCGAGGGCAAGGTCGTCAAGAACCGACTGCACCTCGACGTACGGGTCGGCACCGGGCTCGTGGGCGAGGAGCGCGTCGCCGCGCTGGAAGCGGAGTGCGAGCGGCTCGTCGCGCTCGGCGCCACGAAGCTTCACCTCCTGCCCGCCGACGGGTTCGACGAGTCGTGCCTGGTGATGCAGGACGTCGAGGGCAACGAGTTCTGCCTCGACTGAGCGTGCTCGAATCGCACGGCCGCGCGCACTTGACTCCACCGAAGCGTTAGTCGTAGCTTGCGTTAGTGCGGACTAACGCAACGGCTCTGGTGGACGCGGTGGCCGACCCGTCGCGGCGGGCGATCGTGGAGTGCCTCGTAGCGCGACCGAGGTCGGTCACCGAGATCGCGGCCGAGATGCCGATCAGCCGTTCGGCCGTGTCCCAGCACCTGCAGGTCCTCAAGTCGGTCGGCCTGGTCCACGACCACGCCGCCGGCACGCGCCGGGTGTACCGCGTCGACCCCGACGCGCTCGCGATCATCCGCGAGTACTTCGACGCCTTCTGGCGCAGGTCGCTGGACGCGTTCCGGCAGACCGTCGAAAACCCGAGGGGGAACTCATGACGATCGTTGACGACACCACCGTTCGTGTCCGGACCGAGGTCGATGCCCCGATCGCACGCGCCTTCCACGTCTTCACCGCCGAGATCGGCACCTGGTGGGACGACGACAAACACATCCTGCGGGTGCCCCTCGCCGAGATGGTGTTCGAGCCGTTCGTCGGCGGCAACATCATCGACCGCGGCGTCGACGGCAGCGAGTGCCGTTGGGCACGCGTGCTCGCCTACGAGCCGCCGCACCGGGTCTGCTTCAGCTGGGACATCACCACCAGTTGGGAGATCGAGACGGACCCGGCGCGGACGAGTGAGATCGAGATCGCCTTCACCGAGCTCACGCCGCAGCGCACCGAAGTCGTGCTCACCCACAGTCACCTCGACCGGCATGGGGAGGGCTGGCAGGGCATGCGCGACGCCGTCGCCGGCGGCTGGACGCTGGAGCCGTACGCCGCGCGGATCGACCGCGCGAATTCGGTGCTGGGGCACGCGCTGCCGGTCATTACCGACGCGACCATGCACGAGCGACTCGGCCAAGCGGCGGCCTACACGGCGGTGCTGCTGCACGCGACGGACGCGTTCAGCGGACCTACCGCTCGCCCGATCGTCTGGGAGCACGGCCGCCGCAACATGGCGCTGTCCGAGGCCGGAATCCTCCAGGTGGTACTGCCCGCCAACGACGACAGCGACTTGGCCGGCATCGGGATCTTCGCCGCAACGCCCGAGGACGCCCGCACCATCATGGACGACGACCCCGGCGTGCGCGCGGGCCTGTTCACGTATCGGATGCACACCGTCCGCGGGTTCCCGGGCGCGACGCTGCGCTGACGGGCTGGACCGGTGGGCGGGCGCCGGTGATCGCGCACGCGCTGGCGGCAAGGGCGTGGGCAAACTCGAGCGCGTGATCGGCCGCGGCACCGGCGGCGAACGCAGCGAGCACCCCGGCGGCGAACGCGTCGCCCGCGCCGGTCGAGTCGACCACGGTGACCGCGGGCGCGGGGACGGACACGACCGCGGAGCCGTCCCGGTAGACCGCGCCGTCCGCGCCGCAGGTAACGATCGCGCGGCCGACGCGAGCAGCGAGCGTCGCTGCGAGATCGGAGGCGGCGGCGTCGGCGTCAGCGCCCGCGAGCACCGACGCCTCGTCCAGGTTCGCGAACAGCAACGCGTCCGTCCCGATCCACTCGAGGAACGCCTCCGCACCCACTGATCGCAACGGTCCGGAGGAGGCGGCGCCGACACTTATCGACATACCGACAGATCGAGCCGACGACATCGCGTGCAGCGCGGCGTCGCGCGCGCCGCCGAACAGCGCGTAACCCGAGACGTGCAGGTGATCGCCCGGGACGAAGGAGGAGACCGGGACGTCCGCCGGCGCGAGCGCGGCGTTCGCGCCCGCGTCCGGGATCATGGTGCGCTCGCCGTCGACGTCCACGAGGACGATGCACGTCCCGGTCGGCAGCGACGGGTCAACACTCAACGCGAGGCCTAGACCATGCGCCGCCAGCGCGTCCCGCTGCGCACGTCCGAACGCGTCGTCGCCCACGCGCCCCACGAACGTCGCGGGCACCCCGGCGTGCGCCAGCCACGCGGCAGTGTTCGCCGCCGAGCCGCCGCCGAGCACCGCGATCGGGGCCGGCGTGTCCGTGCCCACTGCGAGCGGCGCCGACAGCCGGGCGAGCACGTCGACCATCAGGTCGCCCAGGCAGTAGATCACCGGCGGACGTATTCGGCGGCGACCTGCGCGGCGAGCAGTGCGTTGCTGCGTACCAGCGCGACGTTGGCCGTCAGCGACGCGCCGTGCGTCTCGCGGTGGAACCAGTCCAGCAGGAACGGTGTCACATCCTTGCCGCTCACGCCGGCATCGGCGGCCGCGGCGAGCCCGGACGCGAGCATCCGGTCGTGCAGCGAACGATCCAGTTCATCAGCAGCGGCGATCGGGTTCGCGAGCACCATCCCGTAGACGTCCGTCCCTAGCTCGTCGCGGGCGCGCAGCACGTCCGCGACCTCCGCCGGCGATTCGACGCGCCACGACAGCGAGTGCCCGGAGTCGGCCAGGTAGAAGCCGGGGAAGCGGTCGGTGCGGTAGCCGAGCACGCCGATGTTCAGCGTCTCCAGCCGCTCGAGCGTCGCCGCCACGTCCAGGATCGACTTGACGCCCGCGCAGACGACCAGCACCGGCGTGCGCGACAGCGTGGTCAGGTCGGCCGACTCGTCCCACGTCTCGACGGCGCCGCGGTGGACGCCTCCCAGCCCGCCGGTCGCGAAGACCGCGATGCCGGCACGCGCTGCCAGATGCGCGGTCGAGGCGACGGTCGTGGCTCCCACCCCGCGCCGCGCGGCGACGGCCGCCAGCTCGCGCACGCTCACCTTCACCACGTCGGGATCGCTGGCGACTCGCTCCAGCGCCGCGTCGTCCAGCCCGATGCGCGCCTGCCCGTCCACGACCGCGACCGTCGCCGGCACCGCACCGCCGTCGCGCACCGACTGCTCGATCTCGCGGGCGATGCGCAGGTTGTCCGGACGCGGCAGGCCGTGACTGATGATCGTGCTCTCCAGCGCGACCACGGGCCGGTGTTCGGCGAGCGCCGCGGACACCTCGGGATGGATCAACACAACGAACTCCTCAGCGCCGGCGCGCGGAACCGGCCAGACGTAGCGCCACAACACGGCGCACCAGCACGAGCACAAGACGCGCCAGCGCGAGCACCAGTGTCGCAACCGCCGCGACGACGAAGGAGATGAGGGACGCGCTCATCCAGGACTGGACGGTGATATGCAGCCACGAATCGACGTGCCCCCACATCCGCGTCCACCAGCCGATGTAACCGGGATTGATCACCTGGTACGCGCCGAAGCCGAGCACCCACGCGGCGAGCGTCGACCAGCGGGGACGGACGCGCGCGCCGAGGTCCCAGTGTCGCCGCGACACCAGGAAGTAGTCCGTCACCAGCACGCCGAGCAGCGGCACGAAGACCGAGCCGATCAGGATCAAGAAGTTCTCGTAGTCGTTGATGTTCAGCGCCAGCGCGCACACGGTCGCGATCGTCCCCACGGCGAGGGCGAGCACGCGCCGGTCGAAGCGCGGCCAGAAGTTCTGCAGCGACACCGCGGTCGAGTAGGTGTCCGCGAACGACTGGTCCAGCTCGCGCACTGCCAGCACGCCGAACGCGACCGTGCCGACCGGGATCGCCATGAACGCGCCGAAGATCTGGTTGGCGTCGCCGCGAGCGACCGTCACCAGCGCGATGAGCCCGATCAGGTAGCAGAAGATCTGCGTCACCGAGTAACCGACGAACGTCCCAGCGAACGTGCTCCGGGTCGAGCGGGCGTGCCGCGAGTAGTCGGACACCAGCGGCACCCACGACACCGCGACGCCGATGACGGTGTCGACCGCGATCCAGAACCCGCTCCACGTCCCGTGCGTGAAGCCCGGCAGCGGATGCCGCAGCAGCTGCACGAGCAGATAGACCAGCGCCACCAACACCGCGACGGTCACGTACTTGCGCAGCACCCGGATCCAGCCGAGCGGGCGCAGCGCGAGCACCGTGGTGAGGACGCCGCCGGCGAGCACGTAGGTCCAGCGCGGGACGCCACCGGCGATCTGGTGCATCGCGGTGCCGATGGTGACCAGCTCGAACGTGGTCCACCCGATCAGCTGCACCACGTTCAGCACGGTCGGCAGATAGGACGGCCGGGTGCCGAACAGCCCGCGCAGCAGCACCATGGACGGCGCCCCGGTGTCCGAACCCGGAACACCCGCCGCAGCCACGCCGAGCGTGCCGAGCACCGTGCCGACGACCAGCGCGGTCAGGGCCGCGGCGAGCGACATCGGCTTGTCGACCGGCACCAGCACGAAGATCGCGCCGGTGAAGCCCAGCAGGCTCACGCCCAGGTTGCCCCAGAGCGCGGCGGCGTCCCAGCCGGTCAGGTTGCGCGGGTTCTCGTCCTCGAGCGTCAGCCCGACCTCGGTCGGTTCGGCCGCGGTGGTGCCGCGTTCGCGCGTGGTGGTCATGTGGTCTCCCTCTCCCGGCATTACCCGGGCGGTCTGGCGGTCGGCCGTTCTTCGGCCCTCTCAGCCCCCTGCGGAGCTCCCGCGTTGATGGGTCTACAGAACGGGCATGCCTTCGATCGGCGAGGAGGCCTGCGCGTGGTTGCGCCGCGGGATCCGTCCGGCGAGACGGGCCAGCCGGCCGGCGGTGACGGCGGCCGCCATGGCTGCGGCCATCCGCGCCGGGTCCTGCGCGCGCGTGACGGCCGACGCGAGCAGCACGCCGTCGCAGCCCAACTCCATCGCGAGCGCCGCATCGGACGCGGTGCCGATGCCGGCGTCCAGGATCACCGGAACCCGAGCCTCGCTGACGATCAGCTCGATGTTGTGCGGGTTCGCGATGCCGAGACCGGTGCCGATCGGCGAGCCCAGCGGCATCACGGCCGCACAGCCGGCCTGCTGCAGCCGCCGCGCCAATACCGGATCGTCATTCGTATAAGGCAAAACGGTGAAACCGAGACCGACCAAGGTCTGCGCGGCGTCCAGCAGTTCGATCGGATCAGGCAGCAGCGTCCGCTCGTCGGCTACGACCTCGAGCTTGACCCAGTCGGTCTCCAGCGCCTCCCGCGCAACCTCGGCAGTGCGCACCGCCTCGCGCGCGGTGCGGCAACCCGCGGTGTTCGGCAGCACCCGCACGCCGCGCCGGTCGATCACGTCCAGGATCGATCCGGTCGTGGACGGGTCCAGCCGGCGCATCGCGACCGTGCACAGCGCGGTGCCGGACGCGGCCAGCGCGGCGTCGATCACGTCCAGGCTGGGCGCGCCGCCGGTACCCATGATCAGCCGCGAGCCGAGTTCCTCGCCGGCGACCACGAATGGGTCGTCCATGTGTCAGCCTCCTTGCACCGCGGTGATGAGTTCGACGCGCTGGCCGTCGCGCAGCTGGTAGTCCGGCCACGCGCCGCGCGGCACGACCTCGTCGTCGACGACCACGGCGCTGCCGCGGGTCGTGCCGGTTCGCGCCTCGATGAACGCGACGAGCGTGGTGCCGTTGGCGAGCTCGCAGCGCTCGCCGTTGAGCGTGATGTTCATGCTTGGACGGCCTCCCTGAACCGGGACGGGGCGAACGGCGCGAGCACGTCTGGCAGCGCGCCGGTGGTGATCAGCTCGGCCACGCCGTCGGCGGTCACCGGCGTGAGCAGGATGCCGTTGCGGAAGTGGCCGGTCGCGTGGACCAGCCCGTCCAGCCCGGACGGTCCGACCAGCGGCGCGTTGTCGGGGGAGCCCGGGCGCAGTCCCGTGCACACCTCCGCGAGCGCGGCCTCGCCGAGCTCCGGCAGCAGCGACTGCGCGTCGCGCAACAGCTCGTACACGGCGCCGGCGCGGGGCGTCTGGTCGAAGCCGGCTTCCTCGCTGGACGCGCCGACCACGTACTCCCCATCTGCCCGCGGCAGAATGTAGACGGGTACGCCCTGCACGCTGCCGCGCACCACGTGCTCCATGCGCGGGGGACCGGGCAGCCGAAGCCGCAGCGTCTGACCTTTCACGGGACGGACGGCCGGGGCGAACTCCGCGGGCACGCCGGCCAGCTGCTGCGACCACGCACCGGCCGCGACGACGACGGTGCCCGCGCCCAACCGCGTGCCGTCCGCCAGCACGACCCCGACCGCGCGGTCGCCCTGCACGTCGACCGTCGCGGTGCCCACCACCGTCCGCACGCCGAGCGCGGTCCCAGCCGCGAGCAGCGCGGCGTGCAGCAGCCGCGGATCCACCTGATGGTCGGATTCGGCGAGCAGACCTCCGGGCAGGCCGGCAGCGAGCGCCGGCTCGAGCGAACGCAGCTCGCGGCCGGTGAGCAGGCTGGACGTCAGCCCGAGGCCGGTACCGAATGCGTGCAGGTCGCGCAGGGCTGCCAGGTCGGCACCGTCCCACGCGACCTCGACCGTGCCGCATTCGAGGTAGCCGGTGGGCAACCCGGTCGTGTCGGCGAGTTCGGCCGTGAATCCGGGGTAGCGCGCCAGCGAGTCCAGGTTCAGCCGCAGCAGCGGCGTCTCGGCATAGTGCAGCTCGGTGATCGGCGCGAGCATGCCGGCCGCGGTGTGCCACGCGCCGCGAATGGGGGCGGAGTCGACCATGGTCACCGACAGCCCGCGCTGCGCGCATCGCCACGCGACGGCCGCGCCGATGGCGCCCGCGCCGACGACGACGACGTCGCTGGAATTACTGCCGGAAGAACTCTGCATGCTCCCTCGCGCCGGCATTACCCGGATCAGGTTCGACGGTCGGCTGGTTGCCCTCTCAGCCCCGCGCTGACCGGACCGTTGGGTCAGGGCAGTGGGACTCCCGTGCGCCACCCACCCTACGCTCGGACGGTGCTGCAGCTGAAGGACGCCCGCCTGTACCTGTGCACCGGTTCCCGCGAACGGACCGGTGACCTCGAGGAGTTCCTGGACGCGGTCCTCGCCAACGGGGTGGACATCGTCCAGCTGCGCGAGAAAGGGCTGGAGGCGCGCGACGAGCTGCGCCTGCTGGAGGTGTTCGCCGCCGCTGCCGAACGGCACGGCAAGCTGTTCGCCGTCAACGACCGCGCCGACATCGCCCGTGCCGCAGGTGCCCCCGTCCTGCACCTCGGCCAGGACGACCTGCCCGTCTCGATCGCACGCGGCATCGTCGGCCCGGACGTGATCATCGGGCGTTCCACCCATTCTCCGGCGCAGGCGGACGCGGCCCGCACCGAGGACGGCGTCGGCTACTACTGCGCCGGCCCGACATGGACCACGCCCACCAAGCCGGGGCGACCGGCGGCCGGAGTCGAGTTGTTGCACCACGTCGCGGCGCGGCAGGACGCGCGGCCGTGGTTCGCGATCGGGGGCATCGAGAGCGTCCAACGGCTGGACGCGGTGATCGCGGCCGGGGCGCGCCGGGTGGTTGTGGTCCGGGCGATCACCGAGGCCGACGACCCGGGTGCCGCCGCTTCCGAGTTCGCGGCACGACTCGCCGCGTCCGCGGGCCTCTGATCCGGTGGGAGCTGCCGACCGGGCATACTCTGCGCATGCTTCGCATCCGGCGCCTTCTGGGCGCATCGCTGGTCCTGGTCACGGCCGCCGCTCTGGTCGGCGAGACACCTGCCGGCGCCAGCGCCACGCCCACCACGACCACCGCGTCGCGGGGCTACAACATCGAGGGCACCAACCTGCTCGGCGTCAGCCCGGGCCCGCTGCGGGTGTGGCTCGACCCGAAGACCGTGGACGCGAGCACGGTCGCGTCCGTGCTGACGCGCGCCACCGCCGAGCTGCGCGGCCTGGGCTTCCCGATCCGGTACGCGGGAACGGGCACACCGAAGCTGCACGCGGGGCTCATCGACGTCACGAGCAACACCGGCGGGTGCACGGGCGGTGACAGCAACGGCTACACGCGGTCGCGTCTAGTCGCGATCGCCGGCAAGGCGGAGATGATCCAGCAGTCGCGCATCGTGCTGTGCTCCACCGTCGCCTCGGATGTCATCACCGGAACCGTGCTGCACGAGCTCGGCCACGCACTGGGTCTGGACCACATGCCGACCAAGTACGAGGGGCAGTACCAGGTCATGTACCCGTACGGGCTGCCTGGCGTGACCGACTACCGGACGGGCGACGTCAACGGGCTGCGCTGGCTCGCGCGCAGCACGAGTTTGCGTGTCCGGCCGCGGATCTTCCCGCTCGGCAAGCTGGAGCGGCACGCCGCCCGGATCAGCTCGGGCCGGCTCGTTGTGTCCGGCCGCGGCTGGACCGCGCTGAAGTACTACCCGGACGCGCGGGTGCGAGTCGTCGTGACGATGGACGGCAAGGTCGCCGCCAACCTACGCACCGACGTGTACCGCGCGGCCGTGAACCGCACGCTGCACCTGCGCGGCAAACACGGCTTCACGTTCAGCGTGCACGCGGCGGCGCGTAGCGGAGCGCACCAGGTCTGCGTGACGGCGGTGAGCCCGTTCCTCAAGGCGTCGCGCAAGCTCCTGGGGTGCGAGGTTCTCTTCGTCGGCTGACGCGGGGTTATTCGGGCCAGTCGCGCACGCGCCAGAAGTGGCCCACCGGCCCGAGCCCCTGGCCGAGCGGGAACGAGCCGGCCACCGCGCCGCTGATGAACTTCTTGCCGAGCTCGACGGCGGCCGGCACGTCCAGCCCGCGCGCCAGGCCGGCGGTGATCGCGGCGGCCAGCGTGTCGCCGGAGCCGTGCGTGTGCTCGGTCGCGTGCCGCGGCGCGGTCAGCTCGCGGAACTCGGTGCCGTCGTAGAGGACGTCCACGGCGTCGCCGGCGGGCAGGTGACCGCCCTTGACCAGCACCCACTGCGGGCCGAGCGCGTGCAGCGCCTTCGCCGCGTCGTCCATGTCGGCGCGCGTGTGCACGTCGACCCCGGTGAGCAACCTGATCTCGCCTAGGTTCGGCGTGATCAGCGTGGCCAGCGGAATGATCACGTCGCGCAGCGCGGCGATCGCGTCCGGCCGCAGCAGCGGATCGCCGTGCTGTGACGCAGCGACCGGGTCGACGACGAACGGCGTGACGGCCAGGCGCCGGACGGTGTCCGCGACCGCGTCCATAATCGCGGCCGAGGCGAGCATGCCGGTCTTGGCCGCGCCGACGCCGATGTCCGTCACGACCGACTCGATCTGCTCGGCGACCGCGTTCGGCGGCAGCTCGTAGAAGCCGCTGACGCCGAGCGAGTTCTGCACGGTGACCGCGGTGATCGCGGACATGCCGTGCACCCGGCAGGCGAGGAACGTCTTCAAGTCCGCCTGGATGCCCGCGCCGCCGCCGGAGTCCGAACCCGCGATGGTGAGCGCAGTCGGTGGTCGTTCGCCAGATACCGTCACGGCGTCAGTATCGCGAACGGCGAAGGACGATCGATGACCGACAGCTGGACCGAACGACTGTGGCTGCGTGCCGAGCCGACGTATCGCGCGATCCTGGCGCACCCGTTCCTACGCGGGCTGACGACGGGCGGGCTGGACGAGGCGTGCTTCCGCTACTACCTCGCACAGGATGCGCATTACCTGAGCGACTACGCGCGGGCGCTCGCCGTCGTCGGGGCGAAGGCGCCGTCGCACGCCGTGACCGGGATGTTCACGCGGCACGCGGCCGAGACCGTCGCGGTCGAACTCGCGCTGCACGAGACGCTGTTGCCCCAGTTGGGGCTCGACCCGGCGGTGCTCGGCGAGGTCGCGGTGTCGCCGACGACGACCGCGTACACGAGCTACCTGCTTGCGGCGGCCTACGGCGGCACGTTCGCCGAGGGCGTGGCGGCAGTGCTGCCCTGCTACTGGATCTACCAGCGGGTCGGCGCGGAACTGGTCGCGCAGGGCTCGCCGGACGCCCGCTACCAGGCCTGGATCGACACCTACGCCAGCGAGGCGTTCGCGGCGACCGTCGCCGAGGTGCTGGCGTGCGCGGACGCGGTCGGTGCCGACCTGTCGCCGTCCGAGCAGGAGCGCACGACACGCCACTTCAAGACGACCTCGCGCTACGAGTGGATGTTCTGGGACGCCGCGTGGCGGCAGGAGACCTGGCCGGTCTGAGTGCCAGGCATCATGGTGCGGTGCCGCTCGACCACGTGACGATCACCGCCGCAGACTTTCCTGCCAGCCTGGCGTTCTACGACGCCGCGCTGGGCGCGCTCGGGCTGACCCGCGTCGTCGAGTTCGGCGACGAGGAGGAGGACGACGCGGACGTCGAGGCCGCCGGCTGGGGCGCGGGGGACAGCGCGGTGCTGTGGCTCGTCGCCGGGCCGGTGCCCACGTCCGGGCTGCATGTGTCGCTGCGCGCGGCGTCTCGCTCGGACGTCGAGGGATTCCACGCGGCGGCGCTCGCGCACGGCGGGCGTTCTCACGACGCGCCGCGGCGCTGGGCGATCTTCCGCCGCGGCCAGTTCAATGCCGTCGTCAGCGACCCGGACGGCAACCTGATCGAGGCGGTCGCGCCGGAGTAGCGGCTCAACCCTGGCCGGGAGAAATTCCCGGCCGGTGTGGGTGAAGCTGCTCTATTGATCGGGAGTGCGGGCACGCCACGCTGCTCGGCATCATTCCCGTTCGGAAGGAAGCAGCTCATGAAGCGCATGTCGAACACTCACTGGGCGCGCTCGGCAGCGGTAGCCGCCGCGCTCGCGGGCACCGCAACAGGCATCGCAGTGGGCGCCGAGGGATCGTCGGCGCAGACCACGACGCACCGAATCACCGTGACGACCCATCAGCTCCAGGACCGCATCGTCAACGGTGTCGACATCACCACCAGCCGGGACCTGCACAACGGCGTGATCCTCGGCTACGACGTCACCTCGTGCCGCGTCAACCCGAAGACGCACCTGGCCGTCTGCGACGTTGCGATGGCACAGCCGGGCGGAATGCTCTACGCGCACGCGAAGATCAACGTCGACACCGGGCGAGGCAGCGGGACGGTCACCGGCGGCACCCGGCACTTCCACGGTGCGACCGGATCGGTCACCATCGCGATGCCGCACATCACGATCCGCTGGAGCAACTGACGGCGAGCCGGTGCAGCGCGGTGCCGGACCTAGGCTGCGCCGGACGCATCGGCGATGCAAGATGTCCGCCATGACGGATCGCGAGCGATGGACGGCGGGCCGCCTCGCAGCCCTCGCTGCCGGGGCGGTCGCCCTGACCGCCCTTGGGCTCGCAACCAGTGTCTGGACCACAGTCCTCGCCGACAGGTCGGTCTCGAGCGAGGTGGTCAACGATCTGCTGCTGGTCGGGTCCGTCATCGTCGGTGTCGTGATCGTCGCCGCCAGGCCAGGGAACCGGGTCGGCTGGGTCATGCTGCTCGGCGGGGTATGTGCGGCCGTCGGTAGCGCGTCAATCGGGATCGCGCAGCACGGCTTGGTTGACGCCCCCGGCTCGGTTCTCGGTGCCGGTGCGTTCGCCGTCGTCGGGCAGATCCTGCGTTCGCTGGGTTGGCTCGCGCTCACGACGGTGGTGGCAGTGCTGTTCCCGGATGGCCGAGTGGCGGGCCCGAGGTGGCGCTGGCTGTACCGCGCGCTCGCCGTGGTAGCGGTGGCGTCGGTCCTGGACCCGGTTCTCGACCGGACGGCCGACCTGACCGGTCTGGGCGGGTGGCGCAACCCGCTCGCACCTAGCGGGGCTTGGCAGGTGATCAACCTTCCCGTTTTCCTAGCCCACATCCCGCTCACCGTGGTGGTGACGGTGGCGGCCGTGGTGCAGCTGATCCAGCTCTGGCGGCGCGGCGACGAGATGATGCGCCAGCAGCTGTTCGTGTTCGCCTGCGCCGCGGCGCTACCCGCGGTCGCGGCCCCGATCGCACTGTCGCTCGGCGGCGGGGGCTGGATCTTCGGCGTCACCAGCGCCCCGCTGCCGATCGCCATCGGCTTCGCGATCCTGGCTCGCGGGCTGTACGACCTGCGGACCGGAACGAACCGCACGCTCGTGTGGCTGACCCTGTCGATAACGGTCGCCGGACTGTTCGCCGTGGTCATCGGCCTCGGCGGCGTACTGGGTGCGTCGGCATCGACCCCGTGGCTGCCGTGGCTCGCCGCCGGCGTGGTGGCGGGCTGTTTCGCCCCGTTGCGCGACGTCTTGCAACGCGGCATCAACCGGCTGACCTACGGCAGGTGGACCGAGCCCTACGAACTCCTGGCCGCCCTCGGAGAGCAGCTCGAGGCCGCGTCCGACATCGACCGACTGCTGGACGGCGTCGTCGCCGAGCTGGAGTCGCTCGGCCTGCGCGACGTGCGGATCATCGAGAACGACGAGGAGTCCGACGCCGACGAGGACATGGTCGTGGTGCCCTTGCGTGCCTACGGCGTCCTGATCGGAACGTTCCAGTACCGGCAGCCGGATCCACCTGTCCGGGCGCGCGATACCCGCGTGATCGCAAACCTCGCCGGTCACCTCGGCAGTGTGCTGAACTCGCGGATCCTGACCCACGATCTGCAACGCGCACGCGAGCGATTGGTACTGGGGCGCGAGGAGGAACGTCGCCGGCTGCGCCGCGACCTGCACGACGGCCTCGGCCCGGCGCTCGCCGGACACCTGCTGCGTCTGGACCTCATCGCCGGCGTGGTGGCACCGGACAGCACCGCGGGCGGGCTGGTCGATGCGCTGCGCACCGAGCTGCGCGACACCGTCTCGGAGGTCCGCCGCGTCGTCGAGGGGCTGCGGCCGCCGGCGCTCGACGAACTCGGCCTGGTCGGTGCCCTCAGCCAGGCGAGCAGCCGCCTGGTCGCAGGCTCAGGGGTGACGGCCCAGGTCCGCGCTGATCTCCTGCCCCCGCTGCCGGCCGCCACCGAGGTCGCCGCCTACCGGATCGCGACCGAGGGGCTCACCAACGCGGTCAAGCACGCGCGAGCGACACTGTGCACGATCGATCTGTGCCTCGACGAGAACCGCCTCGTTCTTTGGGTGCGTGACAACGGCACTGGGCTAGGCGATGTGGCCTCGGGCCGCGGACACGGCCTGCACACGATGCGGGAGCGCGCAGAGGAGTTGCGCGGCACCTTCGATGCCTTCGCCGCGCCCGACGGCGCGGGCAGCGTCGTCCGCGCTTCATTCCCCCTGCCGCCGGCGAAGGCTGTCCCGCCTGCGCCACCCCTGACAGCGAAAGTCGAGGTCCCGCTGTGACGACGAGGGTGATGATCGTCGATGACCACCCCGTCTACCGCGACGGGTTGGTGGCCCTGATCGCCGCCACTCCCGACCTGACGGTGGTCGCAGCGGTGGGCGACGGAGCCGAGGCGGTCGCTGCGGCACGGGCGACGCCGATGGATGTGATCCTGATGGACCTCAATCTGCCGACCGTTTCGGGCGTCGCGGCCACCGCCGCGATCACCGCGCAGCCCGAGCCACCGGCCGTGCTCGCGGTCACGATGGTCGACGACGACGACACCGTCCTCGCCGCGCTCCGCGCCGGCGCGCGCGGCTACGTTCTCAAGGGGGCGCCGGGCGAGGAGATCGCCGCAGCGGTGCGCACGGTCGCCGCCGGTGGGGCGGTATTCGGCCCCGGGATCGCCAGTCGGGTGCTCGCCGCAACCTCGGGCACCCACGACGCCGCGCTGCCGCCCCCGGCCGATGACCTCACCGGCCGCGAGCGTGAGGTGCTCGCCCAGCTCGCGGAGGGAGCGAGCAATGCCCAGATCGCGCGCAAGCTCGGATTGTCGGTAAAGACGGTGCAGAACTATGTATCCCGGATCCTGGACAAGCTCCAGCTCGCGGACCGGACGCAGGCGGCGCTCTACGAGCAACGACGCTCGGGCGGGAGCCGGGCGGGCTGACGCCGGGCTCAGATCTCCTGCACGTGCTCCACGTGCGGCGGCGCGGCGAAGAACGGCCCGATGGCGGCACGCCAGGTGGCGAACCGGTCGCTCGCGCGGAAGTTCTGCTCGTGCGCCTCGACCGAGTCCCACTCGACGAGCAGCACGAACCGCGACGGCGACTCGATGCAGCGCGCCATCCGGGCAGACCGGCAGCCCGGCGTGCTGACCAGGACCTCGCGCACACCGCGATAGGCGTCCGTGAACGCGTCCTCCGAACCCGGAGCGACCTGGATGTCTGCGACCTCGATGACCATGCCCGCAGCCTGTCAGACGCGTTGCCGGTCGCGCCACGCGGTCCGTCTTGCCCGATCCGCCCGGACGGGTTTGGCACACTGTCCCAATGACCGCAGGACGTGTGCTCGCCTCGTTGACGGCCGCCGCGGCCGTAGCCGGCTGCGTCGCCGTTGTGGTCTCCATGAGCGACAGCCCCTCGACCAGCCAGGCGGCAGACGCGTACCGGCCGCCGGCCAGCACCGCGGCGCGCACCTACCCGGTGCCGGAGACCCCGACCCCCGTGACGATCGCGCCCGCCACGTCGGCGTCTGCCGCGAGCATCGCGACGGCCTCGTCCACGCCCTCGTCCACGCCCTCGTCCACGGCATCGCGCTCGGTCGCGACGAGCGCTGCGGCGCGGTCGCTCGCGGCGGGGACCCCGCCCTCTACTAGCGCGGTACACCTCGTGACAACGTCGGCCGCACCGAGCGCCTCGCCTGCGACGGCGCGCGCGGCCAGCACGCCGGCTCCGCGGCGAGGCGTGGCGCTGCCGGTCAAGTACCACACCTACAACGCCACCAGGGTTCTCACCGTCACCGCGACGTCCCGAAGCCGGACGACGGCGCGGCTGCAGGCCTGGCACAAGGCGCCGGGTGGCGGCTGGCTGAAGTCGGGCACGGCGATGACCGCGCACATCGGGTCGCAGGGCATGACCCGTACGCCGAGCGAGGGTGCGTCCGCGACGCCGATGGGCAGCTTCACGCTGACGCGCGCGTTCGGCCGCAACGCCGACCCGGGCACCGCGCTGCCGTACTTCCGCACCCGGCCGTCGGACTGGTGGATCAGCCAGCCCGGCCCGCTGTACAACACGCACCAGCGCTGCTCGTCGGGCTGCAAGTTCACGCAGAGCATGCCGCCCAACGAGCATCTGTACTACGAGACGCCGTACTACAACTACGCGGTCGTGATCGACTACAACACCCGCAACGCCCCGGGCGGCGTCCGGCAGGGTGCCGGCAGCGCGTTCTTCCTGCACGTGTATCCGCCGGGAACCGGTCCGACGGCGGGCTGCGTCGCGGTCCCGCAGCAGCGCCTGGTCACCCTGATGCGCTGGCTACGCCCGTCGACGCACCCGCGCATCCTGATCGGCCTACACCGCTAGCCGCGGTTCTTCACGCGCGCAGGGCGCTGAGCGCGGCGCCGGTGAGTCCGGCACGTTCGGCATCCTGGCTGACTGCGATCGGCGGTTGGAACTCGCCGAGACCCTCGCGCAGCCACGGCTCGAACAGGTCCCACGAGCCGGCCATCGAGCCGCCGACGACGACGATGTCCGCGCCGAACTCGCGCAGTCCGGGTCCGAGTGCCTCCCCGAGTTTGCGCAGCGCGGTGCGGAGCACGTTGGTTGCGGTGGTGTCGCCGCCTCGGGCGTGCTCGGCGATCTCGCGGACGTCGGCGTCGTGATCGCCCGACGCGTGCGCATAGGCACGGCGGATCGCGCGGCGGGACATAACGTCTTCCAGCGGGCGGTCGTCGACCAGCAGGTGATGGGCGCGTCCGTCCTTCGGCACGCCAGCACCGGACGACAGCGTCACGCCGTCGACGACCCAGCCGCTGCCCACGCCCGTGCCGAGGGTGAGCCCGACGCAGCGCTGGTGGCCCCGGCCTGCGCCGCTGTGTGCCTCGCCGAGCGTGAACGCGTCCGCGTCGTTGATGAACGTGAGGGACGCGGGGTTCGGCAGGGCCGCCGCCAGCGGGGTGCGCACGTCCACGCCGTCGAGTGCCTCGTACTTGCCGACGTCGTGGAACCGGCCGATGCCGTGCGGGTAGTCGAACGGGTCGGGCATCGCGACGCCCCAATGCAGCCCGCTCTCCGCGCCCAGGTCGACGCCCGCCTGCACGAACGTCGCCAGGATCTCGTCGGCCGTCGCGTGACTGTCGACGTGCAGCCGGTTCGGTTCGCGCAGGTATTCGCCGGTGTCGAGGTCGAGCACGGCACCCGTCACGTGCGTTCCGCCGACCTCCAGTGCGGCAACCGGTCTCATGCGGTGATCATGTCAGGAAGGGTTCGAGCAGCCCGGGTACGCAGGCGTCCGCGAAGCGGACCGCGTCCGTGGCGGATAGATCCGCGATCGCGTACTTCTGCCGGCCGGCGGCGGTGGTGGCTACGAGCGTGGTGAGGCCGAGCCGACGCTGGAAGAACGTGCTGCGCAGGTTCCAGCCGATCACGCCGTCGGCCGCGAGCGCGGTGCGGCGGCGAACGATCGAGCCGAACCGGCTCACCACATAGCCATGCACGAACGCGTGGCCGAGCGAGCGGTACCGATCGTGCGCGAGTGCGACCGCGATCGTGACGAGCACCCCGGGCACCGACAGCAGCGCGGTATCCCAGCCGGCCAGCAGCACGGCCGCGTCGAACGCGCCACCGACAGCGACTGCACCGGCCAGGGCGCGAGCGATCCGGCGCCGGCGCGCGGCCGACGGGTGCCTGACCAGTGGAGCCGTGAGCGGCGCGCCGGTTTCGAGCACCGCGCTGCCGACGCTCACAGCATCGGCTACCGGCGCGGGCGGCAACAGGATCTCGCCGCCGCGCTCGGCACCTCGTCCGACGCGCAATCCCGTGGCCACGGCGAGGCAGCGTGCCCCGCCGACCGCGCGCAGCAGCAGCGGCTCGGACAGTTCGACGCCGTGCAGCCGGCGCCGTTCGATGCTGGTGGCGCGCGAGGTGAGCAGTCCACGCGTCACGTGCAGCGTGCCGCCGTCGTGGCGGGTGAGCCGGAACCCGCTGAACGAGAGCACATAACCGACGGTGGAGGCAACGGCGACGAAGCCCGTGACGGTCACGAAGACGGCTAGGACGTCCACGGCGAGCGGCCATCGTGCAAGCCGCTCGGCGACAGCCCGGTACGGCCCGAGTCGCTGGACGTCGATGCGGCCCTCGCCGACGATGCGCCAGCCGACGCCGAGCAGTGCCAGCCCGGTGACTGCTCCGGTGAGCGTGAACGGCGCGAACCGCAGCCAGCCGGGATCCAGCCGCGCCAACTCGGTGTCCCCGGGCGCGATCGGAGCCGACCGCATTGATGGCGCGCCCGGCACCGCGCGGTGCAGCAGCTCGCTGCGCAGCGCAGCCGCGCGCTCCGCGCCCAGTCCGTCCAGAACCAGAGCATGCCGGCCCTTGCGGTCGGACGTGCCGGTACCGATGCTCACCCGCGCCAGGCCCAGTGCCCGGTGCAGCAGGTGCGCGGTGACGTCCACTGTGCGCACGCGGTCCAGCGGTGCGGCGCGGGTCTGGCGGCGGATCAGGCCGTGCCGCAGCTGCACCTGCTCGGGCGTGATGCGGTACCGGGTGGTGACCCAGCGCAGCATCGCGAACGCCATGACCACGCCGGCGATGCCGAGGCTCCAGCGCGACCCGCTGGCGTCGTCGCCGCTGCCGTGCCCGGCCAGGAACGCGCCGAGCATCGCGGGGAGCGCCTTGCCCAGCTCGATCACGGGGTGGATCAGCAACATGCGTGGGCTGAGCCGCTTCCAGTCCAGCTGTGGCTGCGTCGTCGCGTCCACCGCCTGCGCCGGAGCGCTCATGTCCCGTCACTTCCGGTTGCCTGCGTTCGGACGGTGAGGTCCTCGACCAGCGCCTCGGCTGCGGCGCGGCGCAGCCCGTGAATCTTCAGCGGTCCCGCGGCGGAGGCAGTCGTGACGGTGACGTTGGCCAGCCCGAAGAGTTGCTCGAACGGTCCGCGCTGGGTGTCGACGGTCTGGATGCGCGCGACCGGCGCGATGCGGCGCTCCTGGTTGAACCAGCCGGACTGCGTGTAGACAGCGGTGTCGGTGGCCTCCCAGCGATGCACCCGGTAGCGCCACTGCGGCATGACGAGCACGTGCGCGAGCGCGGCGGCCACGGTGACCGCGAACAGGATCGGGTGCACCGCGTCCGGGTGCTTGACGGCCACCCACACCACGAGCTGCACGGCGGCGATCGCGAGCCAGCCGGCGAGCGCCCGGACCGTCCAGTACGCCTTCGCGCGCGGGTCGACCAGATGCGCGGGCGCGCGGAGCGATGCTGCGGTCATGGCCCCAATGGTGCCGGTCCGCCCGTCCGTCCGGCAGCGCCGCGACGCATCGACGCCACGTGACAGTTGTCAGCCGCTCGCCGGCGTGCATATCGACGTGCGTTGGCGTCGCCGCAGCTGGGTGTACTGCACCCCAACTTTGCTCTGCACGGTGCCACCGTGCATTTGCACGCTCTCACCGGGCAGAGCAAAGCTTCGCGACGGCACCGTGCCGGCGGCTGGCCGGAGTTGTCCTCTGCGCCTGCGCACGCCAGCGGTGCCTGGTGCGACCGACGTGAAGCTGAGGCGCATCGTCGTCGCCGCGGCTGGGTGTACTGCACTCGAACCTCTGCTCTGCTCACCCACGGTGAGCGCGTGCGTACTCCTGGTAAGCAGAGCAAAGCTTCGTGGTGGCACTGTCCCGGCCCGGCGATCCGGTTTTCCGCCGGGCCGCGCACGGCAGCAGGATGCCTACCAGCCCCGCTCGCGCCATTCGGCCAGGTGCGGGCGCTCGGCACCGAGGGTGGAGTCGTTGCCGTGGCCGGGATAGAACCACGTCTCGTCCGGCAGCTCGCCGAAGATCCGCGACTCGACGTCGTCCATCAGCGACGTGAAGTCCTCGGGCGAGGCGGTCTTGCCGACGCCG
>DASTXN010000138.1:0-27995 GCA_035765515.1 Jatrophihabitantaceae bacterium | reverse complement strand
GAATCTCGCCGACGGCACCGGCGGCCCACAGGATCTAAGCGTGCTGTTCACCGCCGACGACATCGCGTCCGACTTGGACGGCACCGACCTGAAGATCAATCGGGCCGACGCTGTACTGCGTCCGGTGGAAGGCGCACCGCGCCCCGCGATCGACGCGCTCTTCCGCGCCCACCGGCCGGGCTGACCCTGCCGACGTTCCGTACCCGCGGCGAGTTAAGCCGGCAGGCCCGCTGCACTGTCGGGCCCCTTTGCTTCGGTCGCGTTCCCGAGCGGCGGCGACGGACGGGTTCTGACGTAGCTCGCTCGCGCGGCCGACTCGACTTTCGCTTGGGTTGCTTGCCTTTTGCAGCGACAGGCGGGCGGCATCCGTCGTGTTGGGCTCGCGCTGCCGCTCACCCTTGGCTCGGGTCGCCTTCCTTCGCGGCGACGGCGGACGCCATTCTGCTCGTGCTGCTTGCGTTGCCGGCGTTCCGTTCCAGCCCCGCCTCTTCCCCGTGATCGACAGCAGGTTGTGGTTGCCTCGGCGTCCGCAATGTGCTGTTGATCAACGCTGGGGTCAAGCGTCCTCCTGTGTCTTTGTTCGAATTGTGAAGTGGTCGTTGGATTCAGCGAATCAGCCGAAAATATCGGGCAAAACGCTTGCAACTGTCGGATAGGTGTACTAATATCGGATGCATGTCGGGGGACATCATCGGGGCCGAACCGCTCGCTCTGCTCGCGGAGCTGGACGGGGTTCTCGACAAGCTGCGCGCCGCCGACCTGACTGCCCTGTCCGGTCCGGAGTTGCTGGAGCACACCCGCGGTCTCGAGCGGTTCGCGCGCAGGATTGTCACGGCGCAGCACGCCGCGGTGGCGGAGTTGGATTCCCGGCGTGCGGCCGGCGATACGGGGCACGCGAGTACGGCGGCGTTGTTGACCGCTCTGTTGCGGCTCGATCCCGGCCAGGCGCGGCGGCGGGTGCGGGACGCGGCCGAGTTCGGCGCGCGCCGCGGGCTGTCCGGTGAGCCGTTGCCGCCGGTGCTGCCGCAGACCGCTGAGGCGCTGGTGGATGGTTCGATCGGGATCGAGCATGCCCGGGCGATCAGCGATCTGTTCGACCACATCCCTGACGGCTACGACGCCGAGACCGAACAGGACATCGAAGCCGCCGCCCTGGTCGCGGCTGCTGTGTGTGGCCCGCACGAACTGCGGAAGTGGTGCGTGCAGGCCGAAGCACGACTGAATCAGGACGGGACCGAACCCCGCGAGCAGGTCCAGCAGCGGCTGCGGGGGTTGAACGTGATCGACCAACCGGACGGCACCGCCAAACTCTCCGGACGGCTCACCCCGTTCGCGGCCGCGGCGCTGCGCGCTGTTCTCGGACCACTCTCGGCCCCCGCCCCCCTCCGAGGACGGTCCCCGGGACGAACGCACCGCCAGCCAGCGCCGTCACGACGGCCTCGCCGAGGCCTGCACCCGCCTCCTACGCTCCGGCAGCCTGCCCGACTCCAATGGGGGTCCCCCCGCCAATGAGGGCGTAGCCGGCGGGGGAGGCGCGGAAACGACGATCCTGGTCACCATCGACTACCGCGACCTGCTGCAGCGCTACTGGAACACGATGGGCGCGAACGCCACGACCGACACCGCGAGCGACGGCGCCACTGCCGGGAGCGACAACACCGACACCGCGGGCGGTGCGGCCCAGGGCAGCGGGCGGGCACCGGCGAGCACCAGCGCCGCCAGTGGGGGTCCCCCCGCCAATAAAGGCGTAGCCGGCGGGGGAGGCTACGGCGTGACGTCGTACGGGACGCTGATCCCGGTCGACGAGCTACTTCGCCGCGCATCCGATGCGAAGATCATTCCCGTCGTCCTCAACGACTCGGGCGGGATCATGGCCTACGGGCGAAGTCGAAGACTCGCGAGCCCAGCCCAGCGAAGAGCCCTCGCCGCCCGCGATGGCGGCTGCGTGCGACCGGGCTGCACGGTGCCCGCCGACTGGTGTGAGGTGAACCATGTCGACCGCTGGGAACACGGCGGCACGACCGACATCGGCAAGATGGCACTGGTCTGCACCCACAACCATGACGACCTCGAACGCGGCGCCAAAATCGTCATGATCAACGGACGCGCGCACTGGATCGAACCTGCCTGGCTCGATCCGTCACAGACCCCCAGGTTGAACACCGCCCACCACCTACCCCGCATCTTCACCGAGCACACCACGCCGTCCGCCGAGCAGCCGTCCGCCGAACAAGAGCAAGAGCCGGGCAACCGATCCTGACGAAGGCAAACCCGGCCAACTCCAGCTGGGCGGAAGGCGACCACCCGAGCCGGACCGGGCTGGAAGCCGCCGAAGCCAGCGGCACCGCGGGAGGCTGAGGCGACCCACCGCACAACGCACCCAGCACAAACCCGACCAACCGCACCGGGCTGGAAGGCACCGGCCGCAGCGTGACTGCGAGCCGCAACGTTGACGCGCGCAATCGAGCCGCATGAGGCTTGACGAACTGTGCCCGAACCCTGATACTCGACTTCGAGTAATCGAGTTCGGGCGAGTGAACGCGCGGCAGTAGCAGGCAGGAGGCGACAATGGCGAGGCGCAGGTCCAACCCACTGGCGCTTGCCGTCCTGGCGTGCCTGAGCGAGAAGCCGATGCACCCGTACGAGATCTCAGCGACGCTGCGCACCCGCGGCAAGGAGCAGAGCATCAAGCTCAACTACGGCTCGCTGTACTCGGTGGTCGAGTCGCTGGCCAAGCAAGGGCTGATCACGGCGCAGCACACCACGCGTGAAGGACGGCGGCCGGAACGCACGGTCTACGCGATCACCGAGGCGGGGCAGGCCGAACTTGAAGACTGGCTGTCCGAGCTGCTGTCCACTCCGGCTCGCGAATACACCTCCCTGGAGGCCGGTCTCTCGCTTGCCGGCGCACTGCCCCCGGACGAGGTGGCCCGGCTCCTGGAGACCCGGATCGTCGCGCTGCGAATCGAGCTCGGTGCGCTCGAGCGCGCCGGCGAGATCGGTGCCGAGATGGGGCTGCCCGAGATCTTCACCGTCGAGTCGCACTACCGGCACGCGCTGCTCACAGCCGAGCTCGAATACGTCCAGGACCTGGTGGCGCGCATTCGGAACGGCACGCTCGGCGGATCAAAACTCTGGCGGCGCCTGCACGAACTACGCGCGCAGGGCCTGACCTTCGACGAGATCATGGCCGACCCGGTGGGTCACCTCGGAGAGGAGGCACGCGCGCTGCTGCCACACGATCGGCAGAACTAGTGAAGTAGGACTCTCTGGCCGGTGGTGCAACACCGGCCAGAGAGCGAGAACCCGAGTCGATACCGCAAACGGTCACTACCCGAGGCCAGTTCGCAATTCTAGGTGACCGCGGCGTCGACTCCCCCATTTACCAAAGGGAGTTTCCGCATGCCCGAAATCGGACGGTCGGCGGTCGTCGCCGCGGACCTCGT
The DNA here is from genome assembly GCA_035765515.1 of Jatrophihabitantaceae bacterium. Classification (GTDB taxonomy): domain Bacteria; phylum Actinomycetota; class Actinomycetes; order Mycobacteriales; family Jatrophihabitantaceae; genus DASRSS01. The sequence goes on along the minus strand of DASTXN010000138.1, from coordinate 24,549 downwards.
CAAGACCTATCCCTCCGGACGCGGCGCGCCTGCGTTGCGCGCGCTCGACGGGCTGTGCCTGTCAGTCGGTGCCGGCACCGTCTTCGGACTGCTCGGTCCGAACGGCGCCGGCAAGTCGACCGCCGTCAAGATCCTCACTACCCTCTCGCGCGCCGACTCCGGTACCGCGATCGTGGCCGGGCACGACGTCGCCGCCGCTCCGGAGCAGGTGCGCCGCGCAATCGGCCTGGTCTCACAGAAGTCCTCCGGCGATCCGATGGCGACCGCGCGGGAGAACCTCGTCCTCGCCGGACGGATCCAGGGCATGACCCGGCCGGATGCGCGGGCGCGAGCAACCGAACTGCTCGACCGCTTCGAACTGGGCGACGCCGCGGACCGGCTGGCCAAGACCTACTCCGGCGGGATGGCGCGCAAGCTCGACGTCGCGATCGGGCTCATGCACCGGCCGAGCGTGCTGTTCCTGGACGAGCCCACGACGGGTCTCGATCCACAGGCACGCGCCGAGATGTGGGCCGAGATCGACCGGCTTTGCGCGGACGAGCAGGTAAGCGTCCTGCTCACGACCCACTACCTGGAGGAGGCCGACCGGCTGGCCGAACGTCTCGCGATCGTCGACCACGGACACATCGTGGTCGAGGGCACGCCGGACGAGCTAAAGAGCGAACTGCACGGGGACACGGTCGCCATCGAACTGGCCGAAGCAACCCGGGTCCCCGCGGCCCGGGAGCGGCTCGACCGGCTCGGGCTGCTGCGGGACGTCGTAGCGGACGGCGCCCGGCTGCATGCCCGCGCCGACAGCGGCGCTCGGTCCGTCCCCGCCGTGCTCGCCGCGTTGGACGACGCGGGCGTGCAGGTCACCTCGGTGACCCTTGCCCGGCCGTCGCTGGACGACGTCTACCTGCGGCACGTGGGCCGCAGCTACGACGCGACCGGGCAGGAGGTGGCCGCGTGAGCACGTCCGCCACCTCCACCTCGAGTGGGCACCTGCACTCCGAGTGGGCACCTACAGCTGACCACTCGACGCGTAACCGCCCACTCGCGGAACTGGTCCGGCACTCGACGCTGCTGACCGTGCGATCGATCCGCACCTTCGTGCGCCAGCCGGCGTTCGCGGCGATCGCGATCATCCAGCCGGCGATCTGGCTGCTGCTGTTCGGCCAGCTGTTCCGCAGCGTGATCCACCTGCCGGGATTCGCCGCGCACTCCGGTTCGTACCTGGAGTTCATCACGCCTGGCGTCGTGGTCATGACCGCGCTGTTCTCCAGCGGCTGGGCCGGCACCGTCTACATCCAGGACATGGAGCGCGGTGTCATGGATCGCCTGCTCGCCTCGCCGGTGCGCCGCGGCGCGATGATGATCGGCTCGCTGGCGTACCAGGCGGTGACGACCGTGGTGCAGACGCTGATCGTGCTGTTGATCGCGTTCGCGGCCGGGGCCCGGTTCGCCGGCGGCGCGGCGGGCGTCGGGGTCACCGCACTCGCCGCGATCCTGCTGTCCTCGATCATCGCCTCGTTCTCGAACGCGATCGCGCTGCTGGTGCGCCAGCACGAGGCCCTGATCGGCATCAGCCAGTTCATCGTGCTGCCGCTGCAATTCCTGTCCTCGGCCGTGATGGACGTGGATCTCGCCCCGCGCTGGGTACAGCACGTCGCTCGCTACAACCCGGTCGACTGGGCGGTGGTCGCGTCGCGGCAGGCGCTGTCGGGCGATACGCAGTGGGGCGCGGTGTGGCCGCGGGTCGGCTGGCTGGTGCTGGTCGCGGTCGTACTCGGCGCGCTCGCCACGCGCGCCTTCCGCAGCTACCAGCGGTCGGTGTAGCTACCCAACCGGGGGCGGGTCACACCGAGACGGAGGCGGGGCCGAGCAGTGCCTTCAGGTCGCCCATCAGGGCGGGCGAGGGCGTGACTCGGTACCCGTCGCCGAGCCGCAGCATCTTGGTGCGCTCGCCGTTCTCCAGCCGCAGGTGCACCTCGGTCGTGCCCGGATGCGTCGCCAGCACGTCGCGCAGCCGATCCACCATCGGTTGAGTGCACCGCGCGGGCGCCATCTTCACCACGACCGGACCGCGTGGCCCCTCGGACGTGTCCAGCAGCGAGATCTCCGAGCCGATCAGCTTGACTGCGTCCTCGCGCGCGTCGGTACGGCCCTTGACCGCCACGATCGCGTCCTCGGCGATGGTCAGCGACACCTGCGCGTAGGTGGACGGGAAGAACATCACCTCGATCGAGCCTTCGAGGTCCTCCAGCACGACCTGCGCCCAGGGTGCGCCGGCCTTGGTCACCCGGCGGTTCACCGACGACAGGATGCCCGTCAACGTCACCGTCTGCTGCTCGGCGGGCGGTTCGGCGAGCAGCCCGGCGATGGACGCGTCCGCGTGCGCACCGAGGATGTGCTCGAGGCCGAACAGCGGATGATCCGAGACGTACAGGCCGAGCATCTCGCGCTCGAACTGCAGCAGCACCTTCTTGTCCCACTCGTCGTCCGGCACCCGCACCGCGAAAACGTCGTCCTCGGACGCCGCCGACGCCGCACCCATGTCACCGAACAGGTCGAACTGCCCGTTGGCTTCGTTGCGCTTCGTATCGAGCACCGCGTCGACGGCGGGCTCGTACACGTTGACCAGGCCGCGCCGCGCATGACCAAGCGAGTCGAACGCACCGCCCTTGATCAGCGCCTCGATGGTGCGCTTGTTACACACCACCGCGTCGACCTTGCGCAGGAAGTCACCGAAGTCGGCGAACGCGCCCTTCGTCTTGCGCGTCGCGACAATCGAGCCGACCACGTTCGTGCCCACGTTGCGGATCGCGGCGAGGCCGAAGCGGATGTCGGTGCCGGTCGGCGTGAAGTTCGCGTCCGAGGAGTTCACGCACGGCGGCAGCACCTTGATGCCCATCCGCCGGCACTCGGCCAGGTAGATCGCCATCTTGTCCTTGTCGTCCTTGACGGACGTCAGGAGCGCGGCCATGTACTCGGCCGGGTAGTTCGCCTTGAGGTAGGCCGTCCAGTAGGAGATCAATCCGTAAGCGGCCGAGTGCGCCTTGTTGAACGCGTAGTCCGAGAACGGCAGGAGGATGTCCCACAGCGTCTGGATCGCGGCATCGGAGTAGCCGCGCTCGCGCATGCCGGCGAAGAAGCCGGCCTGCTGCTTGTCCAGCTCGGCCTTTTTCTTCTTGCCCATTGCGCGGCGCAGCAGGTCCGCTTGGCCGAGCGAGAACCCGGCCACCTTCTGCGCGATCGCCATGACCTGTTCCTGGTAGACGATCAGGCCGTACGTGTCCCCCAGGATCTCACCGAGCGGCTCGGCCAGCTCGGGGTGGATCGGGATGACCGGCTTGCGGCCGTTCTTGCGGTCGGCGTACTCGTTGTGTGAGTTCGCCCCCATCGGGCCGGGGCGGTAGAGCGCGCCCACGGCGGAGATGTCCTCGAAGTTGTCCGGGCGCATCGAGCGCAGCAGCGCGCGCATCGGGCCGCCGTCGAGCTGGAAGACGCCGAGCGTGTCACCGCGGGCGAGCAGCTCGAACGTCGTCTTGTCGTCGACCGGGACGTCCTCGATGACCAGCTTCTCACCGCGGTTGGCCGCGATGTTGTCCAGCGCGTCGTCGATGACGGTCAGGTTGCGCAGGCCGAGGAAGTCCATCTTCAGCAGCCCGAGCGACTCGCAGGTCGGGTAGTCGAACTGCGTGATGATCGCGCCGTCCTGCTCGCGCTTCATGATCGGGATGACGTCGGTCAGCGACGTGCTGGACATGATCACGGCACAGGCGTGCACGCCCCACTGCCGCTTGAGGCCCTCGAGGCCCTTCGCGGTCTCGAAGACCTTGGCGACCTCTTGGTCGGCCTCGACGAGCGCGCGGAACTCGGCGCCCTCCTTGTACCGCTCGTGCGTCGGGTCGAAGATCTTGTTCAGCGGGACGTCCTTGGCCATCACGGCGGGCGGCATCGCCTTGGTGATCCGGTCCCCCATCGAGAACGGGTAGCCGAGGACGCGCGAGGCGTCCTTGAGCGCCTGCTTGGACTTGATCGTGCCGTACGTGACGACCTGCGCCACCCGGTCGTCGCCGTACTTGTCGGTGACGTACGCGAGCACCTCGCCGCGCCGGCGCTCGTCGAAGTCGATGTCGATGTCGGGCATCGAGACGCGGTCCGGGTTCAGGAACCGCTCGAAGATCAGCCCGTGCTCGAGCGGGTCGAGTTCGGTGATGCGCATCGCGTACGCGACGAGCGAGCCGGCCGCGGAACCACGCCCGGGGCCGACCCGGATGCCGTGCTCGCGTGCCCAGCCGATGAGGTCGGCCGTGACCAGGAAGTACGACGGGAAACCCATCTGCAGGATCATCGCGACTTCGTAGTCGGCCTGCTTGCGCACGTGCTCCGGGATGCCGTCCGGGTAGCGCGTCGCCAGGCCTCGCTCGACCTCCTTGACGAACCAGGAGCTCTCGTCCTCGCCGGGCGGCAGCGGGAACTGCGGCATGTAGGTGCCCGTCCCCTCGGTGAAGGACACCTCGCAGCGTTCGGCGATCAGCAGCGTGTTGTCGCACGCCTGGCGCAGGTCGTGCTTGTCCGCCCACAACGAGCGCATCTCGGCGGCCGACTTCAGGTAGTAGCCGGAGCCGTCGAGCTTGAACCGGTTCGGGTCGGCCATCGTCTTGCCCGACTGCACACACAGCAGCACCTCGTGCGCCGCGGCGTCGTCGGGGTGCGTGTAGTGCGAGTCGTTGGTCGCGATCATCGGCAGGTCGAGGTCGCGCGCCAGTTGCAGCAGCCCGTCACGCACGCGGGTCTCGATGTCGAGCCCGTGGTCCATCAGCTCGAGGAAGAAGTTGCCCGGTCCGAAGATGTCGCGGAACTCGGCGGCGCTCGCCCGCGCCTTGTCGTAGTCACCGATGCGCAGCCAGGTCTGGATCTCGCCGGACGGGCAGCCGGTCGTCCCGATCAGGCCGGACGCGTACTCGGCCAGCAGCTCGCGGTCGGCGCGCGGCTTGTAGAAGAAACCCTCGGTCGAGGCACGCGAGGCGAGCCGGAAGAGGTTGTGCATGCCCGCGGTGTTCTCGGCGAGCAGGGTCATGTGGGTGAACGCGCCGCCGCCGCTGACGTCGTCACTGCCGCCGTTGGCCCAGCGGACGCGCTTGCGCTCGTAGCGGGACGTGTTCGGCGTGAGGTAGGCCTCCATGCCGATGATCGGCTTGACCCCGGCATCCTTGGCCTTGCGGTAGAAGTCGTACGCGCCGAACACGTTGCCGTGGTCGGTCATCGCGATCGCCGGCATCTGCAGCCGGGCGGCCTCGGCCAGCAGTTCGGGTAGCCGGGCAGCACCGTCGAGCATCGAGTACTCGGTGTGCACGTGCAGGTGCACGAAGCTGTCGGTGTCCCCTGCTGCCACTGGTGCCATGACTCCCGTCGGTCTCGTTGCGCCGGCAACGATTGTCACACCGACGGCCGACTACGGGCGGGACGGGGCGGAGGCGTGTCCCTCGACCTGCGGTCGAGCTTCAGGCGCGGATCGTGACCGCGGCGCCGATGTCGGCCCAGCGGTACAGGAACTTGATCGCATCGAGCGGCAGGTGGACGCAGCCGTGCGAGCCGGCGACCTTGTACCGCTCGCTGCCGTACGGGAAGTGCTGCCAGCTGGCGTCGTGGAAGCCGTAGTCGGGAGCGTCGAACGGGATCCAGTACTTCACGTGGTACCGCTCGCCGGTGTTCGGCAGCAACACGGTGTCCCGGTTCAGCCCTTGGATCCGGTAATGCCCCGTCGGCGTCGCGGTGTCGCGTCCGGCCATCCCGGTGGTGACGGCCGTGCTGTACACGGTGTGGCGGTGCGCGCACAGCCAGGCGTGCTGGTCGGTGATGCTGACCAGGACCAGTTGGGCCTTGCTGTTGCGCGCGCAGTGGTTGACCGGCTGCGGCTTCGGCGGGGTGGGCGTGGTCTGGACGACGGCCGGGCGTAGGTCCGCAGCGTTCAGCTCACCGGCCGGGCGGCTGCCGTGGTGGCCGGTACGCGCCATCGCACAGCCACCGATCACGAGGGCGGCCAGCAGGAGCGCAAACACGCCGCGTTTGCCCACTGCTGTCACCTACTTCCGATCGACGGACCACGCGCCCGCATTAGGCGGCCTGCCGAAGACACACAGCCGCCTGGGCCACTACTGCGGTTCCAACGCCGCACCTGCACCGTTGCGTTCCCGGTTCCGTCCGGCGCGAAACACGCGCCGTCAGCGAGCCGGGCGCCGGTTGGCAGGATGATGCCATGGACCTTGCCGGGATCGTCGCCGCCGTCCGTCCGCAGCTCGCGCACGCGCTGGTCGCGCTGGACTTCGACGGGACGCTGGCCCCGATCGTCCCGGATCCCGCCGACTCGCGTCCGCTCCCGGGCGTGGTCGACGCCCTCGGCGCGCTCGCGGCCGCCGGGGCCCAGGTGGCGGTCGTCACCGGCCGGGATGCGCGGACCGCGGTGCAACTGGGCGGGCTGGACGCGGTGCCGGGGCTGATCGTCGAAGGCCTGTACGGGATGGAGAGCTGGCACGAAGGACGCCTGGAGACGCCGCCGACGCCGGCCGTGATCAAGACGCTTCGCGGCGAGCTGCCCGCCGCGATCGCCGCGGGTGACGACGCGCTGTGGATCGAGGACAAGCGGCTGTCCCTGGTCGTGCACGGCCGGCTGGCCGCCGAGCCCGAGGCCGCGCTCGACCCGGTGCGCGAACCGGTCGCCACGCTGGCCGGGCACCTCGGCCTGGAGGTGCACCCGGGGCGCGGCGTGATCGAGCTGCGGCTGCCCGGCTACGACAAGGCGGGCGCGCTGCACCGGCTGGTCGAACGCTGTTCGCCGCAGGTCGTGCTCTACGCCGGGGACGATCGCGGCGACCTGCCCGCACTGCTCGCGGTGCGCGACCTGCGGGCCGGCGGGCTGACCGCGTTCGCCGTGGGGGCGGGCTCGGCCGAGGTGCCCGAGGTCGCCGCCGCCGTGGACGTCCTCGTCGACGGTCCCGCCGGCGTCCTGGAGCTGCTCCGGAAGTTGAGCGCCTAATCCAACTCGTTCAGCTGGGCCTGGAACCATTCGGCCGGCGGCAGCGTGATCGCCGCGGCGCGCATCCGCTTGGCGCGGGCCGCCCGGTCGTCCGCGTCCATCGACAGCGCGGCGTGCAACGCGTCGGCGCTCGCACTGACGTCGAACGGGTTGACGACGATCGCATCGTCGCCGAGCACCTCGGCGGCGCCCGTCTCGCGCGAGAGCACCATGGCGGGATGCCGCTCGGAGAGCACCAGCGCCTCCAGCACCACCAGGTTCATGCCATCGCGCACCGAGTTCACGAAGACCACGTCGCTGCGGCGCAGCGCGGCGAGCGCGGCGGGGTAGTCGTCGCCGATCTCGAGCAGTACCGGCGTCCACTCCTCGGTCGCGAACTCGTCTTGGATCTCGTCGGCAAGGCGTTCCAGCGATGCGGTGTATTCGCGGTACGCGGGCAGGTCCTCGCGCGACGGATTGTCGTAGATCGCGTGTACGACCCTGCCGCGCCACTGCGGGTACCGGCGCAGCAGCTCGCGGTAGGCGAGCAGGCCACGCCACACGTTCTTGGACAACTCGGTGCGGTCCACGCGCCCGATCACCGCCCGATCGCCGACCTCGGCGTTCAGCGACGCGAGCGCGCTCTCCACGTCGCGCCGCCAGCCGAGACGCTGCATCTCCTTCTCGTCGGTGCTGAGCGGGAACACGCGCGTACCGCTCGGCTCACGGCCCAGGACGGTCCGGCAGCAGTCCGCGAACAGGTCCGCCCAACGCTGCGTGTGGAACCCGACGACGTCCGCGCCGAGCACCCCGTCCAGCACCGCGCGTGCGACGTCGTCCGGCAGCATCGTGAAGTAGTCCGGGGTCACCCACGGGGTGTGGGTGAAGTGCCCGATGCGCACGTCCGGACGCAGGTCGCGCAACATCCGCGGGACGAGGAACAGGTGATAGTCCTGCACCATCACGCGCGCATTCGGCGCGGCCGCGTCGGCCAGCGCCTGTGCGAACGCCTGGTTGTAGCGCACGTACGACGTCCACTGCCGGCGCCAGGCGGCGTCGAACGTCGGCGCCTTCGGCAGCTCGTACAGCATGTGCAGCACGAACCACAACGTCGAGTTGGCGACCCCGTTGTACGCGGCGCGGAACGTCTGCGCGTCGATCGGTAGCATCCGCACGTCGAAGTCGCCGTGCAGCGCATCGGCGACGAATGGCAGCGCGGACAGTCCGCCACTTTCCGCCTGTCGCGCGAGCTGCCGCTCCCGGTCGTTCATCGCAGCGCACACCCAGACGGCGTCCGGCGTGGCCGCCAGCGCCGCCTGCATGCCGCTGACCAGCCCGCCGCTGCCGCGCCGGACCTCGTCGTCACCGTCCTCGACCGCGACCACGGACAGCGGACCTCGGTTGGACGCGACGAGTAGGGGCGATCGACCGGATTCGGGCATGTAGTCCTTCCTACCCCATCGCGCTCTGCCGGCTTACGACTCCGCGCGCAAGATGTCCAGCGCGTGCTGGAGATCCGCCGGGTACGGCGAGACGTAGCGCACCTGGGCGCCGGTTCCGGGATGTTCGAAGCCCAGCTCGCGGGCGTGCAACCACTGCCGCGACAGCTTCAGGCGTGCGGCCAGCGTCGGATCGGCGCCGTACGTGAGGTCACCGACGCACGGATGTCGCACCGCGGCCATGTGCACGCGGATCTGGTGCGTGCGGCCGGTCTCCAGGTGCACGTCGAGCAGGGTGGCCGCACGGAAGGCCTCCTCGGTCGCGTAGTGCGTGACGCTCGGACGGCCGCCCTCGACCACCGCGAACTTGTAGTCGGCGGACGGGTGCCGTCCGGTCGGGGCGTCGATCGTGCCACGGCTCGGATCCGGGTGCCCCTGCACGAGCGCCGAGTAGCGCTTGTCCACGGTGCGCTCCTTGAAGGCCCGCTTCAGCGCCGAGTAGGCCGTCTCGCTCTTGGCCACGACCATCACCCCGGTGGTGCCCGCGTCCAGCCGGTGCACGATGCCCTGGCGCTCGGCGGCCCCGGACGTGGACAGCCGGTAGCCCATCGCCGCCAGCCCCTGCACGACCGTCGGGCCGGTCCAGCCCGGGCTCGGGTGGACGGCAACGCCGACCGGTTTGTCGACCACGACGATGTCGTCGTCGTCGTGCAGCACGACCAGTCCCTCGACCGGCACGGGCGGCGCGGCCGCTGGGCTGGTCGCTTCGGGCAGGGCGACCTCCAGCCAGGATTGCGCCCGCACCTTGGCCGACCGCGCGACCGGCGCACCGTCGACGGTCACCTGGCCGGCGTCGATCAGGTCCGCGGCGGCTGTGCGTGAGAAGCCGAACAGCCGGGATAGCGCCACGTCCAGGCGCAGCCCGTCCAGCCCGTCCGGCACGGGCAGCATGCGGGTGTCAGCCACGGCGCTCAGCCACGTCGCGTGTGCGACTGCCTGCCGCCGTCCAGTTCGACGCCGATGACCGCGAGGACGGCGGCCAACGCAGCGCCACAGCAGATCGCCGAGTCGGCTAGGTTGAAGATCGGCCAGTGCGCGCCGTACGGGCCGAACAGGCTGATCCAGTCGACCACGTGCCCGCGGCCGACCCCGGGCTCGCGGAAGATCCGGTCGGCAAGGTTGCCCAGCGCGCCGCCGAGGATCAGGCCCAGCGCGATGGCCCACCCGATCGAGCGCATCCGGCTCGCGGTGCGCAGGATGATCGCGACGACGGCCAGTGCGATGATCGTCAGGATCACCGTGAAGCCGGTACCGAGCGAGAATGCGGCGCCGGAGTTGCGCGCGATGTCGAGGTAGATCGCGCCGCCCAGGATCCGGACCGGCGAGTGGTCACCGCCGAGCTGCGCCACCACGATCACCTTGGACACGACGTCCAGGGTCAGCGCGAACAGGGCGATCCCGGCGAACAGCGCGATGCGCCGCGGCCGAGGGCGGGGGTCCGACGCGCCGGTTTGCGGGGGCACGGCAGCTGTCTCGGTCCCGTCGGCTGAACTCACCGGCCCATTGTCTCCCATTGCGTCCTGACACCGGCACAGCGTCGACGGTCAGCCTCGATCCCCGACGCGCTCGGGAGGGCGAGATCCGTGCCGAGCAATCGGTTCAGCGCCGCTCTTCCAGCTGCTTGCAGGCGACGTCGAGCGTGGCGGCCGGGAAGGCCTTCAGCCGGGCCTTCGGGATCGGCTTGCCGCAGCGCTCGCAGAACCCGTAGGTGCCCGAGTCGATCCGCTCGACCGCGCGCTGGATCTGGGTCAGCAGGTCGAGGCGGTTGGCCGCGATGGACTGCTCCTGCTCGCGCTCGAACGTCTTGCTGCCGGCGTCGGCCTGGTCGTCGCCGGCCCCGTCGTTGCCCGCCTGCTGCAGGTCGTTCAGGTCGCGGATCGAGCGGTCGTAGGCCTCGGTCATCGTCGCTAGTTCGTCGGTGAGGTCCTTGCGGATCTCCCGCAGTTCGGCCTTGGTCCACTCCGAACCGGCCGGCACGGTGATCGCGGACGGTGCCTGTGCCGCCGGCTTCTGGGCAGTGGCCTTGGTCGGGGCGCTGGTCGGGGCCTGCACCGGTGCCGCCTTCGCCGCGGCGCCAGCGCGGACGCTCGGAGCCGGCTCAGCGGGCTGCCGCGCCGGTGCCTTCTTGACCGGAGCCTTCTTGGCCGGTGCCTTGTTCGCCGGCGCCTTCGTAGCCGGCGCCTTCGTAGCCGGCGCCTTTGCCGGAGCGGACTTCTTTGCGGGCTTTTTCGCGGGGGCAGCCTTCTTCGCAATAGCCTTCTTGGCCGGCGCCTTCTTAGCCGGCGCCTTGTTAGCAACCGATTTCGCAGCGCTCTTCTTTGCCGGCGCCTTCTTCGCGGGAGCTTTGTTCGCGGCCGTCTTCTTCGCAGCGGTCTTCTTGACAGCGGTCTTCTTGACAGCGGTCTTCTTCGCCGCGGGAGCTTTCTTCGCGGCGGTTTTCTTTGCGGGCGCCTTCTTAGCAGCGGACGCCTTCTTCGCTGGGGCGTTTTTCGCTGCCGTCTTCTTTGCTGGCGCCTTCTTTGCCGGCGCCGCCTTCGTGGCCGCCTGCTTAGCCGGAGCCGACTTCGCGGCGGCCTGCGGTGCCTTCCGTGCGGGCTTCACCGTGGCGCTCTTGCGGGCCGGCGTCGACTTCGCGGCAGCAACCGCCGAGCGCGCGGGCGTGCTCGTGGGGGCGTCCTCGGCGCGGCCAGTCACTCGGCGCAGCGCGCGCCCGATCCGTCCTCCGGCAGCCATCGGCCGTCCTCTCTCGTCCTGACCCCGCAAAGGCGGCAACTATATGAGCCACACCACCGCGGCGCCAGTGTCGGTACGCCCTGCGTGTCATGCAGTTCCTCGGATAATCGGACAAGCGTACTCAGACAACGCCGTATCGGTAGTAGCGGTTCGCTCCGGCGCGGCGCGCGACGGGGTGCCGTAGCATTAGGCACGCGACGACGAGGACGAGTAGCGGCGCGGCACGGCGACGAGCGACCCGGGGACGGTGTGAGCCCGGGGGCACGGCGCGCCCGCGAAATCACCTCCGAGCACCGGAAGAACCGGCCATCGCGCGGTGGCCGCAGTAGAACCGGACCAGCCAACGAAGTGGGCGCGCCCCGGCGCGCCAACGAGGGTGGTACCGCGGCACGCCAGTGTCGTCCCTCGGCCAGCACGACCGCCGAGAACGACACCGCCCGAGGAGCACCGTGAGCTACCAGCCGCTTCCGCCGCACGTCGACCTGGCCACGTTGGACCATGAGGTCATCGAACGCTGGCGTGACGGCAAGATCTTCGCCCGCAGCATGGCCGCGTCCGCGGACCGTCCGGTCTGGATGTTCTACGAGGGGCCCCCGACCGCGAACGGCATGCCGGGCACCCACCACGTCGAGGCCCGCGTGTTCAAGGACATCTTCCCGCGGTTCAAGACGATGAAGGGCTACCACGTCCCGCGGATGGCCGGCTGGGACTGCCACGGCCTGCCGGTCGAACTCGCCGTGGAGAAGGAGCTGGGCTTCACCGGCAAGCCGGACATCGAGGCGTTCGGCATCGCCGAGTTCAACGCCAAGTGCCGCGAGAGCGTGCAGCGCCACGTCGACGCGTTCCAGACGATGAGCGAGCGCATGGGCTACTGGGCGGACTACGAGAACGCCTACTGGACGATGCGGCCGGACTACGTCGAGTCGGTGTGGTGGGCGCTGAAGCAGATCTTCGACAAGGGCCTGCTGGTCGAGGACTTCCGGGTCGCGCCGTACTGCACCCGGTGCGGCACCGGCCTGTCCGACCACGAACTGGCTCAGGGTTACCAGGACGTCGTCGATCCGTCCGTGTACGTGCGGCTGCCGCTCACCTCCGGACCGCTGGCCGGCCGGGCCGCGCTGCTGATCTGGACGACCACACCGTGGACGCTGCCCACCAACGCGCTGGTCGCCGTCCGGTCCGACGTCACCTACGTCGCAGCCACCAACGGCACCGAGACGCTGGTGGTCGCCGACGTGCTGCGCGAGCGGGTGCTGGGTGAGGGCTGGACGGTCACCGACACGTTCAGCGGCGCCGACATGCTCGGCTGGAACTATTCGCGGCCGTTCGACCTCGTCCCGTGGCCGGGCCGCGGTCACTTCGTGGTCAACGAGGACTACGTCACCACCGACGACGGCACCGGCCTGGTGCACCAGGCGACCGTGTTCGGCGCCGACGACTTCGACTCGGTGCGCCGCAACGGCGTGGAGCTGGTGAACCCGATCGACACCCGCGGCCGTTTCGTCGCAGACATCCCCGAGTTGGGCGGCGTCTTCTTCAAGGACGCCGACGAGTGGATCATGGCCGACCTGCAGCGCCGCGGCCTGCTGTTCCGCCACGTCGCGTACGAGCACAGCTACCCGCACTGCTGGCGCTGCCACACGCCGCTGATGTACTACGCGCTGCCGGCCTGGTACATCCGCACCACCGAGATCAAGGACCGGTTGCTCGCCGAGAACGAGGCGACCACCTGGTACCCGGCAACGATCAAGCACGGGCGCTACGGCGACTGGCTGAACAACAACATCGACTGGTCGCTGTCGCGCGACCGGTACTGGGGCACGCCGCTGCCGATCTGGCGCAACGACGCCGACCCGTCACGCATGGTGTGCATCGGTTCGCTGGCCGAACTGGCCGAGCTGTCCGGTATCGAACTCGCCGACCCCCACCGTCCGTACGTCGACGACGTGACGTTCACGCTGCCGGGCGAGGACGGCACCTACCGGCGCGTGCCGCAGGTGATCGACGCGTGGTTCGACTCCGGCTCGATGCCGTTCGCGCAGTTCGGCGCGCCGGGGCGCAATGCGGTCCAGGCGCAGGCCTCCTACCCCGCGGACTACATCTGCGAGGCGATCGACCAGACCCGCGGCTGGTTCTACTCGCTGATGGCGGTCGGCACGCTGGTGTTCGACCAGAGCTCGTACCGCACCGTGCTGTGTCTCGGGCACATCCTGGCCGAGGACGGCCGCAAGATGAGCAAGCACCTGGGCAACATCCTGGAGCCGATCCCGCTGATGGATCGGCACGGCGCCGACGCGCTGCGCTGGTTCATGCTGTGCAGCGGATCGCCGTGGTCGGCACGCCGTGTCGGGCACAAGGCGCTGGAGGAGATCGCGTCCAAGGTGATCCGCACCTACTGGTCGGTCGCGTCCTTCCAGTCGCTCTATGCGCGCGCCAACGGCTGGGAGCCGGGCGGCGCTGCCAGCGAGCCGACCGTGCTGGACCGCTGGGCGCTGTCGGAGGTGCACCGTCTCGCCGCCGAGGTGGACGCGGCCCTCGAGGACTTCGACACCGCGCGGGCCGGCAAGGCGCTGGCCGCCTACATCGACGACCTGTCCAACTGGTACGTGCGCCGCTCACGCCGTCGCTTCTGGGACGGCGATCCCGCCGCGTTCGGCACGCTGCACGAGTGCCTACAGGTGCTCACCCGCCTGCTTGCACCGTTCATCCCGTTCGTCACCGAGCAGGTGTGGGGTGCGCTCTTCGCGGCTTCCTCCGACGACTCGGTGCACCTCGCGACGTGGCCCGTGTCCGACCCGGCCGCGGTGGACGAGCAGTTGTCCGAGCAGGTCGCGCTGGTGCGGCGGCTGGTCGAACTCGGCCGCGCGGCGCGGGCGGAGTCGAAGATGAAGACCCGCCAGCCGCTCAGCCAGGCGCTCGTCTCGGCACCGGGCTGGAGCGAGCTGCCGGAGGGCCTGCGGCGCGAGGTGGCCGAGGAACTCAACGTGACCCGGGTGGCGACGCTGGCCGCGGCGGGCGAGGTTGTCGACGTGCAGGTCAAGCCGAACTTCCGCGCCCTGGGCAAGCGGTTCGGCAAGGACACCAAGGCCTGGGCCGACAAGATCCAGAACACGGACCCGGAGGCGATTGCCGCGGCGTTCTACGCCGGCAAGCCGGTCGTGATCGACGGCGAGGAGCTCGGTGCCGAGGAGATCATCCTCAGCGAGGCGCCGGCGTCCGGCTGGGCGGTGGCGTCGGCAGGAGCGGACACCGTCGCGCTCGACCTGGAGCTCACCCACGAGCTGCGGCTCGCCGGCCTGCTGCGCGACATCGTCCGGATCGTGCAGGACGCGCGCAAGGCAGCGGGCCTGGAGGTCACCGACCGCATCGAGCTGTGGTGGCAGGTCGGCGGGTCGCCCGAACCCGCCGAGGCGATCACGGCGCACCGCGATCAGCTGGCGGGCGAAGTGCTGGCCGTGGCGCTGCACGAGGGCCGTCCCAATGACGACAGCGCCCTCTACACCACGACCGACCTGGAACTGGGCCTGACCATCTGGCTCAAAAAAGCCTGAGCCGGGCGCGAAGCGCACGCCGGGTGACCACCACGCGATGAGCGCTCGCGCGAAGAGCCGCGCGCCGCGCGACGAAGGAGCTTGCGGCTGGCGCGGCTCGATCCTCCCCCGCCGGCTACGCCCTCATTGGCGGGGGCACCCCCATTCTGTTCTTTGGGGTGGTCGGGCCGTGCCACTCGCGCGGTTAGGTCAGACCGGCTCGCAGAGGCTGCAGGGCTTGAAGCCGTCGTCGAGCGCCTGCTCGAGCGGGACGGCCACGGCATCCTGGTCGCCGATGATCATGCAGCCCTGCACGTGGAAGCGCGGACGTCCCGGGACTACCCAGACGTCGCCGCGCGCGGCCGACTGCGCCGCGGCGGCTGGCGGAGCTGCGTCGGCCATGGCCGGCTCGGGCTCGGCGACCGGTGCCGGCTCGGCAGCGGGTTCGGTGACCGGCTCCGGCGGTGCCACCGGCGCTGCGGCCTGCGTGGCCACCGGTGCCGGCTCGACGGACTCGGCGGGCTCGGCGACCGGCTCCGGCGCAGCGGGCAACACGACAGCCGGTTCCAGCTGAGTTTGCGCCGGGGGTACCAGCGGTTCCGGCTGACCGGCAGGTTCGATCACGGCCGGCTGGCAGGCCGGGCACGCGGTGAAGCCGTCCTCGACCGCCTGACCGAACGGAATCGGCTCGGAGCTGGCGCCGGCGATCCGGGCGCAACCCTGTGCGTGGTAGTGCGGCCAACCGTCGACGACCCACACCTCGCGCAGGTCACCAGGCTCGGTGGCCTCGGCAGGTGCGGCCGGCGGCACGGGCTGCGCCGGCGCGGCGACCCGCTCGGGGTGGGCGTCCGGGTCGCACAGCGTGCACGGGGTGAAGCCGTCCTCGACGGCCTGGCTGTGCGGGATGGTCTCGGGCTCGGAGCCGAGCAGCACGCCGCAGTGCGCGGTGTGGTAGTTCGGGCGCCCGTCGATCACCCAGACGTCGACGTCGACCAACTCGGTCTCGGCCGCGGTTCCGGATCCGGCAGCAGCCGCGGCCGGCTGGGCGGCTGCGGCTCCGGACAGCTCGTCGGCGCGGCGGCGCGCGTAGTCGGCAGCGGCAGGTGTGTCGGCCACCGCGGCGTCCCGCGAGGGCGCGGAGGTCGCGACGGAGTTGGCAGAGTTGGCGGCGTGTGCCGCCGAGGAGGCGAGCGGCGGGTTGTCTGCTGCTGACTCCGCGGACGCGCCGGTGGCGACGATGCGGTCCCGGCCGCGCCAGAGCACCCAGGCCGCGGCCGCGCTGGCGGCGAGCGAGCCGATGAGCCATCCAGCGCTGGCCAGCACCAACCCGAGGGCCAGGCAGACCAGGGCGATGAGAAGCAGCCCGATCAGCACCATCTCGCGTTACTCCTTGTCAGGTCGGTCGCGACCGGGATGAAGTAGATCAGCTCTGCTGCGGTTCGCCCTGCTCGGCATCGTTGCGGCCGCTCGCGTCCAGGTCACGCAGCTGCGACTCGAGGTAGCCGCGCAGCCGCGTGCGGTACTCGCGCTCGTAGACACGCAGCTCCTCGACGCGCCGCTCGAGCGCCGCCTTGCGCTGCTCGAACTGGGCGGTGATCGTCGCGGCCCGCTGCTCGGCATCGCGCACCATCTGCTCAGCCTTCGCCGAGCTCTCCTGATCCAGCTTCGCGGCGCGCGCCTCGGCCTCGCTGACGTGCTGCGCCGACCGGCTCTGCGCCTCGGCGAGAGCGTTCTTCGCGTTGGCCTGCGCCTCGCTCAGCAACCGCTCCGCCTCGGCCTTGGTGTTGGCCAGGTGCTGGTCCGCGGTCTGCTGCGCCAGGGCGAGCATCTGCACTGCCTGCGCGTTGGGCTCGACGGCAACGCCCTCGCCGGCCGCGGGAGCCGCGGCGGCAGCCCGCTGCGCCTCGGCCAGCGACTGCTGCATCTGCTCCAACTGCCGGCGGCTCTCGGTCAGCTGCTGCTCGGTCTGCGCCAGCTGCTGCTGCAACTGCACGACCTGCTGCTGCGCACCGTTCTTGCCCTGCGACATCGCCTTTTCCAGCTCGGCGATGTGTGCCTGCAGTCGCTGGTTCTCCTCACGAGCAGCAGCCAGCTCGGCCGGGTCCGCGCCGCCGCGTTCGGCCGGAGCGGCAGCCGCCGCAGCGCCGCCGCCCCTCGCCCGCAGGTCGTTGTTCTCCTCGATCAGGCGCGACAGTTCGACCTCGACGATGTCGAGGAACGCATCGACCTCTTCCTCGTCGTACCCCCGCTTGCCGATCGGCGGCTTCTTGAACGCGACGTTGTGTACTTCGGCGGGCGTCAACGGCATTCGGTCACCTCGTATGTTGCTTCGTGCCGGGCGCTCCGGCGCGGGGTCGTGCGGGAAATCGGACAGCTGGCATGGCAGGTCATAACGCAGGCTCGATCTTAGGTAGCGCGGTCATCCTACTGAATACGAGTACGAAAGCCGGTACCCGATGTACAGGACTATCAGCAGGATCCACAGGCTGATGTCGAGGCTGAAATTGCCCAACCGCACCGGGGGAATCAGGCGGCGGAAGAGCCGGACGGGTGGGTCTGTACCCATGAAGACCATCTCGATACCGACGGCTGCGACGCCGGACGGACGCCAGGAGCGGGCGAACATTCGAATCCAGTCGATGACGAATCGAGTCAGCAGCAACAACAGATACACGTAGAACGCGTAACTGAGCGCGCGCAGGATCACCAACACTGCCCGTTCACCTCCCGTCCTCGCTCGTCATCGCCGTCGAATGCAGCCCAGCATGCACGCGGCCCGGCACCTCCATGGTGCCAGGCCGCGTCGGGTCCGGTGCGCTCAAGACTGGTTGAAGAATCCGCTCTCGGCCATTCGCGCCTTGTCCTGCGCGGTCACGGTCACATTGTGCGGGCTGAGCAGGAACACCTTGGCGGTGACGCGCTCGATCCGTCCGTGCAGGCCGAACGTCAGGCCGGCGGCGAAGTCGACCAGGCGCTTGGCGTCCGCGTCGTCCATCTCGGACAGGTTCATGATCACCGGCGTGTTGTTGCGGAAGTGCTCGCCGATGGTGCGCGCCTCGTTGTAGGTGCGCGGATGCAGCGCCGTGATCTGGTACGTGGGCTGCTCGTCATGGCCGTATCCGTTCGCGTACTGCTCCACCTCGGCCGCATAGTCGCGGTGGCTCTCGCGCGGGTGGCTGACCTCGGCGCCGCGCACGTGGTGCTCTCGCGGGTGCCGACCGTCGTGCTCGTCACGACGCGCAGGCATCCGTTCGACTGCGTAGGCGCCGTGGTCGCCGGCACCGTAGTCGGCGCCGTCGGCGTAGTCGTCCTCTTCGACGAGGCCGAGATAAACGCCCATCCGGTGCATGGCTCCGGGCATCGGGTCCTCCAGTGCTTCTGCCGTACTTGAAGTGACGACTGTGGCGGGTGTTAATAACGGACGCTAGCCGATAACCGGCGCTCGACGGCCGAGCAACGCCGTTCCGACACGCACGTGTGTCGCGCCGTGTCGCAGCGCCGCATCCAGGTCGGCACTCATCCCGGCGGAGATCGCGTCGGCCGACGGGTGGTCCACACGCAGCTGGACGGACACCTCGGCAAGCTCTGCGAAGGCAGCATCGGGATCCGCGCCGAGCGGCGCGACCGCCATCAGCCCGCGCAACCGCAGCTCCGGGCGGGACGCTACGGCCTCGGCCACGGCCGGCATCTGGGCGGCCGGCACGCCCCCGCGCGCGGGGTCACCGTCCAGGCTGAGCTGGACGAATACGTCCAGGCACTCGCGCTCCCCCGCGGCGACGGCGTCGGCCAGCCGGGTGGCGATCTCGACCCGGTCGACCGAGTGCACCGTCCCGGCGTACGACGCGATCGAGCGCACCTTGCGCGACTGGATCTGACCGAGGAAGTGCCAGTGCGGGTGCGCCACGGTCGGCTCCAGCAGCCCCGCCACCTCGGCCACCTTCGCGGCGGCCTCCTGGTCGCGGTTCTCCCCCACGTCCCGCACGCCCAGTTGCGCGAGCGTGACGACGTCCGAGGCCGGTCGTGTCTTGGTGACCGCGATCAGCGTGACGGCGCGCGGATCCCGTCCGACGGAGGCGCACACCTCGGCGATCCGCCCACGCACCGCCGCGAGCGCGGTGACGAGCTCGGAGCGGCGCTGGTCGTCGCCGCGTTCGGTCACGCTCGGTTCAGGCACGACGGCACCGATGGTGCGGCGGATCAGGACTTGAGAAAGTCCGGGACGTCCAGCTCGTCGTCGACGGCCACCGGCGTGCGCACGACGTTCGTGGTCGGTGCCGAGTAGCCGGCCGCCGGCTCCTGCGGACGCGCACCGCCCGGCGCCGGACGCGATGTCGCCTCGGCGCGGGGGCCGTCCTCGTCCTTGGTGTTCGGCGCCGGCGCGGCCGGGCGGCGGACCTCCACCTTCTTGTACGGCAGCTGGCCGCTGTCGAAGCCGGCCGCGATGACGGTCACCTTGACCTCATCGCCGAGCGTGTCGTCGATGACCGCGCCGAAGATGATGTTCGCGTCCGGGTGCGCCGACTCGGCCACCAGCGAGGCGGCTTCGTTGATCTCGAACAGGCCCAGGTCCGAGCCGCCCTGGATCGACAGCAGCACGCCGTGCGCGCCGTCCATGCTCGCCTCGAGCAGCGGGCTGGCGATCGCGATCTCTGCGGCCTGCCGTGCGCGGTTCTCGCCGCGCGCCGAGCCGATGCCCATCAACGCCGAGCCGGCGCCGCTCATCACGCTCTTGACGTCGGCGAAGTCGAGGTTGATCAGCCCAGGCGTGGTGATCAGGTCGGTGATGCCCTGGACACCGGACAGCAGCACCTGGTCGGCGCTGCGGAAGGCGTCCATCACGCTGACGTTGTGCTCGCTGATCTGCAGCAGCCGGTCGTTCGGGATGACGATGAGGGTGTCGCACTCGGAGCGCAGCGCCTCGATGCCGTCCTCGGCCTGCGTGGCGCGCTTCTTGCCCTCGAAGGAGAACGGCCGCGTGACCACGCCGATCGTCAGTGCGCCGAGCTTGCGTGCGATGCTCGCGATCACCGGTGCACCGCCGGTGCCGGTGCCGCCGCCCTCGCCTGCGGTCACGAAGACCATGTCGGCGCCCTTGAGGACCTCTTCGATCTCGTCGCGGTGGTCCTCGGCCGCCTTGCGGCCGACGTCCGGTTGCGCGCCGGCGCCGAGACCGCGGGTGAGCTCGCGGCCGACGTCGAGCTTGACGTCGGCGTCGCTCATGAGCAGCGCCTGCGCGTCGGTGTTGACCGCGATGAACTCGACGCCCTTGAGTCCGACCTCGATCATCCGGTTGACGGCGTTGACGCCGCCGCCGCCGACACCGACGACCTTGATGACCGCCAGGTAGTTGTGCGGTGCTGTCATGGTTTCTGGCTCCTATGAACTCGGGTCGGAACTTGTCGCGATGTTGTCGGTGTCGTCGATCCGGGAGTGTCGGTGGTGGCGCCTCGGGTCGCTCGACCCGAACCCTCACCCTCTAGTAGACCGTTAACGTTATGTCAACCTGGGCTGTTGGTCTCGAAGTTAGATTGCGAAGCGGACGAACCTGTTCAGGCGCGCCGACGACACGCCGAATTCTCAGCGCGTGAAGGGCTGATCCGGATCGGTGACGTCGATCTGCTGCTCGGCGTGCGGCAGGAGGGCCACGAGCACGCGCGCCTTCTCGGCGCTGCGGTCCGCACTGCCCCACTGCACGACGCGGTGGTCCTTCAGCAGCAGCGTGATCGCCTGCGGGTTCAGCGCCTGGATCGAGGTGATCCGCGCGCGGACGCGGGCGGGCAGCGCGGCCGCGACCGTCGCCAGCGCGCGACCGGAGGTCCGGGCATCGGCGCCGGACGGGACGACGAACAGCGGCAACTTCGCGGGCCGCGTGCCGGTCGTGCGGTACTGGGCGCCGGTGTGGTCGATCAGCACGAACCCGTTGGCATGTTTGACGAAGCCGACGGGGACGCGTTCGGTGACCGTGATCGTCACCGTGGACGGGAAGGACGTCGTGACCTCCGCGGAACCGATCTCGGGCAGTTGCTCGACGCGCCGGGTGATCGCGGCCTTGTCCAGGCGCAGCAGCGGCGTGCCGTGCGAGATGTGCGCGGCGTCCTCGATCTGTTTCGCGGTGAGCAGGTGCGTTCCGCGCACGGTCACGGAGCGCACGCCGAACACGGGACTGAACGCGAGCAGCCAAACGGCGAAGACCGCAACAACGACCAACGCTCCCGCCCCGATCAACAATCGGCGGCGCGTGCCCGACGGGCGGGCGGATTCAGCTGCGCCGCGGAGCGAGTCAAGCAACCCGTTGCTCACGCGACGCCTGCGCATGCGTTGCGGATGTCGTCGCAGAGCAGGTAGACGTTGCCGATACCCATCGTGATCACCAGGTCGCCCGGACGGGCCACCTCGGCGATCCGCTGCGGCACCTGCTCATAGCGCGGCTCGTAGATCACCTGCTCCGGCGGCAGGTCGATCAGATCGCTGATCGTCGCGCCGGTGACGCCCGGGATCGGCTCCTCGCGGGCCGGGAAGATGTCCATCACGACAGCGATGTCCGCGATCGCCATCGCCTCGGCGAACTCGTGCCGGAACGTCTGCGTGCGGCTGTAGGTGCCCGGCTGGAAGACGGCGATCAGGCGTCCCGAGCCGGACGCCGCACGCGCTGCGGTGAGCGAGGCGGCGATCTCCGTCGGATGGTGCGCGTAGTCGTCGTACACGCGCACTCCGCCGCCCTCGCCGTGAGACTCGAAACGGCGGTGCACGCCGGTGAAGCTCGCCCAGGCGTGCGTGACCACGTTCGGGTCGAGGCCGAGTTCGACGGCCATCGCCAGGGCGGCGGCCGCGTTCAGCGCCATGTGCCGGCCGATCAACGCACCGACGCGCACGGTCCGCTGCGGTAGCGAAGGACTCGCGACGGTGAACTCGACGCCGTCGGCAAGGGTGCGCACGTCGGTCACGCGCACGTCCGCGTCCTCGCTCTCGCCATACGTGAGCACGCGACGGCCGACGCGCCGCGCGTGCTCGGCGATCCGGCGAGCGCCCGCGTCGTCCGCGCAGGTGAGCACCAGGCCCGCCGGGTCGACGCGGTCCACGAACTGCTCGAACGCTCGGAAGATGCCCTCGAGGTCCCCGTGGTTCTCCAGGTGGTCCGCCTCGACGTTGGTGATGACCGCGGCGACGGGGCGGGTCAGCAGGAACGACCCGTCGCTCTCGTCCGCCTCGACGATCGCCAGCTCACCCGTGCCGAGGTGCGCGTTGCGCCCGGTCTCGTAGAGGTTGCCGCCGATCGCGAAGGACGGGTCGACCCCGCATGCCTGCGCCCCGACCGTGAGCAGGGACGTCGTGGAGGTCTTGCCGTGCGTGCCGGCGATGGCGATGCAGCGCTTGTCCTCCAGACCTGCGGCGAGCGCTGCGGCGCGGCGCAGCACGCGCATCCCGCTCGTGCGCGCGGCCACGAGCTCCTCGTGCTTCGGGTTGATCGCGGTGGTGTACACGAACGTGTCCGCCTCGTGCAGGTGCTCGACCGAGTGCCCGATGAACACGACCGCACCCAGCGCCCGCAGCGCCTGCACGGTGGTCGACTCGCGCGCCTCGCAGCCGCTCACCAGGAGGCCGCGGTCGAGCAGTATCCGGGCCAGGCCGCTCATGCCCGCTCCGGCGATCCCCATGATGTGCACCCGGCCCAGTTCGGCCAGCGGCGGGATGACGTCGGTGGCGGCGCTGCGCACCAGGGCGGCTCCGGGAGCCTCCCAGTCCTCGGGCCGGTCCGCGCTCGCGTCCGCGGTCGGCCTGGTCACTGCTTGCCTCCGAGCTGGCGATGTTCGGCAACGACGTTGAGCACGTGCCGGGCGAGCACCACGTCCGCGTCGCGGTTCCCAGCATGCGCCGCCGCCGCGGACATCGCGGCGACGGTGGCCGGTTCGGTGATCCGCGGCACCACGTTGTCGATGATCCACTGCGGAGTGAGGTCGTCGTTGTCGACGAGCAGTCCCCCGCCGGCATCGACGATCGGCACCGCGTTGAGCCGTTGCTCCCCGCCGCGCAACGGCAGCGGCACGTAGGCCGCGGGCAGACCGACCGCGGTCAGCTCGGCGCAGGTCATCGCTCCGGACCGGCACAGCACCATGTCCGCCGCCGCGTAGGCGTACTGCATCTCCTCGACGTACGGCAGGACGACGTACGGCGCCGCACCCGCTTCGCGCGGCGGCACCGACACGTCCTGGATGTTGTTCGGCCCGACGATGTGCAGCACCTGCACGCCGGCAGCACGCAACGCGGGCGCCGCCTGCGACACCGCCCAGTTGATCGCCCGCGCCCCCTGCGATCCTCCGGTCACCAGTAGCAACGGACCGTCCGCGTCCAGGCCGAAACGCTCCCGCGCCTGGGCGCGCAAGGCCGCGCGGTTCAACGACGCGATGGCCGGACGCAGGGGGATCCCGATTGCGACCGCGTTCGGCAACCGGACCTCCGGCGACGCGGTGAACACGTGCGGGGTCATGCGCACCGCGACCCGGTTGGCCACGCCGGCGCGGGCGTTCGCCTCGTGGATCACGATCGGGATGCGCCGGCGGCGGGCAGCGACGTAGGCGGGCATGGCGACGTAACCGCCGAAGCCCACGACCACCTCGGCCCGGACGCGGTCGAGCACCTCGCCCGCGGCACGCACCGAGGCGGTCAGCCGGGCCGGCGTCGCGAGCAGCGCGCGGTTGAGCCGGCGCGGCAGCGGAACAGGCGGGATCAGCTCCAGCGGATAGCCGCGCGCCGGGATGAGCGTGGTGTCCAGACCGCGCTCGGTGCCCAGCGCCGTGATCTCGGCATCGGCTGCCAGTCGGCGCAGCGCGTCGGCGAAGTTCATCGCCGGCTCGATGTGCCCCGCGGAGTGCCCGCCCGCCACCACGACCCGCGGAGCGGTCACGGTTGTCACCGCGTCCTCCGCCGACCATCCGTGCCGGTGGCGCGCAACGGGACGGCCGCCGGACGCGCTGCCGCCGGACGGGCCGGACGGGTCCGTGCCGGTGTAGCCGAGCGCGGTGCGGCGACGCGTGGGGACGTCGTCCGGGGGGCAGCCGTACGCGGCGGCGGTGCGGCGCGGCGGCGCTTCGGCGGGCAGTACGGACGGGGCACAGGCACGCGCAGCCAGCGTTCGGCCCGCGAGCGGTGACCCAGCCGTTCTGCCCGGCGCGCGGCCGTGACCGCGGGCGCCTCGTGCCGGGCGAAAGAGGTCAGCATGCCGAGCACGAAGAACGACACCAGCAGCGAGGTACCGCCCGCGGAGATGAACGGCAGCGGGATACCGGTCACCGGCAGCAGACCCGTCACGTAGCCGATGTTGATCACCGCCTGGCCGCACAGCCAGATGGTCGCGGCACCGGCGACCAGCCGCACGAACGGGTCGGCGTTGCGGCGTGCGATGCGCATGCCGGTGTAGGCGAACAGCCCGAACAACGCGAGCACCGCGACCGCGCCGAGCAGGCCGAGCTCCTCGCCGACGATCGCGAAGACGTAGTCGGAGTTGGCGTTCGGCACCCAGTACTTCGACGTGCCGGCACCGAGCCCCACGCCCCAGAGCCCACCGGAGCCGAGCGCGTACAGCGACTCGACGGTGTGGAAGCCGCTGCCCTGCGCGTCCTTGAACGGGTTTGTGAACGAGGTCAGGCGCGCCAACCGGTACGGCTCGGCGACCGCGAGCAGCGTGACCGCGCCGGCGATGACGACGACCAGCCCGGCGAAGTAACGGATCGGCATGCCGATCATCCAGAGCAGGCCGAGCAGGATCATCAGGAAGCACAACGTGGTGCCG
>DASTXN010000137.1:0-6702 GCA_035765515.1 Jatrophihabitantaceae bacterium | reverse complement strand
ACCTCGTCGAGATCGGCGGTGGACACGCCCGGCGCCGCCGCGGCACGCATCGCCTGCAGGGCTTCGGCGACGACCAGGCCGGCCCGGCGCATGGTCTGGATCTGATCGGCGGACTTCAGCTCGATCCGCTCGGGACGTCGGCGCATCGTGGGACGGGGCCGCCCGCTAGCCCGCGAACGGCGTCAGCGCGTTGATCGCCCGCTCGGTGACGTCCTCGACCGTGCCCAGCGCGTCGATGGAGACGACCTGGCCACGTGCGCCGTAGAACTCGATGAGCGGCTCGGTCTGGGCGGCATACACCTCGAGCCGGTGCCGCACCGTCTCCGGATAGTCGTCGTCGCGGTGGTACAGGACGCCGCCGCACTTGTCGCAGACGTCCGGCCGGGACGGCGGGTCGAACTCGATGTGCCACACATGCCCGCACTTCTTGCAGGTGCGCCGGCCCGAGAGCCGGCGGACCACCTCGTCGGCCTCGACCTCCAGATCGAGGACGACGGTCAGCTGGGTGTCGAGCGCGGCCAGGATCCCGTCGAACTCCCCCGCCTGGGCCACGTTGCGCGGGAAGCCGTCCAGCAGGAAACCGTCGCGGGCATCGGCCTGTCCGAGTCGGTCACGGACCATGGCGTTGGTGACCTCGTCGGGCACCAGGTCCCCGGCGTCCATGTACTTCTTCGCCAGCTGCCCCAGCTCGGTTCCGCCGGAGACGTTGGCCCGGAAGATGTCGCCCGTGGAGATCTTGGGAATCGCGAAGTGCTCGGCGATGAACTCCGCCTGGGTGCCCTTACCGGCACCCGGCGGCCCGACGAGAACCAACCTCATGAGCCCTCCGTCCCGATCTAGCGCAGGAAGCCTTCGTAGTTGCGCTGCATGAGCTGGCTTTCGATCTGCTTCACCGTATCGAGGCCCACACCGACCATGATCAGCACGGCGGTTCCGCCGAACGGGAAGTTCTGCGCGTTGCTGCTGGTGATCGAGAAGAAGAAGTTCGGCAGGACGGCGATGATGCCCAGGTACAGCGACCCCGGCAGGGTGATGCGGGACAGGACGAACTGCAGGTACTCGGCGGTCGGGCGTCCGGGCCGGATGCCCGGGATGAATCCGCCGTACTTCTTCATGTCGTCGGCGCGCTCGACCGGGTCGAAGGTGATCCCGACGTAGAAGTACGTGAAGAAGATGATCAACGCGAAGTAGATGATGATGTACACCCACGACGACTGGTTGATCAGGTTGTTGTTCACCCAGCGCTCGAACGAGGACGTGCTCGTCCCGTTGCTGGTGAGCTGGCTGATCAGCTGCGGGATGTAGAGCAGCGACGAGGCGAAGATGACCGGGATGACGCCGGCCTGGTTGACCTTGAGCGGCAGGTAGGTGGACGTGCCGCCGTACTGGCGCCGTCCGACCATCCGCTTCGCGTACTGCACCGGGATGCGCCGCTGCGCCTGCTCGACGAACACCACCGCGATGATGATCGCCAGGCCGAGCGCGCAGATCAGCGTGAAGACGAAACCGCCCGCGTTCTGCAGGATGGTCTGGCCCTCGTTCGGGATACGCGCCGCGATCGAGGTGAACATCAGGATGCTCATGCCGTTGCCGACGCCGCGGTCGGTGATGAGCTCGCCCAGCCACATGATGACGCCGGTGCCGGCCGTCATGCAGAGGACCATCGTGGACAGCGTCCACATGTCCTGCTTGTAGAGGATCGAGCCCTGGCAGCTGGGGAACAGCTGGCCGGAGCGGGCGAGGGCGATGAACCCCGTGGACTGCAGGATGCCCAGGCCGATGGTCAGGTACCGGCTGTACTG
This sequence comes from Jatrophihabitantaceae bacterium, assembly GCA_035765515.1. GTDB lineage: Bacteria > Actinomycetota > Actinomycetes > Mycobacteriales > Jatrophihabitantaceae > DASRSS01. The sequence continues at coordinate 4,900 of DASTXN010000137.1, read as the reverse complement.
GGTCAGCTTGTTCTGGCCGGACTGGCCCTCCTGCTTCAACTGCTCGAAGCGGGGGATCACGACGACGAGCAGCTGGATGATGATGCTCGCGGTGATGTACGGCATGATGCCCAGCGCGAACGCGGACAGCCGCAGCAGCGCCCCGCCGGAGAACAGGTTGATCAGCGAGTAGATGTTCGCGTTGTCGCCGGACGTGGCCTGCTTGATGCAGCCGTTGATCGCCGACGTGTTCGTGTTCGGAGTCGGGATGGACGCGCCGAGCCGGTACAGCACCAGCATGGCCAGCGTGAACAGCAGCTTCTTGCGCAGATCCGGCGTCTTGAACGCCGATGCGAATGCGCTGAACACGGGTCCTCCAACTGCGGAACTTGTCCGGGTCGATCTTGTCCAACATTTGGCCGCTCGCGGCCGCCGGCGGTGGTGCTCCGACCAGGCTCGATCAGGCTAACAGCCCGCTGGTGAGCCCCGCCGTACGCGTCGGCGGGACCAGGCGCCGATCGCCCCTGTTATCGGGGCGACACAGCGTCCGATCCCGCCGCTACGTCCTGGTTTTACCGCTGGTTCGCCGAGCCACCGGCGGCGACGATCTTCTCGCGCGCGGTGTCGGAGAACCTGTCGGCCGTGACGTCCAGCTTCACGCCGCCGAGGTCCCCGTTGCCGAGAACCTTGACCGGCTCGCCCTTGCGGACGGCGCCGGCGGCGACCAGCTCGTCGACGCCGACCGTCCCGCCGTTGGGGAACAGCTCGGCCAGCTTGGCCACGTTGACGACCTGGTACTCGACCCGGAAGTGGTTGGTGAAGCCCTTGAGCTTCGGCAGCCGCATGTGGATCGGCATCTGACCGCCTTCGAAGGCGGCCGGAACCTGGTACCGGGCCTTGGTGCCCTTGGTGCCACGGCCGGCGGTCTTGCCCTTGGAGCCCTCACCACGACCGACACGGGTCTTCTTGGTGTGGGACCCGGCAGCCGGGCGCAGGTGGTGAACCTTGAGAGTCATGCCTTACTCGACCTCCTCGACCGACACGAGGTGCGTGACGGTCGCGATCATGCCCCGGAACTCCGGGCGGTCTTCCTTCACGACCACGTCGTGCATCCGCTTCAGGCCCAGCGAGCGCAGCGTCTCACGCTGGTTGCGCTGGTAGCCGATGCCCGACTTGGTCTGCGTGATCTTCAGTCTGGTCATGGCGGTCAGGCCCCCTGCCCGGCACGCGCGCGGAGCATGCCTGCGGGCGCGATGTCCTCCAGCGGCAGGCCACGACGGGACGCGACCTCCTCCGGACGGACGAGCTCCTTCAGGGCGGCCACGGTCGCGTGCACGATGTTGATCGGGTTGTCCGAGCCGAGCGACTTGGACAGCACGTCGTGGATGCCGGCGCACTCGAGAACGGCACGCACCGGGCCACCGGCGATGACACCGGTACCGGGGCTGGCCGGCTTGAGCAGCACGACACCGGCCGCCTTCTCGCCCTGCACGGGGTGCGGGATCGTCTGCTGGATGCGGGGCACCTTGAAGAAGTTCTTCTTGGCCTCCTCGACACCCTTGGCGATGGCGGCGGGAACTTCCTTCGCCTTGCCGTAGCCGACGCCGACCATGCCGTCGCCGTCACCGACCACGACCAGGGCGGTGAAGCTGAACCGGCGGCCACCCTTGACCACCTTGGCGACGCGGTTGATCTTCACCACGCGCTCGAGGTAGGTGCTCTTCTCGGCTCCGGGGCCCGAGCCGCGGCCGCCGTCGCGCCGATCCCGGCGCTGGCCGTCGCGCTCGTTGCCCCCGGTGCGGGGTCCGCGCTGCGGTCCTGGCATATCAGAACTCCAATCCGGCTTCGCGGGCCGCGTTGGCGAATGCCGCAAGCCGTCCCGTGTACGTGTTGCCGCCCCGGTCGAAGACGACCTTGCTGACGCCTGCCGCCTTCGCAGCCTCGGCCAGCTGGGCGCCGGCCTGCTTGGCCTGCGCCGTCTTGTCGCCGTCCGTGATCTTGAACGTCGAGACGGACGCGAGGGTGACGCCCTTGTTGTCGTCGACGATCTGCGCGAACAGGTGCCGCGACGAACGGGTGACGACCAGGCGCGGCCGCTCGGCGGTGCCGGCGACCTTCTTGCGGAGCCGGAAGTGCCGGCGCGACTTGGCGACCCGGCGGGTGGCCGAGACGCCGGCGGACCGACGGGCCTGCTTGGCGATCGTGGATGCGCCCATTACTTCTTACCTGCCTTACCGGCCTTGCGGCGGACAACCTCACCCTGGTAACGCACGCCCTTGCCCTTGTACGGGTCGGGCTTGCGCAGCTTGCGGATGTTGGCGGCGACCTCGCCGACCTTCTGCTTGTCGATGCCCTCGACCACGAAGCGGGTCGGGGACTCGACGCGGAACGAGATGCCGTCCGGCGCGGGGACCGGGACGGGGTGCGAGAAGCCCAGGGCGAACTCGAGGTCGCTGCCCTTGGCGGTCACGCGGTAGCCGGTACCGACGATCTCCAGCGTCTTGGCGTAGCCCTCGGTCACGCCGGTCACCATGTTGGCGATCAGCGTGCGCGACAGGCCGTGCAGCGACTTGGACTCGCGCTCGTCGTCAGGACGTACGACGGCGATCGTGCCGTCGTCCTGGCGAGCAACGGTGATCGGCTCGGCGACGGTGTGCGACAGGGTGCCCTTCGGGCCCTTCACAACGACGCTCTGGCCGTCGATAGTCACGTCCACACCGGACGGGATCGGGACCGGAAGCTTTCCGATTCGAGACATGTTTTTCGACCCCTTACCAGACGTAGGCGAGGACTTCGCCGCCCACGCCGCGCTTGGCGGCCTGCTTGTCAGTCAGCAGGCCGGACGACGTCGAGATGATCGCGGTACCCAGGCCGCCGAGCACGCGCGGCATGCCCGTCGACTTGGCGTACACCCGAAGACCCGGCTTGGAGACGCGGCGGACGCCGGCGATGCTGCGCTCACGGTTCGGCCCGTACTTGAGGTTCATCGTGAGCACGCGGCCCGGCATGCCCTCGGGGGCGTCGGCCACGTGGTAGTCCGCGATGTAACCCTGCTCCTTGAGGATGGCCGCGATGTGACCCTTCAGCTTGGAGTGGGGCATCGTGACCTCGTCGTGGAACGCCGAGTTCGCGTTGCGCAGACGCGTCAGCATGTCTGCGATGGGATCGGTCATTGTCATGTGGTGCTCTTCTTTCTCGCCCTGGTTCCCACTTCGTTTGCAGCGGGCCTGTGAGCGATCCGGTGGTGCGGATTTACCAGGAAGACTTGGTGATGCCGGGCAGTTCGCCTGCGTGCGCCATCTCGCGCAGGCAGATCCGGCACAGGCCGAACTTCTTGTAGACCGAGTGCGAACGGCCGCAACGCTGGCAGCGGGTGTAACCACGCACGGCGAACTTGGGCTTCGCCGCGGCCTTGTTCTTCAGAGCGGTCTTGGCCATATCAGCTGTTCTCCTTGAACGGGAAGCCGAGCGCCCGCAGCAGGGCCCGTCCCTCGTCATCGTTCGTCGCGGTGGTGACCACCGTGATGTCCATGCCACGCGGGCGGTCGATCGAGTCGGGGTCGATCTCGTGGAACATCGACTGCTCGGTCAGGCCGAACGTGTAGTTGCCGTTGCCGTCGAACTGCTGGTCGGACAGGCCGCGGAAGTCACGGATGCGCGGCAGTGCCAGCGACAGCAGCCGGTCCAGGAACTCCCACATCCGGTCGCCGCGCAGCGTGACCTTCGCGCCGATCGGCATGCCCTCGCGCAGCTTGAACTGTGCGATCGACTTGCGGGCCTTCTGCACCAGCGGCTTCTGGCCGGTGATCAGGGTCAGGTCGCGGACGGCGCCGTCCATGAGCTTGCTGTCCTTGGCCGCCTGGCCGACACCCATGTTGACCACGATCTTGACCAGACCGGGGATCTGCATCGGGTTGCCGTAGGAGAACTGGTCCTTCAGCGCCGGCGCGATCTCCTCGCGGTAGCGCGTCTTGAGCCGCGGCGCCGGGTACTCGGTGGTCGGGGCACTCATGACAGTTCCTTCCCGGAACGGCGCGAGACGCGTACGTTCTTGCCGCTCTCCTCGTCACGCCGGTAACCGACGCGCGTGGGCTTGCCGTCCTCGACCACCATCACGTTGCTGGCGCTGATCGCCGCCTCGATGGTCTCGATGCCGCCGGCCTTCGCGCCACGGTTCGTGGTGGACAGCCGGGTGTGCTTCTTGACGCGGTTCACGCCCTCCACGATCACCTTGTTGGTGATCGGGTCGGCCGAGATGACCTTGCCCTTGACACCCCGGTCCTTGCCGGCGATGACGAGGACCTCGTCGCCCTTCTTAACCTTCATGACTGCTCTGCCTTCTTCATTCGCTCGCTGCGCTCGCTCATGGCTTCAGAGAACCTCGGGTGCGAGAGAGATGATCTTCATGAACTTCTTGTCACGCAGCTCGCGGCCGACGGGGCCGAAGATGCGCGTGCCGCGCGGCTCGCCGTCAGCCTTGATGAGGACGGCAGCGTTCTCATCGAACCGGATGTAACTGCCGTCCGGCCGACGGCGCTCCTTGACGGTGCGGACGATGACCGCCTTGACGACGTCACCCTTCTTCACACCGGCGCCGGGCAGCGCGTCCTTGACCGTCGCGACGATGACATCGCCGATGCCCGCGTAGCGCCGACCCGAGCCGCCCATCACCCGGATGCACAAAATCTCCTTGGCACCGGTGTTGTCGGCGACGCGCAGTCGCGACTCCTGCTGAATCACTTCGACTCCAGATTTTTCGGACTAACTCGTGGCTTTGGACGCCCCGTCAGCGGGCCTTCTCGAGGACCTCGACCACGCGCCAGCGCTTCGACGCCGACAGCGGGCGGGTCTCCATGATCAGCACCCGGTCGCCGACGCCGACCTGGTTGCTCTCGTCGTGCGCCTTGAGCTTGTTGGTGCG
>DASTXN010000136.1:0-6647 GCA_035765515.1 Jatrophihabitantaceae bacterium | reverse complement strand
GATGATCCCGATCTCCGCAGCCACGTCAGACCCCGAAGATCGCCAGGTGCAGGAAGCCGGCGAACAAGCCCAGCGCGCCTCCGTGCACGAACAGCAACCACTCGTCCTGCTTGATCGCCGAGCGCAGCATCTCCACGAAGTCCGCGGGGCTCATCGCCGACATCTGCTTGACGATGAACGCGTGGATCTTGCCCGACTGCCGGTGGTTGAACTCCGCGTCGCCGAACGCGATCGGCGCGAACTGGGTCGCCTCGATCGCGACCGAGTTGCGGATCTGGTCGTACTCCTTCGTCCCGATCGCGACCCGGACTGCGGCGCGCGCCGGACCTACCGCCCGGTCGACGGCCGGGCGCAGCGTGTCCTCCAGCATCTGCAGGGTGCGGTCGCTGCGCGGCCCGGTCAGCAGCTCTTCCCCGATGTTCTGCAGCGTGATCACCTTCTCGGAGACCATCTGCGCATACAACTCGGTGACCTCGCCCTGCCGTTTGATGAGCAGGCCCTGTTGCCAGGGACACCACCTCGTCGGGCGGATCGGCTCGAAGATCATCGCGATGCCGAGGTAGTTGACCACCCAGCCGATGATCACTCCGCCGATGGGCAACACGTACCAGTGCGGGAACACCTGCAGGATGCCGAACAGCACGAACCCCATCGGCACGCCGAAGTAGAACCCGAAGTTCTGCATGAACCGCAGCTCTCGCTTACCCATCATCAGGAACAGCTCGTTCAGCAGCTCCGGGTGCGCGACGAAGTAGCGGATCACCATCAGCTTCGCGTCGATGAGCTGGTCGACGTTCGCCCCGATCTGGTCGGTTATCTCGTGCACGACAGCGGGCAGCTGCTGGCGCACCCGCGCGTGTACTGCCTCTTTCAGCATCGGCGGCAGATCGCGCCACAGCTGCGGGTTCTCCTGCTCCATGATCTGCTCGACCACGTCGCGGATCTCCGCCTGCGCGACGACGGCCAGATGCTCGGCGATGCGGTCCGGCTCGAGCTCGCGGTAGAAGTCCGCGATGCTGCCGAGTTTGCCCAGGCCCTTGTCGACGGCGATGCTAGCCATCTTGTCCGCGCGCGAGGGCACGATCCCCTGCCAGCCGACCGCACCGGTGTAGCTCATGAGCGGGAGCACGCGAACCCGGCGTGGCAGCAGCGGGAAGAGCAGCCGAAGCCCCGGCACGCGCAGGCCGTGGAAGCGGATCGGACGGAACAGCATCAGCACGCCGGTCCAGTTGGTGACGTACCCGATGACGCCGGTGAACAGCGGGATGCTGATGAGATCCGTCAGCATCTTCTGATCCATCTACCGCTCCTCGAGCCCGCACCGCCGCCGGCTCAGGATGTCACACAGCGGGCATCCGGACCTGGCGAAGCTCGAGCGTGGAGAGCGTCAGTACACGTCCAGGTCGGTGCGCGCCGGCAACGAGACCGGGCCGAGCCGGCTCAGGCTGTTGCGCAGTGCCTGCCAGGCCCGCAGGCTGCCCATCGTCGGGCAGTGCTTCTCGCCGCGACAGGCCGCGTTCTCGGTCAGCGGGCCATGGAACCGCAGCGCCCGGTGGCCATCGCGCACCGCGGTCAGCGAGATCATCGCCCACTGGTCGGCCATCGTGTAGTTGTAGACCTGCGGCAGGGCCGAGATGCGGCGCGGCGCCGCAGCCCCGGCCACCCACGCGAGGTCGCGTGCCGTCCAGCCGTGGCCGCAGCGCGACCGCGGGAAGATCGGCGAGCAGCCGTCCGCCGAGCCGTTGAAGATCAGCGGCGCCTTGGTCGCGTGCAGGAATCCGCGCACCCACGCCCGGGTGCCGCGCGGGCCGACGCGGAATCCCGGCTCGATGTCGCTCGCGCCGGCGATCGCGAACCCGCGGTAGTGCCTTGCGGCGCGGTGTACCGGCTGGACGACCTGGCGGGCCCAGATCCGCCCCGTCCGGGCCGAGGTCTGCAGGTCGTTGTTGGTGCCGATCGCGACCGTGACCGGCGCGCCCCGGCGCTGCGCGGAGTGATAGCCCCGCACGTACGCGATGACCGCCCGCGTCAGCCCCCGATAGCTGACGTAGCGCGGGGTCGTCGACAGCAGCACGCCGTGCCCCACCTGGCCGCCGATGTCGAGCAGCACGACGTGCTGTTGGCGGCCGGCGTTCTGCCGGGCATCACGGCGGCCGAGCGCCCGCATCATGATCTCGTCCCAGGGTCCGCCGGTGAGGTGACGCAGGTAGTGGCTGCGGGTGACCTCGCCGGGGCGCTTGCCCCTGCGCACCGCTGCCGCCCGCAGCTGCCGACGGGTCGGGCGCGACTTCCTGACCTTCGCGGGGTGCTCGGCCGCCGGGACGGCCTTGGCCGGTGCCGCGGCTGGACGCGCCGCCGGGGGGTTGGCACTCCCGATCCCCGGGGCCGTCCCGGTCACTGTTCCGACGGACGGGCCGGTCGTGGCTGCGGACGGTCCCGTGGACGCCGGCCTCGTCGGTGCGTTCGCCATTGCGGAGGCGCCGGTCGCGGGGCTTTCGGCCGCGTCCGCCGGGTCGGCGGAGACCGCGTCCGGCGCGCTCGTGGCTTGCGTCCGAGCGTCCGGGGACAGCGCCGCGAGGCCCGGGATGGAGCGCTGGGCGAACTGGGCCTCGACTCGGGCGGCGGCCTGATGGGTGTGCGGATGGCCGCTCATCACGTCGGCGACGAGTGTCACCACGGCGATCGCCATCATCGCGGCGATGACCGCGGCCGCGAACAGGCGGGCAGGGGAACGCATCGGGCGGGCACTTTCCAGGCATGGGTCAGGACCAGCTGCCCCACCTGCCACCGAGCCCGGCCCGGCTTCGTCAGATGCACCGCGGGGACGATTCCTGGTTCGCACCCGAGGGCCGACTAGTGCCGAGACAACCCGCCGACAACAGCAAATTCACGCTAGCTTAACATCGGCAGGCCGTCGCGTTATCCGAGCGCGGCGTCTCAGCCCGGTGCCAGCGCTCGGAACGCCCCGTATAACGTCCGGTCCATGCAGCTGCTACGACTTGCCCCTGGACCGGACGGGATCGCGCTGGCCGTGCACGGCGGTGCGGGCGACCGCGTCGAGCCGCTGGACGGCCCGGACGCCTACCACGCCGGACTGCGCGATGCGGTGCGCGCGGGTGAGCGGGTGCTCCGCGCGGGCGGCCCGGCGGTAGACGCGGTCTGCGCCGCGGTGACCGCGCTCGAGGACAACGAGCTGTTCAACGCCGGCCGGGGCGCGGCGCTCACAACCCAGGGCACCGCCGAACTGGACGCCGCGGTGATGACCGGCGACGGGCGCGCCGGGGCGGTCACCAGCTGCCGGAACGTCCGCAACCCGGTCCTCGCCGCCCGCGCCGTCCTCGAGCGGACGTCCCACGTGCTGATGGTCGCTCCGGACGACCGGCTGCTGACCGAGTGGGGGCTGGAACAGGTGCCGAACAGCTACTTCGTGACCGACCGCCGGCTGCGCGAGCTGGAGCGCGTCCGCTCCGCCGACGGGACGGCTGCTAACGGGACAAGGCACGGGACGGTAGGGGCGGTGGCCCGCGACGCCCACGGCCGGCTGGCGGCCGCGACGTCCACCGGCGGGGTGAGCAACCAACTGCCGGGCCGGGTCGGCGACGCCCCGGTCGTCGGGGCCGGCACCTACGCGGCGGACGACACCGTGGCCGTCTCGTGCACCGGCGAGGGCGAGTACTTCCTGCGCGGCGTCGTCGCCTACGACATCAGTGCCCGCATGTCTTACCTGGGCGCGGACCTGGAGCGGGCCGTGCGCGAGACGGTCGCGGCGAAGCTGGACGCGGCGGGTGGCTCCGGCGGCCTGATCGCGGCCGGCCACGACGGCAGCGTGGTGATCGCCTTCAACAGCAACGCGATGTTCCGCGGCCACCTGACCGACGGTGATCCCGCCACCTTCGTCTGAGCCGTTCTACGTCAGCGGGTCAGCCAGACCCGCCACAGGGCGGACGGATCGCTGAGCGGATCGCCGTGTACCAGGCTGAAGTGCGCAGGGCCACCGATCGATAAGCGACCGGCAGCGGAATCGCCGATCAGCTCGCCGCCGCGCCACGTCGCGGCTGCGAGCGCGACGTGCGGCTCGACGCCCGCGGCGACCAGAGCCTCGACCTCCCAGGCCAGCTGGTTCGCTCGCAGCGAGCCGCCGCCGAAGTCCGAGCCGGCCGCGATCGCCACACCGGCCCGGTGTGCCAGCCGGATGCTCTCCTCGGCCCGCTCACGGCGCTCGGCGATGCGCGCGACACCGTCCTCGCTCGCGAACCGATCGATTGTCGTCGTCGTGCGAAAGCTCTGCCACGACCGCAGCACCGCGAGCGTCGACACCACGGTGACGCGGTGCTCGGCGAGTGTCGCGGCCACGTCGGCGTCCAGCGCGAAGCCGTGCTCGAGACTGTCGACGCCGGCCTCGGCGCCCACGCGCGCGCCGGGCAGGGTTCCGGAGTGGGCGGCCACCGTGGCACCGCGCTCGTGCACGAGCGCGACCGCCGCCGTGACTTCGTCCGCGCTGAACGGCGCGGTGTCGGCGTCCGGGCCGTCGAGATACAGCTTGACCAGGTCGGCGCCGTCGTCGAGTTGCGCGGTGACCGCGTCGACCAGGTCCGCGCCGTGGTCGAGTTCGATCGCGAGCCCGTGCGGCAGCGATCCGGCACGGGTGATCCACGTGCCCGCCGCGCGGACGTACGGACGGTCGTGCGCGTCCTTCCAGCGATCGCGCAGCACCAGGCTCAGCGCGCGCTCGACGCCGTCGGCTCCCGCGCGCCGGGGTGCCCCGACATCGCGCGCCCAGCGGATGCCCGCGCGCACCATGGCCGCACCGTTCTCCTCGCCGACAGCGAGCAGTTCCTCGGCCGCGTCGAAGCCGCGCTCGATCCAGCGCGCGCCGCCGGGCATCGACAGGTGTGCATGCGAGTCGACCAGGCCGGGCACGATGGTTGCGCCGCTGCCGTCGATCACCGTCGCGTCCAGGCTCGTCGGATCGGGCCCGTCGCCGTCGAACCAGAGCCCCGCGACCGAGCGATCATCGACGAGCAGGCTCACGCCGCGGCGCAGTTCGGCGGACGTGCCGTCGGCCAGCGCGGCATTGGTGACGAGGACACTCGGCGCATCGATTCTGTTCACGCGCTCCATCATGCTCATGCCTACGGCCGGTGGCCGCAGACCGCACTACGCTGTGCCGGTGGCGTTGCCCTGTGCGGACCGGCTGCTCGGACGGTCATGGCCGGCGTGACGCGAGACCTTCCGAAGCTGTCGCTGGCCGAGTGGATCGTGTTGGCATTGATCGCCGAGCAGCCGCAGCACGGTTTCGCGGTCGCGGGCCTCACCGCCCCGGACGGCGCTGTCGGGCAGGCCTGGCACGTCCCCCGTCCGATCGTCTACCGCGCCATCACGGCGTTGACCGAGCTCGGGCTGACCGTGCCGGCAAGTACCGAGCAGGGTGGACGCGGCCCACAGCGCACTGTCGTCGCGGCCACCGCCATCGGCGACGCGGACGTGCGACGCTGGCTGCGGCGACCGGTCGAGCATCTGCGGGACACACGCTCCGAACTGTTGGTCAAGCTGGCCCTGCTGGACCGGCGCGGCTGGAGCGCGGGGCCGCTGATCGCCGCGCAGCGCAAGGTGTTCACGCGCCGCGAGGACGAATTGCGCACCCAGCTTCGGGATACGTCCGGATTCGAGCGACTGGTTCTCACCTGGCGGCGCGAGAGCGCCCGTGCCGCGTTGCGGTTCCTGGACGAGGTCGTACCCGGTTAGTCGGGTTGTGCTGGGCGCGCCATGCGGTGGTCGCCTGTGCCTCCCGCGGTCTCGGCTTCCAGCCCGGTCCTGATAGTCGGGTTGTGCTGGTTGCGCTGTGTGGTGGGTCGCCTTCGCCTCCCGCGGTCTCGCTCGCGGCTCAGCTTCCAGCTCGGTGCGGTGCGGGTGGTCGCCTTCCGGCCCGCGGGTTATTGCTCGCTGTCTTGCGGACGGTCGAGGGCAGTGCCGAGGTCCCCGGTGAAGATGCGGGGCAGGTGGTGGGCGGTATTCAACCTCGGGGTCTGCGATGGATCGAGCCAGGCAGGCTCGATCCAGTGCGCGCGTCCGTTGATCATGACGATGCGGGCGCCGCGTTCGAGGTCGTCATGGTTGTGGGTGCAGACCAGTGCCATCTTGCCGATGTCGGTCGTGCCGCCGTGTTCCCAGCGGTCGACATGGTTCACCTCACACCAATCCGCGGGCACCGTGCAGCCCGGTCGCACGCAGCCCCCATCGCGGGCGGCGAGGGCTCTTCGTTGGGCTGGGGAGGCGAGTCTTCGGCTTCGCCCGTAGGCCATGACCCCGCCGGCGTCGTTCAACACGACGGGGATGATCTTCGCGTCCGAGGCTCTTCGCAGCAGCTCGTCGACCGGGATCAACGTCCCGTACGAGGTGACCCCGTAGCCTCCCCCGCCGGCTACGCCTTTATTGGCGGGGGGGACCCCCGCTGGCGGCGATGGTATTTGCGGTGCTGGCGGTCGAGCTGTCGGTGTCGGTGCTAGTGGTGTTGTTCGCGCCCATCGTGTTCCAGTAGCGCTGCAGCAGGTCGCGGTAGTCGATGGTGACCAAGATTGTCGTCGCCGCGCCGCCGGAATCCGGCAGCGTGCCCGAGCGCAGCAGTCGGCTGCAGGCCTCGGCGAGCC
>DASTXN010000135.1:0-10717 GCA_035765515.1 Jatrophihabitantaceae bacterium | reverse complement strand
ACCACCCGAGCGGCGACGACCACGACGCCGGCGTGTTCCCGTACGTGCTCACCACCTACCGGCTGACCGAGCACTTCACGGCCGGCGCGATGTCGCGGTGGCAGCCGTACCTGGCCGAGCTGCAGCCCGAGCTGTTTTGCGAGGTCTCCCCCGCGCTCGCGGCGGAGCGCAACCTGGAGCACAACGGCTGGGCCACGATCGTGACTGCCCGCGGGGCGATCGAGGCGCGGGTGATGGTGACGTCGCGGATGCGCCCGCTGCACGTGCAGGGACGCACCGTGCACCAGATCGGCCTGCCGTTCCACTGGGGCGTCAACGGACTGAGCAGCGGCGACTCGATGAACGAGCTGTCCTCGATCTCGCTGGACCCGAACGTGCACATCCAGGAGGTCAAGGCGCTGACCGTCGACATCCGGCCGGGACGGCGCCCTCGCGGCGCTGAGTTGCCCCGGTTCATCGAGGCCTACCAGCAGCGCGCCGGCATCGACGAGAACACGGGCATGGAGGGGGTGACCGTCCGATGACGACCACGAATCTTGGTATGCCGCGCATGGGCTTCTTCACCGACACCAGCGTGTGCATCGGCTGCAAGGCGTGCGAGGTGGCCTGCAAGGAGTGGAACGCGATTCCCTCGGACGGCAAGCTCGAACTCACCGGCGAGTCGTTCGACAACACATCCGCCCTCGGCGCGAACACCTGGCGGCACGTCGCGTTCATCGAGCAGGACAAGCCCATCCCTTCGCCTGACCAGGGGAATTCGCCGGACGTGCGCTGGCTGATGGCATCAGACGTGTGCAAGCACTGCACGCACGCGGCCTGCCTGGACGTCTGCCCGACCGGTGCGCTGTTCCGCACCGAGTTCGACACGGTGGTCGTCCAGCAGGACGTGTGCAACGGCTGCGGGTACTGCGTCTCCGCGTGCCCGTACGGCGTGCTCGGCCAGCGCGAGGGCGACGGGCGGGTGTTCAAGTGCACGATGTGTTACGACCGGATCGGCGTCGGCCAGGAGCCGGCGTGCGCGAAGGCGTGCCCGACCAAGTCGATCCAGTTCGGTGAGTTGAACGAGCTGCGCGACCGTGCGCAGCAGCGCGTCGACGAGCTGCACGCCCAGGGCCTGCACGAGGCGAAGCTGTACGGGGAGTCGCCGGACGACGGCGTCGGCGGCAACGGGGCGTTCTTCCTGCTGCTGGACGAGCCGGAGACGTACGGCCTGCCGCCGGACCCGGTGGTGACCACGCGGGACCTGCCGCAGATGTGGAAGCACGCGGCGATGGCGGCCGGGACCCTGCTCGCCGGTCTCGCCGCGACCTTCGTGGGAAGGCGCCAGAAGTGAGCAAGCACCGGCACGAGCCCACGTTCACCTCCTACTACGGCCGACCGATCCTGAAGGAGCCCACCTGGGAGCCGCTGGACATCGCCGGCTACCTGTTCACCGGCGGGCTGGCGGGTGCGTCGTCCATTTTGGCGGCCGGTGCCGAGCTGACCGGACGGCCCCGGCTGGCGCGTACGACGAAGCTCGGCGCGCTGGTGGCGATCAGCGTCTCGGCGGTCGCGCTCGTCCACGACCTCGGCAAGCCGAGCCGGTTCTACAACATGCTGCGCGTCGCCAAGCCGACCTCGCCCATGAGCATGGGCTCGTGGCTGCTCACCGCGTACGGCCCGCTCGCCGCCGCGACCGCCGCTTCGGACGTCACCGGCATCGCACCTGGTGTCGGACGCGCGGCCGGTCTCGGCGCCGGCGTGCTGGGCTCGGGCGTTGCGTCCTACACCGCGGTCCTGATCGCCGACACCGCGGTGCCCGCGTGGCACGAGTCGCGCAAGCAGCTGCCGTTCGTGTTCGTCGGTTCGGCGGCCACTGCGGCCGGCGGCCTCGGGTTGCTCACCGCACCGTGCGCCGAAGCCGGCCCCGCGCGCCGGGCGGCACTCGGCGGCGCGGCGCTCGAACTCGCCGCGAGCAACGCGATGGAGCATGCGGCCGGGCTCGCCGGCGAGACGTTCCACGACGGCAAGGCCGGGATGATGCTGCGCGCCGCGAAGGCGCTCACCGCGGGCGGCGCTCTGCTCGGTGCCACGCTGGGCCGCCGCAGCCGAGCCGCCGCGGCCGTGTCCGGCGCTGTGCTGCTCGCCGGCTCGGCGCTGACCCGATTCGGGATCTTCGAGGCGGGACGCGCGTCCACCCTCGACCCGAAGTACACCGTCGTCCCGCAGCGGGAACGGCTGGAGCAGAAGGAGGCTGTGCCGTCATGAGTAGCGAGGTCATCGCGCTGCTGGAGTCGCAGCACGACCGGATCGAGGAGCTGCTCGACCGCATCCCGCGCGAGATGGGCTCGGTGCGCGCGCAGGCATTCCTGGAACTGCGCCGGCTTCTTGCGGTGCACGAGGCGGTCGAGCGGCAGCTAGTCCACTCCAAGGCCAAGGACGAGGATGCCGGCTCACCCGACAGCCGGCTGCATGAGGAGGACGAGGCGGCCGCGCTGCTGACCACGCTCGAGGCGCTCGACGTGGAGTCGACCGAGTTCGAGACGAGGTTCAGCGGCCTGCGCCACGCGATTCTGCAGCACGCCGAGGCCGAGGAGCTGACCGAGTTCGGCGAGCTGGACGGCGACTTCTCCAGCGCGGACGCGGACAAGGTTCGCGCCGCCGTCGAACAGATCGAGTCCGGCGTCGACGCCATGGAGATCCCGTACGCGCAGATGCAGGAACGCGCCCGCGCTGCCCTGCGCACCTGAACGAACTCAGCCAGGTTCACCGCGCAGTTTGCGACGCACGACGACGCCGATGTCCACGAGCGCCGCCAGGGCCAGCACGGCGAACAGCACGCAGAACCCAGTGGAGCCCGCCAGCGCCGAGCCGACCGCTCCCCCGGCACAGACGACCAGCCCGAACGCGGCGAGCACGAGCCGTAACGTCAGCGCGCTCTGGGCCGGTGGTGCGCCACCGAATCCGGCCAGCGGGTCGTGGTAGTCCGGCCGTGCGCGCGATTGCGGATCGCGATGTTCCGAGTCATCCTCGGCCATTGCGCGCAGCTCGGCTCAGGCGCTCACGGCGTCGTCGTACCGGAGCAGCGCGGCGATGCCGTCCTCGACGTAGTCGTGCGCGTTGGGCGTCACCAGGATGTCCGCTCCGCTGCCCACCACCGCGCGCAGCAGCGCTGCGTCGAAGCGCACCTGCTCCGGCTGCGCGACGCCCATGGCCGTCAACTCCTCAGGCGCCATTCCGATCTGAAGGGGCTCCGGCCCGATCCATGCGGTCAGGGTGGAGCTCGGATCGTCGGAGATCACCACGGTGTCCGCTTGGGAACGGCGCACGGCTTCGACCACCGCAGCAACGCCGGCAACCGCATAGCGCTCGCGACCTAGGTTCTGCTGCAGGTGTTCGAGCACCTCTCGGCGCCGACGCCACGAGTGCTGCAGCAGCGCATCGTGCACCGCGTCGTCCAGCGGCTTGTCAGAGGCGCCGTCGGCGCGCGCGCCGGCTTCTGCTTCCACGATCTCCACGGACGCGACGTCCAAGACCTGCGGTAGGTCGTCCCGCAGCAGTGAACGTGCGCGGGGATCGCCGGCGATCACGACCAGTTCGGCGTCCACCACCGCGACCTGCTCGCGGACCTTCGCGGCGACATCGCGTGCGTTCGACGCCCACGAGTTCTCGACCCGGTTCTGGAAATGCCGCTCGTCCCATTCGTCGCGCCCCGTCTTGTGCATGGGGTACTGGCTGCTGCCCTTCACGCTGATGGCGTCGGGGCGCAGGCCCGCGGCGGCGAGGTCGGCGGGGACGGCAACGATGTCGGCACCGGTGTGGTCGGCGACGACGAGCACGTACGGCACACCCGCCATGCGCGCCGCGAGCATCGGCATCAGATCGGGCAGCGGTGCGACGCTGGCCTGCGGGCGGGCCGGCGGCTCCGGAAGGACCGCGTCGAGCAGCAGTTCACCGTCTGCGGCGACGACCACCTTGCCGTGACGGCCGGGGGCCTCCCAGTGCTCGGTGAGCGTGCCGTCGAGCGCCGCGAGATCCTGCTCGGCGGCGCCGTCGTCGGCCAGCGAGCGGCGCAGTTCCTGCCAGCGCAGCTCGACCTCGTGAGCGCCGTTCTCGGTGTCGCGGGAGGCGTCGAAGCAGGCCGTCACGAACGGTCCGTGGTGCTCGTAGACAGAGCTGATCGAGTCGGGTAGCGAGCGCATCGTTTGGTCCTTCCGCCGCGCCGGTCGGGGCAGACAATGGGCTACCCCGCCTCCCGGAAGCGTCAAACAATGCCGCGGGTGCGGCTAACCGTCGGGGGTCTCGTCCGCGAGGGCGTGACCGTACCGGCCGCGGACGCGTTCGCGCACCGTGCGGTCCGCCCGTGACGCGGGCTGGATGAAGATCTCGTCCAGCTCCGGGAACTCCTCGTTCAGCTGGCCGGCCACCCGGACACAGGCGCGCTCGAGTTCGCCGGCGCTCACCGTGTCCACGAAGTCCACCCGCGTGCACAGCAGGACACGTCCCGTCCCCGTCAGCATCGTGAGCAGGTCGACGACGTCGACGACCTCGTCCTGTTCCTCGAGACGCTGCTCGATGGCGCGCATCAGTCGAGGGTCGGCCTGCTGGCCGATCAGCAGCGCCTCACAGGTACGCGCCAGCACGAACGCGACGACGAGCAGCAGGCATCCGATCGACAGCGAGGCCAGTCCGTCCCAGACCTCCGATCCGGTCAGCTGGTGCAGGCCGACACCCAGCGCGGCCAGGCAGATGCCGACCAGGGCGGCCGAGTCCTCGAGCGTGACACTGTTGACGGTGGGGTCGATCGGGTTCGCGATGTACTGCCGCAATGTCTGGTGGCGGCGCTGGATGTGCGCACGCAGTTGGCGTACTGCCACGCGCAGCGAGGTCCCCTCGAAGACGAAGGCAATCGCGAGCGCCGGATAGTTGACCCAGAGCATGCCGGAGTCTTCGCTCGAGCCGAGGATCGTGTGGATGCCTTCGAAGATCGAGAACGCCGCCCCGGAGACGAAGATCGCGACGGCCGCGAGTAGCGACCAGAAGTAGCGTTCCTTGCCGTACCCGAACGGATGCTGCCGATCTGCCGGCCGGTCCGAGCGCCGCAACGCGACGAGCAACAGCAGCTCGGTCGTGCTGTCCCCCGCCGAGTGCGCGGCCTCGGACAGCAGCGCCCCGGATCCGGAGAGCAGCCCGGCGAACAACTTGACCAGGCCGACCGCGACGTTGGCGGCAAGAGCGGTCACCACGCTGAACGTGCTGTCGCCGCCACCGTCCTTCGCATCGGGCATGTGTCGACTCTTCCCGGCCGCAGGTCTGAGCAATCGGCGGTTTGCACCTAGCGCGTGGACGGGAATCTCGTCCACGTGCAGGACGCGAGCCCGTTCGTCCCAGACCGGCGCAGCCTGGCCGCGCTGGCCGACGCTGCGGCCGGGTGCCGCGGCTGCGAGCTGTACGAGAACGCGACACAGACGGTGTTCGGGTCCGGCCCGAAGTCCGCGCGGTTCGTCCTCGTCGGCGAGCAGCCCGGCGACATGGAGGACCGGCAGGGCGAGCCGTTCGTCGGGCCGGCCGGGCGCGTGCTGGACCGGGCGCTGCGCGACGCCGGAATCGAGCGCGAGGCCTGCTACCTCACGAATGCTGTCAAGTACTTTCGGTTCCAGCAGGCCGAGCGGGGCAAGCGACGGCTGCACAAGCGGCCGGACGCGCGACACGTCCTCGCCTGCCATCCCTGGCTCGCCGCCGAGCTGGACGTCATCCAGCCGGACGTGATCGTCGCGCTCGGCGCAACGGCGGCCCAGGCGCTGTTCGGCAGCGGCTTCCGACTCACTCAGCACCGCGGTGAGCGGCTGCCCTGGCCGCCGGAGAAGGGCCCGTACGTGGCGGACGAAGCGACGGTCGACTACGCACTGGCGACGCTGCATCCGTCCGCGGTGCTGCGCGGCGACCCAGACTCCAAGCAGGACCGTTACGACGGTCTCGTCGCCGACCTGCGCATCCTCACCGACTGAGCGCGGCGCTCGCGATCAGTGGCGCTCGCCGCGCAGCGTCCAGAACGTGACGAGGCCGTAGCTCAGGTGTGGCACCACGTCGCTGAGCCAGTCGGTTGCCGACCAGGACGAGACGTCGGTCAGACCCAGCTTGCTCAGCGGGGCGTCCGCACCGGCCATCGCCGCCGCGCCGAGGGCAACCGCGCCGATCGGCGTCGGCAGCCGGGCGATGACGGGACGGAGCAGTCCGGCCGCCATGCCGATGCCCACGCCGGTGAGGATGCCGGCGAGCGGGCCGAGGCCCTGCAGCCGGTTCTCGCGCTCCTCGCCCTCGCCCGGGACCGGATGGCCGCTGCGCTCCGCCAGCTCGTCGACCGCCTGCTGCGGGGTGCTGCTCGCCGGGCGGGCGCGCACCGCCATGTCCGCGTACGTCGCCGCGTTGAGCGCGGTGGTGCCGGCCGCGCCGGCGACCGCCCCGCGCAGGAGGTTGGTGAACATCACGCGTTCTTCGTTTCCCAGAAAATCGAGTCGATCTCGGCGATGAGGTCGAGCAGCTTCTGCCCCTCGGCCGGGTCGATCGCACCCTTGCCGCCCGCAGCACCGGCAGCCTTGGTCGCCCGGTTGAACAGGTCGTGCAGCTGCGGGTACTTCTCGAAGTGCGGCGGCTTGAAGTAGTCGGTCCACAGCACCCACAGGTGGTGCTTGACCAGCTCGGCCCGCTGTTCCTTGATGATCAGCGCCCGGGTACGGAACACGGGGTCCTCGTTGCTCTGGTACTTCTCCATGATCGCCTTGACCGACTCGGCCTCGATACGGGCCTGGGCCGGGTCGTACACGCCGCACGGCAGGTCGCAGTGCGCGTGCGCGGTGATGCTCTGACGGAACAGTCGCATGGGGGTCTGACCTCCTGTGTCGCAGCCGAGCTACCCCGCTGCGCCACACCTCAAACGCCTGCTAAAGTCGTGCTACGGCCCGCTTCGGTGGGCCGGACGCCTGTAGGCGCCATTAGCTCAATTGGCAGAGCAGCTGACTCTTAATCAGCGGGTTCGGGGTTCGAGTCCCTGATGGCGCACCCCTTGACCTACTCACACTTCGCATAAGACAATGCGTTATGTGAGTACCTCCCGGCCGAGGCTGGCCCCGATCTTCCGCAGCGATGTGCAGCTGCAGGTGCTGGGTGCCACCTATCTGGAGCCGGAGCGTCAGTTCACCATCGCAGAGCTGGTCGAACGGACGGGTAAGCCGCAGCCAACGGTAGCCCGCGAGGTCGAACGACTCGCCGACGCTGGCTTGGTGGACTCGGAACTGCAGGCAGGCCGGCGTGCGGTCCGGGCGGCAACCACCTCGCCGATCTTCGAGGACCTCAAGTCGTTGCTCACCAAGACGATCGGGCCGAAGGCCGTCATCGAGGAACAACTCTCCGGCATCAAGGGCATCGAGCACGCAGCAATCTACGGCTCATGGGCGGCTCGCTTCCATGGCGCGCCTGGCCCCCAGCCCAACGACATCGACGTCCTCGTCATCGGGACCGTCGACGTCACAAAGGTGCGCGCTGCTGCTGATCTGGCGACGAAGGCGCTCGGAAAGGACGTCAACGTCTCCGTTCTGACACCTAAGGAATGGATCGAGGCGAGGACCGGCTTCATCCGCAGCGTCAAGGACAGCCCGCTCGTCGATCTCGACCTCAGCACATGACGGCGCCCGCGACCGTCCGAAGGCTCGTCGCGGCCGGACGACTCGAAACCGTCCCCGCAGACGTGACCGCTGCGCGTACCCGGTTAGCGCGCGCCACCGAGAAGTTGGCCTCAGCAAAGTCCATCGCCGAGATCGACGTCGAGGTTGCCTACGTCACCGCCTACGACGCAGCACGCGTCGCGGTCACCGCCCACATGCT
This sequence comes from Jatrophihabitantaceae bacterium, assembly GCA_035765515.1. Lineage (GTDB taxonomy): Bacteria > Actinomycetota > Actinomycetes > Mycobacteriales > Jatrophihabitantaceae > DASRSS01. The sequence continues at coordinate 2,857 of DASTXN010000135.1, read as the reverse complement.
CGCCATTGGTTACCGGGCCAAACCAATCGCCAGGGCGCACGAAGCGGTCGGCGACTACGCCGAAGCCATGATCGACGCGCCGAGTGCCGCGCAGTTCCACGTACTGAGGCGCAGGCGCAACAAGGCCGAGTACGACGACATTCTGGTCAGCCGCGCCGACTTCGACGCTGACCTGACGCACGCCGAAGCCATCATCGATGCCGTACGCAACGCACTCGAAGGTCTCTGACCCCCGGAATGCCCGGCGGGCAGGCTGATTCTTAATCAGCGGGTTCGGGGTTCGAGTCCCTGATGGCGCACAGCTCCCTCGGAATCGAGCATCGTCCGCCGACGGACCGGGTCTTAGCGCCAGAACCGGCCGATCGCCTCGGCGAGTTCAACACCCCGGTCGCGGCCGGCCCGAGCCGCGGCCGGACGCAGCGAGAGGTCCATTGCGTTCTGGCCGAACAGGTGCTCGGTGTCGGCGGCCGGAAAGACCGTCTCGACGGTGCTTCCACCCGCCCGGAGCTCGTCGACCTGTGCCGCGAGCTGCATCCCCCAGCCCAACGGGTGCAATGTCCGCCCGCCGAATGGAGACAGCACCAGCACCCGTCCGTAACCGGAGGTCAGATCGGCGTTCTCGTTGCGCCGGTAACCGCCATCGATGTACCGGCCGTCGCCGATCCGGTACGGCAGGCTGCTGGCGCAGCTGGCGGCGACCGCATCGACGAGCTCGACTCCGCTGTGCCGGTCGAACACGACGGGTTCGCCGGTGCGGGCGTCAACTGCCGTGATGCGCACTTCGCGCCGCGGCCAGTCCGGACCGGGTAGCCGCGTGGCGACGGTAGCGCGCCACCGGGCCGCCCAAGAGCCGTCGGACGCGGCGTCCAGCTCGAGCGCCATTGCGCCCATCCTGCGGCGCATATCGGCCGGGTCCGCGGCGGAAGCGATGATCCCGGTGACCCGCGCGAGGTGATTCGCCACTGGCGTACCCGGGTTACGCGACTCGGCCCGGCCTTGGGGACCGCGCGGCTCGGCCCGGCCTTGGGGACCGCGCGGCTCTGCCGGGCCGGTCCGCTGCGGCGGAGCGGCAAGGGCGGTTGCGAGCACTTCGGCCGGGCTCGCACCGGCGAACTGGGCGGCCGCCGTTGCGCCGGCCGACGTTCCGACGGTCAGGTCGGCGGTGGTCACGTCCAGCCCTGCCTCGAACAGCCCGGCGATGACGCCGATCAGCCACGCATTGCCGGTGGACCCACCACCGCCGAGGACGAGGGCTCGCCGCCGATCGGAGGGTGCCGCGGCTTCGCGGCGTGGGGTCGTGGAACCTGTTGTGTTCATGGGAGTCGCCTTCCGAGAAGGGGCGCTCCCGTGCGCGACTTGCTCAGTCGCGCCGTGACGGACGGCGGGGAGCACCCAGTGCAGATACCGCGTTCACGGGTCTCACCTCCTGCCGGTCAGTGCGGGTGACAACACGGTGGCACGCCGGCACGCCGCGGCACAACCGATATTTGGCAGTGCCTCGTCAGAACTCGATCACCTCGAACGAGACCGCCAGGCGGCAACCCATCCGGGTGCCGGTGGCGCGGGCGAACGACTCCAGGAACTCGCGCGGCTCGGCCATGGCGTTGTTGCCGAGCCCGGCCAGGTACTGCGCGTGCGCCTCGAGCGAAGCGACCCCCGCCTCGAAATGATCGGTGACGTCCACCCCGTGCGTCGCGGCCGGGCTGGCCGACACGAGCACCGTGGTCGCGTGCCAGGGCGGCAGGCCCTCGTCCAGCAGCTCGCGGAACACCCAGCGGTTCGCGGCGTCCCGCACGCCGTCCAGCACGGCCCGCCCGAGCGCGATGTGGTCGGCCTGGTTGGGCCGCCCCGGCCCCCAGTTGTCGTGGTAGTTGCCGGTGATCACCACGTCCGGACGGTGCCGGCGTACCGCGCGCGCGATGTCGCGCCGCAGCGGCAGGCCGTACTCCAGCACGCCGTCCTGGTGTCCCAGGAACTCCACCACGTCCACGCCGACGATCGCGGCAGACGCACGCTGCTCCTCCTCGCGCAGCGGCCCGGCCTCCTCGGGCGTGAGCCCGTCGATGCCCGCCTCGCCGCTGGTGGCCAGGCAGTAGACGACACGCTTTCCCTGGGACGTCCAGCGGGCGATCGCGGCCGCCGCCCCGTACTCGAGGTCGTCCGGGTGCGCGACGATCGCCAGGGCCGTGGACCAGGACTCGTCCACCGGCTCGAGGGCACCCGCTTCCGGCGCGGTCACAGCGTGCTCATGTCGATGACGTAGCGGAATCCCGGATCGCCCGCCGACAGCTGCGCGTACGCGTCATTGATGCCGTCGACGCCGATGACCTGCACGTCCGAGACGATGCCGTGCTCGGCGCAGAAATCGAGTACCTCCTGCGTCTCCGGGATCCCGCCGATGAGCGAACCGGTGACGTTCACCCGGGTGCGCGCGAGCAGCCCGCCGTTGACCGGTTCGCGCAGCGGCTCGATCGCGCCGAGGATGACGTACGAGCCGTCACGGCGCAGCAGCTGCAGGTACGGGTTGAGATCGTGGCTGGTCGGGATCGTGCTGAGGATGACGTCCAGGGAGCGGGCTGCGGCCTTCATGGCGTTGCGGTCGGTCGAGACCAGGACGCGGTCGGCACCGGCCTTGCGGGCGTCGTCGGCCTTGCGGTCGCTGCGCGAGATCACGGTGACCTCGGCACCCAGCGCCTTGGCCAGCTTCACGGCCATGCTGCCGAGCCCGCCGAATCCGGCGACGCCGACCCGTGAGCCCGCTCCGACGCCGTGGTGCCGCAGCGGCGAGTACATCGTGATGCCCGCGCACAGGATCGGGGCTGCGGCGGCCGGGTCCATGCCGTCCGGGATCGACACG
>DASTXN010000134.1:0-5780 GCA_035765515.1 Jatrophihabitantaceae bacterium | reverse complement strand
TTCGGCTAGCGAACAACTGTTCTGTCAATGAACGCTAGGCGCTGCCCGTGCGCACCGTCAATACTTCCTGCCTGAGAGCTGGTGAGCAGATGAGCGAACCGTCCGCAACGGTGCGCAACAGCGAGTTCGTGCAGTCGCTCGAACGGGGGCTGGCGGTCATCCGCGCCTTCGACGGTGAACACCCAGAGCTCACCCTCAGCGACGTCGCGCGCGTCACGGGGCTGACCCGGGCGGCCGCCCGTCGCTTCCTGCTCACGCTGGTGGACCTCGGCTATGTGCGCACCGACGGCCGGCTGTTCGCGCTGCGCCCGCGGGTGCTCGAGCTCGGCTATTCCTACCTGTCCAGCCTCGGGCTGCCGGAGGTCGCGCTGCCGCACATGGAGGCGCTCGTGGCGCGGGTGCACGAGTCGTCCTCGCTGTGCGTTCTCGACGGAAAGGACATCGCCTACGTCGCTCGCGTGCCCACCCACCGGATCATGACGGTGGCGATCACCGTGGGCACGCGGTTTCCCGCGTTCGCGACGTCGATGGGACGCGTGCTGCTCGCGGGCCTGCCGTCCGCAGCGCTGGACGAGTATCTGGCCGGCACCGAATTTTCCGGGCTCACACCCAAGACGATTACGCGACCGGACCGGTTGCGCACCGCGCTGAGCAAGATCGCGTCGCAGGGGTATGCGCTTGTCGACCAGGAGCTCGAGATCGGACTGCGCTCGATCGCGGTTCCGGTGCGGGTGCACGGCAAGGTGGTCGCCGCGCTGAACGTCTCCATGCATGCCTCGCGCGGGAGTTCGGACGCGGCCCGCCGCGAACTGCTGCCGCCGCTGCGCGAGACGGCGGACGCCATCGAGGCCGACCTGGCGTCAGCGCCGGTGAGCGCGCGCCTGGTCGCCCCGCACGAGCAGCGCTGAGCGCCGGACCGACACCGGTTCGTGACCGTCCGGTCCCTTGACAGGCCGGGAGGGCGGGTCAACAGTGTGTCCATCACTGCGGACACTTGTTCGGATCGCGAACGAGCTGAAACTGGTGGCCCCTCACGAAACGGAGCTCCGGCATGGCAGATGGCGGTACCGAGAATGAGCAGCTCGCGCTGAGTGAATCCCTGTTCGGCCGATCCGTTTCGCGACGAAGTGTGCTCCGCGGTGCTGGTGTCGGCGCGGCGATGCTTGCCGGCGGGTCGCTGCTGGAGGCGTGCTCGTCCGGCCTGAAGGGTAATTCGAAGAACTCGAGCAAGAAGATCACGATCGGCTTCGTCTCGCCGTTGACCGGTGACCTGGCCGGATTCGCGGTAGCGGACAAGTTCATCATCGACACCATTCGCAAGACGCCGGCCTTCAGCAAGGGAATCAAGCTGGGGGGCACCACGTACGAGGTCGACATCGTGGTGGCGGACAGCCAGTCCTCGACCAATCGCGCGTCCCAGGTCGCCAAGCAGTTGATCAACAACAACAATGCCGACATGGTCCTGGTGACCTCGACGCCCGAGGTCACCAACCCTGTCGCATCGGTGTGCGAGTCGCTGCATGTCCCGTGCGTCTCCACGGTCGTGCCGTGGGAGTCGTGGTACTTCGGCCGCGGCGCGAAGCAGGGCGACACGTTCAAGTACACGACGATGTTCTTCTTCGGGGTGCCCGAGTTCGGCGAGTGCTTCATCCCGATGTGGAACCGGGTCCCTAACGACAAGATCGTCGCCGGCATGTTCCCGAACGACGCGGACGGCAACGCGTTCCGGGCGGGCTGGCCGCCGCTGGTCAAGCCGGCCGGTTACACGCTCGTCGACGGCGGGGCCTACCCGGATGGCACCACCGACTACACCTCGATGATCACCAAGTTCAAGCAGAAGAAGTGCGACATCTACCTGAACGGCCCGCTGCCGCCTGACTTCAACGTGATGTGGAAGCAGGCTGCGCAGCAGGGATTCAAACCGAAGCTGGCGACGGTGGCCAAGGTGCTGCTGTTCCCCGCAGACCTGGTCGCGCTCGGTTCGCTGGCGAACAACATCGCGACCGACGCGTGGTGGACGCCGACCTGGCCGGGCAAGAGTTCCCTGGACGGGATGACTCCCAAGCAACTGGCGGACAGCTTCGAGTCGTCCGCCGGCAAGGAGTGGACGCAGACGCTCGGCAGCACGTACGCCCTGTTCGAGGTCGCGTACGAGGCGTTCAAGCAGGTCGACGACCCACACGATCACGAGGCCGTGGCCGAGAAGCTGCGGAGCCTGAACCTGGGCAACACCATGGACGGCCCGCTCAACTTCACGAACGGGCCCGCTCCGGGCGTCGCGATCGTGAAGCCCGCCGGCGCGCAGTGGCAGGCGGGCACGGGCAAGTACCCGTTCGACTTCGTGGTGGTCGACAACTCCGCGAACAAATCGGTGCCGATCGGTGGCGATCTGAAGCCGACGAACGCCTGACGGGACACGCTGCGGCAATGGGTGCATCCGGGCTGCTGGAGTTGGAATCGGTCAGCAAGCGCTTCGGCCGCGTGGTGGTCGCCGACGGGCTGTCCCTGTCGGTGCCCGAGGGCGGAACGCTCGGAGTGGTCGGGCCGAACGGCGCGGGCAAGACCAGCCTGTTCGGCCTGATCTCCGGTGAGATCAGGCCCGACGCCGGCCAGATCCGGCTCGACGGAGTCTCGCTGTCCAATCTCGGGACGGCCCGACGCGCCCGGTTGGGTATCGGGCGCACCCACCAGGTGCCGCGGCCGTTCGCGGGCATGACCGTCTTCGAGAACGTGCTGGTGGCAGCTCAGCAGGGTGGCGGGCTGCGCGCGGCGAGTGCGATCGATCGGGCCCTCGACGCGTTGGCGGAGACCCGGCTGACCGACCAGGCGAACATGCTTGCCGGCCGGCTGGGCCTGCTCTCGCGCAAGCGCCTGGAGGTGGCCCGCGCGCTGGCGACCGGTCCGCGCCTGCTCCTCCTGGACGAGGTCGCGGGCGGGCTGACCGACCCCGAGGTGGCGGAACTGGTCGCGATCGTCCGCGCCGTGAACGCCCGCGGTGTCACGGTTGTGTGGATCGAGCACGTCGTGCGCGCGCTGTTGTCCACCGTGGACCGGCTGGTCTGCCTCGCGTTCGGGACGTTGATCGCCGACGGGGAGCCGCGCGAGGTATTGGCCCGCCAGGACGTCAAGGAGCTGTTTCTCGGCACGGAGTCGGCCGTCGCCGAACTGGACGAATCATGAGCGAGGTGCTGCTCGACGCGCAGGACCTGACCGTTCGGCACGGGCAACTCGTCGCGCTGCACGAGGTCGGTCTGCAGGTGAGCGCGGGCGAGGTGTTCGCGGTGGTGGGCGCGAACGGGGCGGGCAAGTCGACGCTGCTGCGGACGCTTGCCGGGCTGCACCACACCCAGGGCCGGATCCGCTTTGCCGGCGAGGACATCACCCGGGAATCGGCGCACGCCCGCGTGCGGCGCGGCATCGCGATGGTGCCCGAGGGCAGGCGTCTGTTCCGTTCGCTGACCCTGGAGGAGAACATCCGCATCGGTCAGGTGAACGCTCGCGAAGGCAGTTGGGACGTGGCCGCCTGCTACGACTTGTTCGGGTGGATGCACGCGCGCCGCGACGAGCGGGTCAGCCATCTCTCCGGCGGCGAGCAGCAGCAGGTGGCGATCGCGCGGGCACTCGTGGCGAATCCGCGGCTGTTGTTGCTGGACGAGGTCTCGCTCGGGCTCGCGCCGGTGATCGTGCAGCAGATCTACCGGGTGCTGCCGACGCTGCTCGCGCAGGGCATCTCGATCCTGCTGGTCGAGCAGGACGTCTCGCAGGCGCTGCGCGTCGCGAACCGGTTCCAGTGCCTGTTGGAGGGGCACACCACGCTGGCGGGCACACCCGAGCAGCACACGGTGCAGGACGTGGAGGCCGCCTACTTCGGCTTCACCGCCGAGGACGCATCGTGAACTGGGTCAACGCCGTGATCCAGGGGCTGATGCTCGGCGGGCTGTTCGCGTTGTTCGCCTGCGGGCTGTCGTTGCTGTTCGGCGTCCTCGGCATCATCAACCTGGCGCACGGGGATCTCGCGGTGCTCGGCGCCTACGTCGCGGTGGCGCTGCTGCCGTCCGTCCACTCGAACGCGCTGTGGGCGCTGCTGTTCGTCCCGCCGATGTTCGCCGTCTTCGGTTACGGCGCGCAGCGCACCCTGCTGCAGCGCAGCATGCAGAGCGGGCCGCTGACGACGCTGCTGGTGACATTCGGTCTCTCGGTCGTGCTGCAGAACGCGCTGCAGGAGGGCTTTTCGGCCGACAGCCACTCCTTGAGCGTGGGCTCGCTGGTGACCAAGGCGTTCCACCCGGCGTCGTCGATCTCGATCAGCTATCTACGGCTCGGCATCCTCGCCGCCGCAGTGATCATCCTGGTCGCGGTGCAATTGTTCCTGGCAGGTACCAGCACCGGGCGGCAGATCCGGGCGCTGTCCGACGATGTCGAGGCCGCGTCCATCGTCGGGATCAACACCCGGCACGTCGCCGGTGTCGCCGCGGCCATCGCGTTCGCGACGGTCGCCATCGCCGGACTCGCCGACGGCATGTACGCCCAGTTCGCGCCGACCAGCGGCAGTCAATTGCTGCTGTTCGGGTTCGAGGCCGTGATCATCGGCGGTCTCGGCTCGCTGTGGGGCACGCTGCTCGGCGGCTGTGTGCTCGGCCTGGCGCAAACGATCGGGGCGCAGGCCGACCCGACGATCGGTGTGCTGGTTGCACACCTGGTGTTTCTGGCGATCCTCGCGGTGCGGCCTAGCGGGCTGATGCCGGCGACGGTGGAGGCGTAGTGGCCGAGCGGATCCGTCTCGACAAGCCGACGCGTACCCCGCCCGACGAGGCGGGTGCGTCGTCGAGTGGGATCAGCCGCTCGACGCGCGCCTCGCGCTGGGCTGTCGGCCCCGGCGTCGTCGGGCTCGCCGTGCTGGCCTACCTGCCGTACCTGGTCGGGCCGAACAGCACCACGACTCTGGTGAGCTTCTTCATCTACCTGACCCTCGGCATGACCTGGAACCTGCTGGCCGGGTACGCCGGCCTCGTCTCGGTGGGACAGCAGGCCTATATCGGAGTCGGCGCATACGCCACGCTCTGGCTGGCCCAGCACGGGGTCGAGCCGTTCGTGGCGCTACCGATCGCCGCAGTGTTCTGCGCGGTCGTCGCCTTCCCGCTGTCATGGCTGGTCTTCCGCCTGCGCGGTGGTTACTTCGCCATCGGGACGTGGGTGGTGGCCGAAGTGCTGGCGCTGCTGACGATCCGCGACGCGTCCCTCGGTGGCGGCACCGGCACCAACGTGCCGGGGCTCGACGGGTTCGACCCGGTCGTGCTGGGTGCGATCACCTATTGGGCCGCGCTTGCGGTCGCGGTGGTCACGCTGGCCGGCTGCTACCTGGTGCTGCGCAGCCGGGTCGGGCTCGCGCTCACCGCGGTGCGGGACGACGAGACGGCCGCGCGAGCGGTCGGCGTGCTCGTGCCACGCGCGAAGCGGATCGTGTATCTCGTTGCCGCGCTCGGTGCCGGCGCGGCCGGTGCGCTGCTGGCGATCAGCCAGTTGAACGTGCAGCCGAACAACGTCTACGGCGTCCAGTGGTCCGCGTACATGATCTTCGTCGTGTTGATCGGAGGGATCGGCACTCTGGAGGGCCCGATCATCGGCACGGTCGTCTTCTTCGTGCTGCAGCAGACGCTGGCCGATCGCGGTGCCTGGTACCTGATCATCCTGGGTTCGCTCGCGGTCGTGATGGCGGTGTGGGTGCGTCGCGGGCTGTGGGGACTGCTCGACCGGTGGGGCCTGCGGCTGTTCCCCGTCGG
>DASTXN010000133.1:0-13212 GCA_035765515.1 Jatrophihabitantaceae bacterium | reverse complement strand
GACGCCGAGGGCGATCAGCTGTACCGACTGTCCTACGACGGCACGATCGTGGACGAGCCGCAGTTCCTGGTGATGGGTGGCGGGCAGGCCGACGCGATCACCGAGGAGATGAAGCGCACCTACACGGCGGGGCAGCCCCTCCAGGCCGCGGTGCAGACCGCAGTCGCCGCGCTGGGTTCGGCAGGCGGCACGGACGGCGCGCGGCGTGCTCTGCCGGCCGAGCAGCTTGAGGTCGCGGTGCTGGATCGGACTCGCGGTAAGCGCAAGTTCCGGCGGATCGCGGGCTCGGCGTTGACTGCCTTGCTCCCCGCCGGGCACGGCGAACCCGCCGGCGAACCCGCGCCTGCGGACACGCCGCCGCACGATCGTGAGCAGTCCGAAGGCGGCGACCACTAAGCCGCGTGGCGGCGTAGTTCGATCAGGAGCTGCTGCTCGAGCGGTGATGGCGTGCGCCTTGTCCTGGGCAGGGATGGTGGCCGGCTGGTGTAGTGGTGGCCGGTGGGGCTGATGAGGTCTATTCGTCCGGCGGGTCCGGGTCGGGCGTGCCAGCCGGGTGCTTGTTTGGCGATGTTGCAGGCGACGCAGAGTCCTCCGGCGTTGCCTAGGCTGGTTTTGCCGCCTCGTGCGGCGGGGTGGGTGTGGTCGGTGTGTCGGATGGGTGCTTCGCACCAGGGGGTGCGGCAGGTCTGGTCGCGTAGGGCGATGAAGCGCCGCTGGTTTCTGGTGAACAGTCGCCGTCGGGTGTCCATGGCGACGAGTTCGCCGGTGTCGGGCCGGGTGTAGAGGCGGCGCAGCCAGCGGGGTGCGTCCGGGCGTAGGGCGAGCTCGCGGGCGGTGGCGGCGGGGATGGGGACGCCGTCGATGAGGGCGGGTTCGGTTCCGTCACCGAGGAGGGTGTCGGTGTCGATGACGAGGTTGACTTCGACGGGCACCTGCTCGGCGGTGGTTTGTCCGGTGACGCGTTCCACGAGGGTGTCGGCCATGACCTGACCCCGGCCGCGCTCATCGCCGGTAGCGATGTTGGTGTCGGCGTGCCGGGACAGTGCTGCGTACACGGCGACGCCTTGCGCGACAGGGAGGAGTGCGGTGAGCCGGGTCATGGCGTCCGGTGCGGGTCGCAGGCTGACGCGGCGGTCGTTGGCGGAGTTGCTGAGCCGGTTCACGAACCCGGACGGGTCGATCCGGTAGGCGGCCTTCTTCGCCTCGGCCTCGACCCGCTTGTCACCTAGCGGCTCCAACTTCGGGGCGAGCTCGGCATCGACGGCGGCGCGGTGTTCGCGGGAGAGCCACGCGGTTTCCCGGGCCACGAGCATCGCCCGCCACTCGCTGGTCTTGCCGGCCTGCAACTGCGCGAACGTGGCGGGCAGTTCGGTGGTGAGGATCTTCGCCCAGCCGACATACCGCCGGGCCTGGAAGTGCGACACCCGGCGAGCCAGCCCTACCTGACTGGCGATGCCCCGGTCGGCGCGCTCGGCCCGAACACCGGCGTCCAGCTGGGCCTGCCGCTGTGAGGCGGCGAATCGGGCGGTCAGGCGTGCCTGCGTCGCGGCGGCGGCGGACTTGAGTTCTTCCAGGGCGCGGATCTGGTCGATCAGTACAGCATCATCGGCGTCGGCGGTCAGGTTGCGCAGGGTGGCGATCAGCCCCGTGAGCGCGGTGGTGCCCGCGTCGACGGTCGAGACTGATTCGTGCATACATTCGATTGTAGTCCGGCGACGTCCGGTGTCAACCCTTGCGGAAGGATTTCTCCCTTATTTTGCAAAGAGATTCCGGCTGCACGCTCTCACCGGGCAGAGCTGGAACGTAACCCGGAGACAACACTGGAGCAAAGCCCAGATCGACCCGTCGTCGCCGCCGAAAAAAAGCGACCAGCACTGGGACGGACACCCGGCAGCGCAAGTCAGGGGAGAGCAAGCTGCCCCGCCGTCGCTGCCAAGAAAAGCGACCAAGCCGGAACGGAGAGCCGGCAGCGCAACCCGACCGAACGACAAGTCGCCCGCCGTCGCCGCCAAGAAAAGCGACCAAGCCGGAACGGAGGGCCGGCAGCGCAACCCGACCGAACGACAAGGCGCCCGCCGTCGCCGCCAAAGAGAACGGCGACCCGACCCCGCGAGCTAAGAGGCGGCCAGGAAACGCTAGCTGCGGTACTGGAAGAGCTCGACCGGGTTCCCGGACGGATCCTCCAGCAGGATCTGGTCGCCGCCGACACCGTTGATGATCTCGGTCCGGAACCGCACGCCAGCGGCCCGTAGCGCGGCGACCTGGTCCGCCAGGTCGTCGACCACGAGCGAGATTCGGTTCCATCCGCCCGGGGTCGGCGTCCCGCCGTCTGTCACCTGGCCTCCGCCGGCGGCATCGGACGGTGCGGACAGCAACAGCTGCAGCGCGTCGCGGGCGAGGATGGCGAACTGCGGCGCGGGGTGCATCCGAACCTCGAAGCCGAGCCGGTTGGTGTAGAACTCGATCGCCGCGTCGACGTCGTCGACGATGTAGCGCACATTTACCGTGGACATGGCGCCTCCTCCCGCGCAGACTGGCACCGCCCGCCGGGCACGTCCAGGTGTCGAAGTGAGCTCAGTCGGCGAGGAGTTCGTCCACGAACGGGCCGACGAGTCGGGCGATCGCGGTGGCCGTCGCCGACGCGTCCTCGGTCGGCAGCAGTGCGTGGCTGATCGCCAGGCGGGCCAGCGTCTCGGCCAGCAGCCGCGCATCGGCCGCGGACACCTGCGGCCAGACCTCGACGATCAACTCGCCAATCCGCTCGGTGGCCACCGAGCGTCCCAGCCCCGTGAGCAGTCGGGTCAGGCCGCCGTCGTCCGACGGGCGCTCGCTGGCGACGAGAACCTGCACGAGCGGTTCGTCCGACGCGAGCTTGAGGAACAGCGCGAACGCGGCCTGGACGGCGCCGCGTGCGTCGCCCGCGCGCGACCGCACCTCGGCCTCGACCTCGCCGATCAACGCCTCGACCTCGCGCCGCACGTACGCCTCGACCAGCCCCTGCCGGGAGCCGAACTCGTTGTAGACGGTCTGCCGGCTGACCCCGGCGGCCGTGGCGACGTCCGACATGCTGGCCGCCGCCCAACCGCGCGTTCGGGCCAACTGGTCGACCGCGTCGACGATCGTGTCGCGCAGCAGCGTGCGGGACGCTTCGGGATACGGGATCGGCATCGTTCAGGCCTGCCCCTCGCCCGTGCCGTCCGAAACGAAGTCGATCTTCTCGCGCACGCCGCAGTCGGGGCAGCACCAGTCGTCCGGGATCTCGGCGAACGGCGTGCCGGCCGGGAACCCCTCGCGCGGCTCACCCCGCTGCTCGTCGTAGACGTACTCGCAGACCGGGCAGCTGTAGCGCGTCACCCAGCGATTCTCTCAGTCGCCCGTTCGGGCGCCGTGCCGTACCTCGCGAGCACCTTCGCCCGCTTGCGCGGATGGATGTTGGCCCGCATCACGTCGCCGTCGTAGTGCGCCAGCACGCGCGGGTCCATCACGCGCCGCCACAGCGGCGGGAAGTAGCAGAGCACGATCATCGTTGCGTAGCCGCTCGGCAGCTGCGGCGACGCGTCGAAGTGCCGCAGCGCCTGGTAGCGCCGGGTCGGATTGGCGTGATGGTCGCTGTGCCGCTGCAACTGGTACAGGAACAGGTTCGTCACCACGTGGTTGTTGTTCCAGCTGTGCCGCGGATCGACCCGCTCGTAGCGTCCGTTCGGCAACTCCGCGCGCAGCAGCCCGTAGTGCTCGAGATAGTTCACGGCCTCGAGCAGGCTGAACGCGAACACCGCCTGGATCACCAGGTAGGGCAGCGTGCCGAAGCCGAACAGCGCGACGACCACCGCCCACAGCACGAGCGTCATGGCCCACGCGTTGAGGACGTCGTTGCGCAGCGAGACCGTCCGCTTGCCCATCCGGCGAAGGCGGGTGCGCTCCAGCCGCCAGCCGTTGCGGACGCTGCCGCTGACCGTGCGCGGCCAGAACCGCCAGAACGATTCGCCCAGTCGGCTGGACGCGGGATCGTCCGGCGTCGCAACGCGCACGTGATGGCCACGGTTGTGCTCGATGAAGAAGTGCCCGTACCCCGACGGCGCCAGTGCGATGCGCGCAAGCCACCGCTCGAGGTGCTCCTTCTTGTGCCCGAGCTCGTGCGCGGTGTTGATCGCAATACCGTTCAGCGAGCCGAGCGTGAACGCGATGCCCAGCCGGTCGACGACGGCCAGGCCGTCCCCGCGCGTCATCAGCCAGAACCCGACGAAGAACGCGACGAACTGCAGCGGCAGGAACGCCCAGGTGATGAACTTGTAGTAGCGGTCGCGTTCGAGCCAGGCCACGATCTCCTCCGGCGGGTTGCTGCTGTCGTCGCCGAAGAACACGTCCAGCACCGGGATGATCACGTAGACGAAGATCGGCCCCAGCCACCAGAAGACCGGCGAGCCGGTGAGGTTCACCAGGCCCCAGCCGGCGAACAGGAACATCGGAACGACCGCGCCGAGCAGCCACAGGTACCGCTTGCGATCTCGCCAGTCCGGCCGCTCGCCGGTGTTGATCACTGCTCGGCCGGACAGGGACCCTGCGCGCATTGGAGAACCACCTCGTGCCGATTGACATCTCGCCGGGACGTGCTCACCTGCTTTACAGAAGCGTGGCATATGTAAACCGCGCTGGCAAGCGTTGATCCGGCCGAGGCTCGCGCGTTCAGCCGGTGCCGGAGACGTAACCGGCCTAAGCTGATCTCGTGCACAAGCGCATCTTCGGCATCGAGAACGAGTACGGCGTCACGTGCACGTTCCACGGCCAGCGGCGGCTCTCGCCAGACGAGGTGGCGCGCTACCTGTTCCGCCGCGTGGTCTCCTGGGGACGCTCGTCCAACGTGTTTCTGCGCAACGGTGCGCGGCTGTACCTGGACGTCGGCAGCCATCCCGAGTACGCGACGCCGGAGTGCGACGCACTGCAGACGCTCGTGGCGCACGACAAGGCGGGGGAGCGGATCCTCGAGGGGCTCGTCGCCGACGCCGAGAAACGCCTGCACGACGAGGGCATCGCCGGCGACATCTACCTGTTCAAGAACAACACGGACTCGGCCGGCAACTCCTACGGCTGCCACGAGAACTTCCTCGTCGGACGGCACGGCGAGTTCAGCAAGCTCGCCGACGTGCTCATCCCGTTCCTCGTCACCCGCCAGCTGATCTGCGGCGCGGGCAAGGTACTGCAGACGCCGCGTGGTGCGGTCTACTGCGTTAGCCAGCGCGCCGAGCACATCTGGGAGGGCGTCTCCTCCGCGACCACCCGGAGCCGTCCGATCATCAACACGCGCGACGAGCCGCACGCCGACGCCGAGCGCTACCGGCGCCTGCACGTGATCGTCGGTGACTCGAACATGAACGAGTGCACGACCATGCTCAAGGTCGGGTCCGCGGATCTGGTGCTGCGCATGATCGAACACGGCGTGACCTTCCGCGACCTCACGCTGGAGAACCCGATCCGGGCGATCCGCGAGATCAGTCACGACATGACCGGCGCGCGGCCGGTGCGGCTGGTGGCCGGACGCAGCGCGTCGGCGCTGCAGATCCAGCGCGAGTACTACGAACGGGCGGTCGACTTCGTCGAACGCGGAGGCGAGGACCCGATGGCCAAGCGGGTGCTCGAGCTGTGGGGACGGACGCTGGACGCGATCGAGCAGCAGGACCTGTCGCTGATCGACCGCGAGATCGACTGGGCGACGAAGTACCAGCTCATCGAGCGGTACCGGGCCAAGCACGACCTGCCGCTGTCCTCGCCCCGCGTCGCGCAGCTGGACCTGGCCTACCACGACATCTCGCGCACCCGCGGTCTGTACTACCTGCTCCAGCGCAAGGGCGCGGTAGACCGGGTGACGAGCGACCTGACCGTGTTCGAGGCCAAGAACGTCCCGCCGCAGACCACTCGGGCCAAGCTGCGCGGCGATTTCATCAAGCGGGCGCAGGAGAAGCGGCGCGACTTCACGGTCGACTGGGTGCATCTGAAGCTGAACGACCAGGCGCAGCGCACCGTCCTGTGCAAGGACCCCTACCGCAGCGTCGACGAGCGGGTCGAAAAGCTCATCGCCTCGATGTAAATCTCTGTCGCGAACCGCTCAGATGGGCGATAATCAAACCCATGAGCAATTCGAGCTCCGCAGCGCGCGCCGTCACGCAACGGCGGCGCACGGGCATTAGTTTCGAGGACATGGCAGCGCGTAGAGCCGAGCGGCTGGTCAACCTCGTCTTCTGCCTGCTCTCGACGCGGCAGTTCCTGACCGCCGAGCGGATCCGCGACGCGGTGCCCGGTTACGAACCCGCCGACGGCACCCGCGAGACCGACGAGGCGTTCAAGCGCATGTTCGAGCGGGACAAGGCCGAGCTGCGCGACCTCGGCGTCCCGCTGGAGACCGGTCGCAACAGCGGCTTCGACGCCGAGGACGGTTACCGCATCAGCCGTCGCGACTACGAGCTGCCGCCCATCGAGTTCGACGCGGCCGAGGCGGCGGTGGTGGGACTGGCCGGGAGGCTGTGGCAGTCGGCGACGCTGGGCGCCGCGGCCCGCTCGGCGCTGCTGAAGCTGCGCGCAGCCGGAACCGACATCCGCACCGACGACGCTCCCGGATCCGTCCCGCACCTGGACGCCAGCGACCCGAGCCTGCCCGCGCTGCTCGAAGCGGCCCGCACCTCCCGGCCGGTCCGCTTCGGATATCGCAAACAGAGCGATCCGCAGCCGCAGCGGCGCACGATCGAGCCCTGGGGCGTGCTGTCCTGGCGCGGCCGCTGGTACGTCGCCGGCTTCGACCGCGACCGGGGCGAGCCGCGCAGCTTCCGGCTCTCGCGCATCGCCGGCAAGGTCGAACCGTTCGGCACGCCCGGCGAGTTCGAGCGTCCCGAGAAGGTCGACCTGCTCGAGCTCGTCGCCGGCCGGCAGGAGGACTCGCACACTGCGCGGATCAAGGTGACCGGGCCCGGGGCGGGCGCGCTGCGCCGGCTGGCCGAGTCCGAGGCCGACGGGGAGCTGCTGGTCGGCTTCAACGACGTCGAGTGGCTGGCCCGCCGGGTCGCGTCCGCGGGGCCGAGCGTGCAGGTGCTCTCACCGCCGGAACTCGCCGACGCAGTGGTGGCCAGGTTGCGCGCGGCGGCCGGAGTCGGCGAGTGAGCGCGCACGAGTCGCGGCTGGCCCGGCTGCTGGCGATGGTGCCGTACTTCCAGTCCCGTCCCGGCATCGCGCTGGCGGACGCCGCCGCGGACCTGGGTATCAGCGAGTCCCAGCTGCTCAAGGACCTGGACCTGCTCTGGATGTGCGGGCTGCCCGGCCACGGCCCCGGCGATCTGATCGACCTCAGCTACGAGGGCGGCACCGTCACGATCATCGACGACCAGGGTCTGCGCAAACCGCTGCGGCTGACCGCGGAGGAGGCACTGGCGCTCATCGTCGCGCTGCGCACGCTGGCCGAGACGCCCGGCGTCGCGGACAACGATGCGGTGCAGCGGGCGCTGGCGAAGGTCGAGACCGCGTCCGGCGGCGCCGTGGACGACGCCACGGTGGCGATCGCGCTGGACCGGGACACCCGCGTCGCGCCGGTGCTGCGCCGCGCCGTCGACGAGAAACGGGCTTTGCAGCTGCGCTACTACACGGCCGCGCGGGACGAGACCACCGAGCGTGTCGTCGATCCGTTGCAGGTCTTCACCGCCGACGGTCACACCTACCTGGAGGCGTGGTGCCGCAGCGCCGAAGGTGTGCGCATCTTCCGCGCCGACCGGGTCGACGACCTGCAGCTGCTGGACGAACCCGCCAGCCCGCCGCCGGACGTGCAGCAGCGGGAGGTCACCGAGGGTGTGTTCCAGCCGGCGCCCGAGCACCTGCTCGTCGTGTTGCGGCTGGGCCCGGCATACGCCTGGGTGGCGGACTTCTACCCGGTCGAGGAGGCCACCGAGCTGCCGGACGACGAGCTGCAGGTCAGCTTGCGCGTCTCGGAACCGGCTTGGGTCCGGGCCCTGGTACTCGGCTCGGGTGGGCAGGTGGAGGTGCTCTCGCCGGGGTGGCTGGCCGAGTCGATCCGCGCCGATGCCGCGCGGGCACTCGCCGCCTACGCGGCCTCGTAAGGCCCAAGTAGGCTGGGCGGCGTGTTCGAGGTGCCGATCATCGCGTGGATCGCGGCCGTCGTGCTGGCGGCGGTCGTTTTCGCGTTCTGCGGCTACGAGCTGTGGTGGAAGGCGCGGCGGCTGCAGGGCGATCTGCTGCGCCTGCACGCCCTGAATGAACGGGTCGCCGGGCTGCAGGCCGAGATCGCTGCGGCGCAGGAACGCGTCGCCGCAGCAGCGACAGCCGCGACGGACTGATCGGCCGCCGTGACCGCGCCGTTCCGCCGCCTGCGAACCCGCCGGGCCAACCCCGAGGGGCGGATGTCCGTCCTCGACCACCTGCGCGAGCTGCGCCGCCGGCTGATCGTCGCGGTGCTGGTGATCGCCGCTGGCGCCGTGCTCGGCTGGATCTTCTACACGCCGATCCTCGACTTCCTCAAACAGCCGTACTGCAACGTGCCGCCGAAGTACCGCTTCGTCCCGCGTACCGGCGACAACTGCACGCTGATCTACCACGGCGTGCTGGACGGCTTCACCGCGCGCCTGAAGATCTCGGTGATCGCCGGCGCTGTCGTGACCGCACCGTTCTGGCTGTACCAGATCTGGGGCTTCATCACGCCCGGCCTGCGCAAGAACGAACGCAAGTACACGCGTCGGTTCATCGCCGCGTCGACCCTGCTGTTCGCCGCCGGCATGGCGCTCGCGTACGCGGTGCTGTCCAAGGGGCTGAACGTGGTGCTCCGCGCGGCGGGACCGGGCACCCAGGCGCTGCTGACCGTGAACGACTACATCTCGTTCGTCACGCTGATGCTGGTCGTGTTCGGTGCGGCGTTCGAGCTGCCGCTGCTGATCGTCATGGCGAACCTCGCGGGAGTATTGCCCGGGCGGCTGCTGAAGAAATCGCAGCGCGTCGGCATCTTCCTGATCTTCCTGTTCGCGGCCATCGCGACCCCGAGCACCGACCCGTTCACCATGTGCGCGATGGCGATCCCGATGGCGTTGCTGTTCGAGGCCGCGGTGCTGTTCGCCGTGGTGCACGACCGCCGCAAGGCGCGGCGCAAGGCCGCCGAGCGCGAGGACGAACAGCTGGACGACGACGTCGCCTCGCACGTGGACCCGATCCCCGAATCGGTCGACTCGTGGTCGGAGACCACCTGAGCGACGCACTCACTAACCTGAACGCATGACCACGCCGAGCGAGCGGTACGCGGCGGCCCGGCGGCGGTCCCGGTATCCGGCGCTCGCGGACTTCACCGGCCAGTACCCGTTCACGCTCGACGACTTCCAGACGGACGCCTGCCGTGCGCTCGAGGACGGGCATGCGGTGCTGGTCTGCGCGCCGACCGGTGCCGGCAAGACCGTGGTGGGAGAGTTCGCCGTCCACCTCGCGCTCGCGGCAGGGCAGAAGTGCTTCTACACCACGCCGATCAAGGCGCTGTCCAATCAGAAGTACAACGACCTCGTCGCCCGCCACGGGCCGGAGCGGGTCGGGCTGCTCACCGGCGACAACGCGGTGAACGGCGACGCGCCCATCGTGGTCATGACCACCGAGGTGCTGCGGAACATGCTCTACGTCGGCAGCGGCTCGCTCGCCGATCTCGGCTACGTCGTGATGGACGAGGTCCACTACCTCGGGGACCGGTTCCGTGGCGCGGTGTGGGAAGAGGTGATCATCCACCTCGCCGCATCGGTACGCCTGGTGTCGCTGTCGGCGACCGTGTCGAACGCGGAGGAGTTCGGCGAGTGGCTGGTCTCGGTGCGGGGCCACACGCAGGTGATCGTGCACGAGGAGCGGCCCGTCCCGCTGTGGCAGCACGTGCTCGTCGGCAACCGGCTCTTCGATCTGTTCGCGGAGGACGACCAGTCCCAGGTCGTCGACCCGGCGCTGACGCGCTACCTCAACGAGCGGATGCGCTACCTCGATCCCGGCGCCGCCCGCCGCGGTGGCCGGCCCCTTCGCGGCTGGCGCCCGCCGTACCGTCCCGACGTCATCGCCAGGCTGGACACCGAGGGCCTGCTGCCGGCGATCACGTTCATCTTCAGCCGCGCCGGCTGCGACGCCGCCGTGCGCCAGTGCGTGCAGGCCGGCGTCTGGCTGACCCGCGAGGACGAGCGCGCGCACATCGACGAGCTGATCGATGAGCGCACCGCCTCGCTGTCGAGCGAGGACCTGGAGGTGCTCGGCTACTGGGACTGGCGCGAGGGGTTGCGCCGGGGGGTCGCCGCGCACCACGCGGGCATGGTGCCCGCGTTCAAGGAGACCGTGGAGGAGCTGTTCGTGCGCGGGCTGGTCCGCGCGGTGTTCGCAACCGAGACCCTGGCACTCGGCATCAACATGCCGGCTCGGACGGTCGTGCTGGAGCGGTTGAACAAGTTCAACGGCGAGGCGCACGTCGACATCACACCCGGCGAGTACACCCAGCTGACCGGACGGGCGGGCCGGCGCGGCATCGACGTCGAGGGCCACGCGGTCGTGCTCTGGACACCGGAGCTGGATCCGGGCCGGGTCGCCGGGCTGGCCTCGACGCGCACCTATCCGCTGCGCTCGTCGTTCCGGCCGTCCTACAACATGGCGGTGAACCTGGTAGGCCAACTGGGACGCGCGGCCGCGCGCGGCCTGCTCGACTCGTCCTTCGCGCAGTTCCAGGCCGACCGGGGGGTGGCGGGACTGCTCGCCCAGATCCGCCGCAACGAGCGCGCGCAGACCGAGTTGGCCGGGCAGATGCGGTGCCACCTCGGTGACTTCGCCGAGTACGCGCAGCTGCGGCGCTCGCTGTCCGACCGCGAGGCGCAGCTGTCGCGCGAGGGCGCCCGCAACCGCAAGGCCGCCGTCGTGCAGTCGCTGGAACGGCTGCGCCGCGGCGACGTGATCAGGGTGCCGTCGGGGCGGCGCGCCGGGCTGGCCGTCGTGCTCGATCCCGGCACCCACCCGCACGACGACCCGCGGCCCCTGGTGGTGACCGAGGGGCGCTGGGGCGGGCGGCTCTCGCCCGTCGACTTCCCGGTCGCCGCCGAGGTGCTCGGGCAGGTTCGGGTGCCCAAGAACGTGAACTTCCGCTCGCCGCAGCAGCGTCGCGACCTCGCGTCCAGCCTGCACGTCCTGGACCTTCCGCCGGCGGCCGGCAAGCGCCGTCGCGGCGGCGGAACGGCCACGGAGGACGACGAGGTGTCGCGGCTGCGTGCCCAACTACGGGCGCACCCCTGCCACGCCTGCGCGGACCGGGAGCAGCACGCGCGCGTCGCCGAGCGGCACGCCCGGCTCGCCCGCGAGAACACCGAGCTGCGGCGGCGGGCCGAGGGACGGACCGGATCGCTCGGCCGCACGTTCGACCGGATCTGCGCGCTGCTGGACGAGCGCGGCTATCTGGTGCCCGCCAGTGCCGGTGACGAGGCCACGCCGGCCGGACGGATGCTGGCTCGCATCTGGTCCGAATCGGACCTGCTCGTGGCTGAGTGCCTGCGCGACGGTGCCTGGGACCGGCTCTCACCGGCGGATCTCGCCGCTGTCGTTTCCGCGCTGGTGTACGAGGCGCGCCGCGACGAGCAGCCGGTCGAGCGGATGCCGAACGAGACCGTGCGTGACGCGCTGGCGCTCACCGTCCGGATCTGGGCCGACCTGGTCGAGGACGAGACGCGGCTGGGCCTGCCCACCACCCGCGAGCCGGACATCGGCCTGGTCCGCGCGATCCACCGCTGGGCGAGCGGACAATCGCTGGCGCGGGCACTGCAGGCGGCCGGCGAGGGCGGCTCCGAACTGGCGGCAGGTGACTTCATTCGCTGGTGCAAGCAGTTGCTGGACCTGCTCGACCACATCGCGGCCGCGACGTCGTCCGCCGACACGGCCCCGCTGGCCGGTCCTGCGCGTGCGGCCATCGCCGCGGTCCGGCGCGGAGTGGTCGCGCAGAGCATGCAGCCCTGAGCGGCACAGCAGTTCCCGGGGTGGCGCGAAGCCGCGACCCAGTTGGCGGCAGTAGCGTGTCAGCCGGACACAGCGAACACGAGGGATGCGCGATGACCGAGCACGGCGACGGCAACGGCCAGGACGAGTACGGCGACGCCGCCGAGCAGGGCGGCGGCGACCAGCCCACCCAGCAGTTCCCGCCGCCGTATCCGCCACCGTCGAATCCGCCGCCGTCCCCGCCGAGCGCCGCCTATCCGGCGCCGACGTACCCGCCGCCGTCCTATCCGCAGCAGCCGCATCCGCAGGCGTCCTACCCGGAGCCGCCGTACCCGCCGTACGGTCAGCAGCCGCCGTACGGTCAGCAGCCGTATCCGGGCTACGACCCCAACCAGCCGCAGTACGGTCAGCAGCCGTACCCGGGCTACGACCCCAACCAGCAGTACGGCTACCCGCAGCAGCAGAGCTATCCGTACGGCTACCCGCAGCAGGGTTACGAGCAGCAGAGCTACGCGCAGCCGGGCTATCAGCCGACGCCGGCGAAGGCGAACCGCACCCCGCTGTGGATCGCTGCAGGTGGCGCGGTCCTGGTGGTGGTGGCGCTGGTCCTGTTGTTCTGGGAACCCGGCTTCGCCGTAACCAAGAAGCTCAGCCACACCGCCGTCGAGAACTACATCGAACAGAACCTCGGCTCGAGCAACGTCGTGTGCAACGGCGGGCAGAACATCGACATCGAAAAGGGCAAGACGTTCACGTGCACCGGCAGTGACGGTGCCCGGTTCTCGGTGACGATCACGCAGAGCGACGGCGCGCACTACACCGCCGTGCCCGAAGGCAACTGAGCCACGCTAGGGGAGTTCGCGCAGTTCGCTCGGCGCCCAGCGCGGCCAGTTCGCCGCGCCCACCGGTTGGCCCGACGCGTAACGCGCAATCTCCCGAGGTCCATCGATGTGCGCGTTGTCGTACACGACCGAGGTGTCCGCGAGCGCGATCGCGGTCGCGACGTTCCGCCACAGCCGGCGATAGCGCTGCCGGATCTTCTCCTCAGGGACGTCGTGGCCACCGGCGGCGACACGGCGCCGCACGCGTTCCACGCTCAGCTGTTCGGGAACGAGCAGGACGTGCAGCGCGACCATGAAATCGGCGGCCTGCGCCGCGCGCACAAGGTCAAGTTTGGCCGGATGCGAGAAGACGGTCTCTGCAATGAACGGCTGGCGCCGTGCGATGAGTTGCGCCCGGGTG
>DASTXN010000132.1:0-11447 GCA_035765515.1 Jatrophihabitantaceae bacterium | reverse complement strand
CTACAACCCGGACCTGCCCAGCATCGACGACTACGGCGACCCGTGGACGTACGACTACCAGACCGTGATCGACGCGCCGCTGGGCACGCCGAACCCGAGCGCGCACTCGATCTCGGCGCTCACCGGCAAGGACATGACCGTTAAGTGGGGCAGCAACTTCGACGACGATCTCGCCGGCGCCCCCGAGACCGCGCTTCGCGACCCGAACCTCGCCGGGCTCGAGGAGAAGGTCAAGATGGAGTTCGAGCAGGTCTTCATGTTCTACCTGCCACGCATCTGCGAGCACTGCCTGAACCCGTCCTGCGTGGCGTCCTGCCCGTCCGGCGCGATGTACAAGCGCAAAGAGGACGGCATCGTCCTGGTGGACCAGGACAAGTGCCGCGGCTGGCGGTTCTGCGTCTCCGGTTGCCCATACAAGAAGGTGTACTTCAACCACCGCACCGGCAAGGCCGAGAAGTGCACGTTCTGCTTCCCGCGCATCGAAGCCGGCCAGCCGACGATCTGCTCCGAGACGTGCGTCGGCCGGCTGCGCTACCTGGGCCTGTTCCTGTACGACGCGGACAAGGTGCTCGCCGCGGCCGCGACGCCCGACGAGCAGGACCTCTACGAGGCGCAGCTGGACGTGTTCCTCGACCCGAACGATCCGGACGTGCAGGCCGCCGCGGCGCGCGACGGCATCCCGCACGACTGGATCGAGGCGGCCAAGCGCTCACCGGTGTACGAGCTCGCGGTACGGCACCGGGTGGCCCTGCCGCTGCATCCGGAGTACCGCACGCTGCCGATGGTCTGGTACATCCCGCCGCTGTCCCCGGTTGCGGACATCGTCGACGCCACGGGTTACGACTCGAACGACCCGGACAACGTCTTCGCGACCATCGACTCGCTGCGGATCCCCATCGAGTACCTGGCGAACCTGTTCACCGCGGGGGCGACCGAGACCGTGCGCACCGTGCTGCGCAAGCTCGCCGCGGTACGCGCGATCCAGCGCGCCGGCCAGCTCGGCCTGGATCTGTCCGAGGACCTGCCCGCATCGGTGGGCGCGACCGCGGAGGATCTCGACGACCTGTACCGTCTGCTGGCTATCGCCAAGTACGAGCAGCGCTACGTGATCCCGCCCGCGCACGCCGAGGAGGCGGGCCGGCTGATGGGCCAGCACGAGCAGCTGTTCTGCAGCCTGGACGGCGAGGGCGGCCCCGGCATGGGTGGCACCGGTCCGCACGGCGTCCAGAGCTATCGCCCGGACAGCGACGGCCGCACACAGCTCCCGGTGGTCGGCCAGTGACCGCCGCGACCTCGACCTTCAAGCTCGCGTCGGTGCTGCTGCAGTACCCGACCTCGGCGATGTTCGACGGGCTGGCCGAGCTGGACCGGTTCGCGAGCACGGAGGCCGGGCCGAAGTCGGCGCGCGAGTCCTTCGGCCGCTTCCTGGGCTGGCTGCGCGTCACGCCGTCCGGCGAGGTCGCCGAGCACTACGTGCGCACGTTCGATCTGCGCCGCCGGTGTGCGCTGTACCTGACCTACTACCGCTACGGCGACACCCGCAAGCGGGGCATGGCGATGGTGGTGTTCAAGACCGCGTACCGCGACGCCGGCTTCGTCCCCACCGACGAGGAGCTGCCGGACTTCCTGCCGATGGTGCTCGACTTCGCTGCACTCACCGAACGCGGGCAGCGGCTGCTGCACGGGCACCGCGCCGATCTGGAGCTGCTGCGCCGGGCGCTGGTCAAGGCCGAATCACCTTATGCCGACGTGGTTTCTGCCGTGTCGTCAGCGCTGCCGAAGCTCGGCAAGCGCGAACTGGTGCAGGTGCGCACCGCCTGGGAGTCCGGCCCA
The DNA here is from genome assembly GCA_035765515.1 of Jatrophihabitantaceae bacterium. GTDB lineage: Bacteria > Actinomycetota > Actinomycetes > Mycobacteriales > Jatrophihabitantaceae > DASRSS01. The sequence continues at coordinate 9,614 of DASTXN010000132.1, read as the reverse complement.
CCGCGGGAGGACGTCGGCCTCGAACCGTTCGCGCCTCCGGAGTACCTGCAGGGCTACGGCGCTGAGACGGGAGCCGCCCGATGAGTTCGTGGGACTTCTGGTGGTGGGTGATCCTGCCGTACGCGGCGATGGTGGTGTTCGTCGTCGGGCACATCTGGCGCTGGCGCTACGACCAGTTCGGCTGGACCAGCCGATCGACGCAGCTGCAGGAACGCCGGCTGCTCAAATGGGGCGCGCCGCTGTTCCACTACGCGACGTTCGCGGCGATCGGCGGGCACGTGCTCGGCATCCTGATCCCGCGCTCGTTCACCGAGTGGATCGGCGTCCCGGAGAACGTGTACGAGACGTTCTCCGGCATCGCCGGTTCGATCGCGGCGTTCGGCGTGCTGATCGGCGCCGGCATCCTGGTGTTCCGCCGGACGGCGGTGCCCCGGGTGCGCGCCACCACGAGCGCCGTCGACTACCTAGCGCTGATCCTGCTCGGCATCATCGTCATCCTCGGCATCTACCTCACGCTGGGCGTGCAGGAGTTCGGCGCGGGTTACGAATACCGCAACACCGTTTCGGTGTGGTTCCGCAGCCTGTTCACCGGCAACCCGAACGTGGACGTCGTCACCAGCGCCCCGATCATGTACCAGGTGCACGCGGCGGCGGCGTGGGTGATCTTCGCGGTGTGGCCGTTCAGCCGGCTGGTGCACGCGTGGAGTTACCCGCTCTGGTACCTCTGGCGCCCCTACGTCGTGATCCGCAGCCGACTCGCCGGGCCGCCCAACGAGCCCGGCACCGGCGGCCGCAAGTGGCGCAAGATCGGTGTCCCGTACTGATCCTGACGTTGCCGGCGACGATCGGGCGACGTCGACAACGAGCGTGGCCGAGTCTGTCCGCACGCTGAATCCCGGCTACTTCGCGCTGGTGATGGCCACCGGCATCGTGTCGATCGCGATGCGCAACCACGACGTGATCACCTTGTCGGTGGTGCTGCTGTGGATCGCGTGCGCGTGCTATGCGGCGCTGATCGTGCTCAACGGCTGGCGGCTGATCACGTACCGGCGCGACGTCGCCGCCGACCTGGCCGACCCGCGCCGCGCGTTCGGGCTGTTCACGTTCGTCGCGGCGACCGACGTCATCGGGACGCGCTGGGCGACCGACGGGCACGACCGCGTGGGCTTCGTGCTGCTGGTGATCGGCTGGGCAGTCTGGCTGGTGCTCGGGTACGTCGTGCCGTGGACGGCGGTGCTCAGTCATGTCCGGCGACCGGTCTTGCAGGACGCCAACGGCACGTGGTTCATCTGGGTCGTGGCGAGCCAGTCTGTCGCCGTGCTCGCGGCCGCTATCGAGCCGACCGTCAGTGGTGGACGGCGCGAACTGGCACTGCTGGCGGTGTTCTCCTGGTCGGTCGGGGTTTTCCTGTACGCAGCGACCGGACTGTTCGTCGCCGCGCGCATGCTGCTCTACCCGCTGCGCCCGGAGGATCTGACCCCGCCGTACTGGGTTGCGATGGGAGCGACCGCGATCACCGTCGTCGCGGGCGCCCGCATCGTCCAGATGGCGGACGCGCCGATGGTCGCCGCGACGCGCGGGCTCGCGGCCGGCACCTCGGTCGTGTTCTGGGCGTTCGGCAGCTGGCTGATCCCGGTCCTCATCGCGGCCGGGCTGTGGCGGCACGTCGTCCATCGCATCCCGCTGAGGTACGAGACCGCGCTGTGGAGCGTGGTGTTCCCCCTCGGCATGTACGGGGTCGGCAGCCACTACCTCGGCCAGGCAGACCAACTGCCGATCGTGCGCATCATCGGCGCGGACGAGAGCTGGGTGGCGTTCGGCGCCTGGGCGCTCACCTTCATCGCAATGCTCTACCACCTTGCCCGGCTGCTCCCGACTCCACGTCGAGAACGGCGGTCACCGGGCGACGCGGGGTGAGTGGCAGTTCGGTGATGGGCGTGCTGGGGCGGCCGATGCGCAGCATCATCTGCGGGAACCCGATCCAGCCCATGCGTCCCTGCAGCCGGGCCCGGAAGGCCGCGAAATCGACCGCCTGGCTCAGCGGGCAGGTGGCCAGGCCCATCAGCTCGGCCTGCACCATCAGCCGCATCATCGCCACGCCCGCCTGCAGATGATCGGACGGACCGTCGGCGTGGCTGAACACGACGGCGATCAGGGGACGCTCGTCGACATCGTGCTTGATGAGCTGGCCGCCGGTGATCCCGACCTCGAAGTCGCGCAACGGCACGTCGGTGTGCCTGCGGTCCTCCGCTGCAACGTGCGGAATCACCCCGGCGGGTATGCCGTCCACCAGGGCGTGCACATCCGGGTCACGCAGCCACCGCTGCATCTCGGCCACGTAGGCCTCATCGTTCCGCTCGACGCGGTCCGCCCAGCTCACGGCGGCCGCCAGCCGGACATGCCGGTCGGGGGTGTCCGGGAAGTCGACGTACGCCACGGAGTCGCTACTGGCGGCACGCAACAGCTCGCGATCCTGGTCGCCGATCTGTGCGTCGGCGAAGGGCCTGCGGTCCGACCGCCGGCGCAGAGCCGCTTCCGCCTGTGCGGCAAGCTCGTCGTCCGGGTCGCCGTGCCCCACCGGATCCAGGCGGGCGAGCAGATCCGCGTCGGCCGGATCCGGCAGGCAGCGGGTGCGCAGCTGCCAGCCCGCGGCGCGCAGGGCCAACTCGGCGAGGTACAGGGTCGCGCCGCAACTGATCAACAACGAATGCCCGTCGGGATCGGCGACAGCGAGCTGGCGGGCCCGGTCCGCGACTAAAGCCAGCCCGTCGCCGTCCAGCCGCCAGCGCCACGGTTGCGTGTTGTGGATGGACGGGGCGCGTATTGCCACCTCCAGCGCCGCTCGGACTGAGTCGACGTCGAAGCGCGGTGACGGGTCGGCGTGCACGGTTCTCGGATCGTTGGTCATCGGGCCTCCCCCCACACCATAGCCATGCCGCTGGGCGCACATCACTGCCATTGGGACTAGTTCTACTGAACGCCTTCAGATAAATTAAACAAGAGTTGAGTCGATGACGGGAGCGCGATGTCGGACACGACACAAGCCGTTCTGGCGGGCATCTTCATGCTCGCCAGCTGCATCTGGGTCGGGGGTTACGTCGCGATCGCCGTGGTCGCGCGCACCGCCGTCAAGACCCTGGATACCAGCAACCGGGTGACGTTCTTCCGCTCCCTCGGTCGTTCGTACCTGCTGGTGGGCGCACCGGCCCTCGTGGTCGCGCTCGGCACCGGCGCCGGACTGCTGACGGACCACGCCTGGACGGGCACGGTGACCGCCGCAGTGGCCGTCGCCGCGGCATTGGTCGCGTCCCTCGCCGTCGGAGTTGCGCAGGCCCGCCGGATGACCCGGCTGCGGACCGCGGCGCTGGCCGAGCCGCAGCTCGCCGCGCTGCAGCAGCGGGTGATCCGCGGTGCCCGCGGGGCGACCATCCTGCGCGCGACGATCGGCTTGCTGTCCTTCGCACTCATCGCGTTGGGCGCCCTTCTGGTCACCTGACGCCCGCAGACGCAGGACCTGATTAGTGGCATATTGACCTATATCGAGGACATCCGAGTGGCGAATCGAGCGGAGCACCGATGACCACGACCGAGATCCCGAGCACGCCCGAACCGACGGCGATCACCGCGCGTCCGTTCCCGGTGCAGGAAGCAGCCAAGGGCTCCCTGCTGGGCCAGCTGTTGCGGACAACGGACCACAAGATGATCGGCCGGATGTACCTGGCGACGTCGTTCGCGTTCTTCGGGTTCGGCGGCGCGCTGGCCCTGCTGATGCGTGCCGAGCTGGCCCGTCCGGGCATGCAGTTCCTCTCGCCCGAGCAGTACAACCAGCTGTTCACGATGCACGGCACGATCATGCTGCTGCTGTTCGCGACCCCGATCGTGTTCGCGTTCGCGAACCTGGTGCTGCCGCTGCAGATCGGATCGCCGGACGTCGCGTTCCCGCGGCTGAACGCGTTCAGCTATTGGCTTTACCTGTTCGGCGGGCTCATGACCATCTCGGGCTTCGTCACCCCGGACGGGGCACCGGACTTCGGCTGGTTCGCCTACGCGCCGCTGAACAACCAGGTGAACACGCCCGGAGTCGGCGCGGACCTGTGGATCATCGGCCTGGGTATCGCCGGCCTCGGGACGATCCTCGGCGCCGTCAACATGGTCACCACGGTCATCTGCCTGCGCGCGCCCGGCATGACGATGTTCCGGATGCCGATCTTCACCTGGAACATCCTGGTGACGAGCATCCTGGTGCTGCTGATCTTCCCGATCCTGACGTCCGCCCTGCTCGTGCTGTGGATCGACCGCAACATGGGCGCGCAGGTGTTCACCGCCGACAACGGCGGCGCCATGCTCTGGCAGCACCTGTTCTGGTTCTTCGGACATCCCGAGGTGTACGTGGTCGCGGTGCCGTTCTTCGGCATCATCACCGAGATCATTCCGGTGTTCAGCCGCAAGCCGCTGTTCGGCTACAAGGGCATGGTCCTGGCGACCTTCTCCATCTCGGCACTGTCGATGACGGTGTGGGCGCACCACATGTTCACCACCGGCGCGGTGCTGCTGCCCTTCTTCTCGGTCATGTCGTTCCTGATCGCGGTGCCGACCGGCATGAAGTTCTTCAACTGGATCGGCTCGATGTGGCGCGGCGCGGTCACGTTCGAGACGCCCATGTTGTTCTCGATCGGCTTCATGGTGACGTTCCTGTTCGGCGGGATGACCGGAGTGCTCCTGGCCAGCCCGCCACTGGACTTCCACGTGTCGGACACGTACTTCGTCGTCGCGCACTTCCACTACGTGCTGTTCGGCACGATCGTGTTCGCGGTCTACGGCGGCGTGTATTTCTGGTTCCCGAAGTTCACCGGCCGCTATCTCGACGAGAAGCTCGGCAAGATCCACTTCTGGCTGACCTTCATCGGCTTCCACATGACGTTCCTGGTCCAGCACTGGCTGGGCACCAAGGGCATGCCCCGGCGCTACGCCGACTACCTGCCGACGGACGGCTTCACGACGCTGAACACGGTTTCGACAATCGGCTCGTTCGTGCTCGGCGCGTCGATGATCCCGTTCGTCCTCAACGTCTACCGGTCCTACCGATACGGGGAGATCGTCACGGCGGACGACCCGTGGGGCTTCGGCAACTCGCTGGAGTGGGCCACGACCTCACCGCCGCCGCGGCACAACTTCACGTCCATCCCGCGGATCCGCTCCGAGCGGCCCGCCTTCGAGTACCACTATCCGCACCTGCTCGAGCAGCTCGAGCGCGAGGCGCACTCCGGGCGAACTCATCGCGCGATGACGGCGATGAGCAGTCGCGACCCCGAGGAAGGCGCGCACTTCACTGCAGCGGGAATGCCGATCGACCCCGGCAAGGTCACCGGGAGCGGCAACCCGCCGACGGATCAGGAGGACTGAGCGGCCGGCGCGGCCACGCGCCCGATGCGCACACGCCACACCTCGGGGCCGGACTCCAGGTACTCCCAGCTGAACTCGCCGTTGTGCTCGGCCTGCAGTTGGTAGTAGAGCGGCTTCGGGTCGTGGTCGTTGACCAGGACGTAGCCGGTGCCGACCTGCGTCTGGTCGAACGTCTCGAAGATCAGCTCGTGGCGCCGCTTCGGAATCTCGGTACGGACGTCGAGCACGCGGTCCTCGGACACGGTGGTTGCCTTCCTGCTTGGCCCGGATGAATCCGGACGGATCGGTTGCGACTCGGATTCCAGCCGCTGTTCCACGCGCGCGATGTGGTGCATCGCGCCGTCGAGATGCTGGGCCTGGCGGACGTGGTCGTGGCGGAGCACCTTCCACGCGTCGGCAGCCAACCGGCCCGCGTCGCTCGGGCGTCCGGCATCGGCCAAGGCGCGGCAGGCGCGCACGAGGACGCGGGTCAGCGCGTCGACCGGGTCGTGCTCGGTTACCCCGCCGGTCGCGTCAGCCGACACGGGTGATCGCCACGCGCCACACCTGCGGCCCGGCCTCGCGATACGTCCACTCGAACGTGTCGGGCCAGAGCGCGGCCGTCTGGTAGCGCAGCGGCTTCGGGTCGTGGTCGTTCACGATGACGAGCGCCTCGCCCTCCGCGAGCGCGTTCAGCTGGGCGAAGATGATCTCGTGCCGCTGACCGTGCGGAAGCCTGCGCACGTCCAGCTCACCAGGTCCCGCCGCCGGTGGCTCCGGCTGCGGGGCGGGCCGCTCGCTCAGCAGCTGCACCGGCACCGCGCCGACGCTCTCCTCCTCCTGCTCCACCCCGTCATGCGAGCAACCGCAGCCGCAGCCGTGCTCATCCGCGGCGGACGCGGACTGCCCGAGGACCTCGTGCATGCCGTCCAGGCTGGTCGCCAGGTCTACGCCGGCCTGGTCGAGCGCCGGCAACAGCAGGTCGTTCTCCTTGCCGAGGTGGACAGTGAACACCGCCTGAGCCGCCGCGGCGACCGTGGCCACCTGGAACGGCTCGTGGGCGAGGGCCAGTTCGGCGATCAGGCTGACCAGCTGGCGATGCTCGGCGAGCATGGCGCAGATCAGCAGCTTCATCGTCTCGATCTCGGCGCCCTCGCTGTACAGCGCCCGCTCCTCGGCCACCGCGTGCGGCAGCAGCTCGGTGCGGTACCAGTCGTGCAGCCGACGCTGCGCCTGCGTGCAGTCGCCCGCGGCCGCGGCGCTGAGAACGGCTGCGGTGAGTTCGCCCAGCTGCGCCGCCATCTCGTCGTGGTGGCCACGAATGGCCGTGATCACGGTGTCGTTGGGGCCGGGCGCTGCGTCCTGGGCGGCGTTGTGTGCTGCTACAGCTTGCAACGTCGTCTTGCTGATGGCGGTGTCGATCGACATGCGGCGCTCCGGGCTGTCTGTGACCTGCGATGGATTCCTTGTTTTTACACCTTGACTCGTGAAAACTACAAGCCATGAGTCGCGGTCCGTTGTCGATCACACACCTGCTCGAGGACTCCGGTGAGGTCGAGCAGTTCCGGGAACTGCTGCGGGACGTGATCGACCCCGAACTCGGTGTGGACATCGTGTCGCTCGGCCTGGTCTACGGGCTCGAGGTCAACGCGCGGACCGTCGCGGTCGTCGCGACGACGACGACGCCCGCGTGCCCGCTCGCCGACTACATCACTGCGGAGATCGAGCGGGTCCTTCTGGGCAGCGGCGCGGCCGATCGCGTCGAGGTCGAGATCACCCATACCCCGTCGTGGACGCCGGAGATGATGGAGGACGCGACCAAGCGGGCATTCGGATGGGGCGGATGACGTCCGTCCTGCAGCGACGTCTGCCGGTGCTGGTGCTCGGGGTACTGAGCCTGCTTGCCGGGCTGTGGGGCGGCTTGCTCCTGCTCGGACTGCCGGTACCCACACTGCGGGCCGCGACCGCCGCCGATCACGGGCCCCTGATGGCACTCGGGTTCCTGGGCACCGTGATCTCGCTGGAACGGGCCGTAGCACTGCGCCGCCGCTGGGCGTTCGCGGCGCCAGCGGCTGCGGGAGCCGGCGGCGTCTCGCTTCTCGTCGGCCTGCCCGCAGCGCTGGGGTGGGCGCTGCTGTGCCTGGCCGCCGTCGTGTTCGTCCTCGTCTACGCCGTCGTGCTCACGATCGACGCCGCACCGCACATCATCGTGATGACTGCCGGGGCCGTCTGCTGGTACGTCGCGACCGTGCTCTGGTTCGGCGGCTGGACGATTCCGCACCTGGTGCCGTGGCTCGCCGGTTTCCTGGTCTTCACCATTCTCGGCGAGCGGCTGGAACTCGCACGGGTGGCGTTGCTGTCGCCCGCGTCGCTTCGGACGATCTCGGTCGGGGGCGCCGCGTTCGCCGCCGGACTGGTGCTCACCGCGGTGTCAGGACGCGCCACGGAGTTCGGGATCCGGCTGGCGGGTGCGGCGCTGATCGCGCTGGCGCTCTGGGGCGCCCGTTACGACGTCGCGCGGCGCACCGTCCGCATCGCGGGCGTCACCAGATTCATGGCGGTCTGCCTGCTCGCCGGCTACGCGTGGATGCTCGTCGCGGGGGCCAGCTGGCTAGTCGCGGGCGACATCGGGCGCTCGGTCGGCACCTACGACCTCGCGCTGCACGCCGTGTTCCTCGGCTTCGTGATGTCGATGATCTTCGGCCACGCACCGGTCATCGTCCCGGCGGTGCTCGGCACACCGTTGCCGTTCCGTCCGTGGTTCTACGGGCACCTGGCCCTCCTGCACCTGGCGCTCGTCGTCCGGCTCGTCATCGGTGACGGTGCCGGCGTGAAGCTCGCCTGGCAGGTGGGCGGTGCCGGCACCGAGGTCGCGATCCTGGCGTTCCTCGCCGTGTCGGCGGTCGCGGTCGTGCGGGCGCGCCGGACCCGCGCGCGGTCGGCGTCGCGGCCCTCGGTGGTGCATGCCGCGTGAACGCCCGTCGGCCCGGCAGGGATCGCGTCCTCGGCATCGTCCTCGGCGCGGTCATGGTGCTGGCCGCGCTGACGGTCGCCATCTTCGTCGGACGGTCCGGCCCGAGCTCGTCGGTGGCGATCGACGGCGGCGGGACGCGGACCGTGTCCGTCGAGCTGGCCGACATGCGGATCACACCGGCGTCGATCACCGTCCCGCGCGGCACGCGCCTGGTACTCGCCGTGCACAACAGCGATCAGATGAGCCACGACCTGTACGTCGACGGCGGACCAGGCACGCCGCTGCTGCGGCCCGGGCAGTCGGCGCGGCTCGACGTCGGCGTGCTCGCGCGGACGGTGCAGGCCTGGTGCACGGTTCCCGGGCACAAGGCGGCCGGCATGGTGATGACGCTGCACGTGATCGGGTCGCCCGCTTCGCCGGCGTCGAACTCGGCGGTGAGCGACCGCACGCGCGGCGGGTCCCCCGCGATCGACTTCACCGCGACACCGGGGCCGGATTGGAAGCCGTACGACCCGGCGCTGCGTCCCCTTCCGGCCGGACGCACCCACCGTGTCACGTTCACCATTCGCGACACCCGTACCCAGGTCGCGCCCGGCGTCTATCAGACCCTGTGGACGTACAACGGGACGGCTCCGGGACCGATCCTGCACGGACGCGTCGGCGACCGGTTCGTGGTCACCCTGATCAACGACGGCGACATGGCGCACGGCATCGACTTCCACGCCGGTGCCGTTGCGCCGGACGGTCCGATGCGCTCGATCGAGCCCGGCCAGTCGCTGAGCTATGCGTTCACGGCTCGCTACTCCGGGGCGTGGTTGTACCACTGCAGCACGATGCCGATGTCCCTGCACATCGCGAACGGGATGTACGGCGCGGTGATCGTCGACCCACCGGATCTGGATCACGTCGCTAAACAGTTCGTGTTCGTGCAGTCCGAGCTCTACCTCGGCCCGCAGAACGGCGTGGCCGACGAGAAGAAGATCGACGCCCGGCAGCCGGACGCCGTCGTGTTCAACGGCTACGTGAACCAGTACGCCGACGCCCCCATCACGGTGCGCGCCGGCGAGCGGATCCGGGTTTGGGTCGTCGATGCGGGGCCGCAGTTCGGTACCTCCTTCCATGTGGTGGGCACGCAGTTCGACACCGTGTTCAAGGAGGGCGCGTATCTGTTGCGGCCGGGCAATGCGGAGCGCGGTGCCGCCCAGACGCTCGACCTCGCGCCGGCCCAGGGCGGCTTCGTGGAGTTCACGCTTCCGGC
>DASTXN010000131.1:0-43081 GCA_035765515.1 Jatrophihabitantaceae bacterium | reverse complement strand
GCGGCGATCACTCGCGCCGCGTCGCGATCGTCGGCGTCGGCGGCGGGGCACGGCGGGGTGTGCCGGCAGATGTGGGAAGTCGGGGTCGCCGACTGGGAGAGCGTTGTCATTTCCGGTGTCCTGTATTCGCTTATGAAACCGTTTCCGGTGGGAGAGCTACATCACAAGTGTGCGCGAAGATCTCCCGTTGTCCAGCCGCCGCGCCCGGCTGTGGATATAGAGATCGGACATATCGCGCCAGATCTGTGAGGATCGCGTGAGATTGTTACGTCGCTGTGATCTTCGTCTCACCGCGTCAGGTGCGCCCGAGCCGCTCCTGGGCGTCCCGCAGCGCGGCGTCCCGCGGCACCCAGTCGGCCAGCGCGGCCGGGAAGCCGGCCGCCTCGGCAGCCGCGACCACCTCGGCGTCGTCGTCGACGAATGCGCTCACCTCGCGGGCGGCGAGCCTGCGCAGCACACCGAGTTTGAACGCGCGGGCCGGGCGATAGTCACCGTCGGGCCGCATGTGCAGCTCGGACCCGGGCAGGTCGTGGCGGCGCAGCCAGTCCTCGGTGACGTCGCGCAGCCACTCCGGCCGTCCGGTGAGCCAAACGACCTCGTGCCGGTCCGCCAGGTCGTGGGCCAGGCGGGCGCCCTCGGCGAGCAGCGGGTCGTCCGCGGCATCGCGGAAGAACCCGGTCCAGGACTTTCGCGGGTGTAGATGGTGCAGCCGGTGCCGGACGTCGGCGACCACGCCGTCGATGTCGAACACCGCGAGGCTCATGGGGCGATTCTGGCAGCCGGTGCCGATGCGCCGCAGTGCCGCCGGATGAGGGATGCTGGCGTCATGCGCTTCGCCGACACCGTCCCGGGCTTCGAACTCACCTATGACGACGTGTTCATGATCCCGGCCCGGTCGGACGTCGCGTCCCGCTTCGACGTGGACCTGAGCACCGGCGACGGGTCCGGCGCGACCATCCCGCTGATCGTGGCCAACATGACCGCGGTCGCGGGACGGCGGATGGCCGAGACGACGGCACGGCGCGGTGCGCTCACCGTGCTGCCGCAGGACATCCCGGTGCCCGTGGTGCGTGAGGTGATCGACTGGGTCAAGGGCCGGCACCTGGTGGTGGAGACGGCGGTGACGCTGTCGCCGCAGAGCCCGGTCAGCGACGCGCTGGCGCTGATGCCCAAGCGTGCGCACGGCGTGGTGGTAGTGGTCCAGGACGGCCGGCCGGTCGGCGTGGTGACCGAGGCCGACTGCCTCGGTGCGGACCGCTTCGCCCAACTGCACCAGGTGATGGCCCGCGACCCGCAGACGCTCCAGGACCCGGTCGACCCGGTGACCGCGTTCGCCGAACTCGACCGGATGCGCCGCAAGATCGCGCCGGTGGTCGACGGCGACGGCCGGTTGGTCGGCGTGCTCAGCCGAACCGGTGCGCTGCGATCGACCATCTACGCACCCGCGGTGGACGATTCCGGCCGGCTGCGGGTGGCCGCGGCGATCGGTGTGAACGGCGACGTGAAGGGCAAGGCCGCCGCGCTGCTGGAGGCGGGCGCCGACGTGCTCGTGATCGACACCGCGCACGGGCACCAGCAGCGGATGCTCGACGCGCTCGCGGCCGTCCGCGCACTGTCGCCGTCGGTGCCCGTTGTCGCCGGCAACGTCGTCTCGGCCGAGGGCGTGCGCGACCTGGTCGAGGCCGGCGCTGACATCGTCAAGGTCGGCGTCGGGCCCGGCGCCATGTGCACCACGCGGATGATGACCGGCGTGGGCCGCCCGCAGTTCTCGGCCGTGCTCGAGTGCGCGCAGGCGGCCGCCGATCTCGGCAAGCACGTGTGGGCGGACGGGGGAGTGCGGCATCCGCGCGACGTCGCGCTGGCGCTGGCCGCGGGGGCGTCGGCGGTCATGATCGGCTCCTGGTTCGCCGGGACCTACGAGTCGCCCGGCGACCTGCACGTGGCGCCGGACGGGCGCATGTTCAAGGACAGCTTCGGGATGGCCTCCGCCCGCGCGGTGGCCAGCCGCACCAGCGGCGAGAGCAGCTTCGAGCGCGCCCGCAAGGCCCTGTTCGAGGAGGGCATCTCGTCCGGGCGGCAGTACCTCGACCCGTCCCGTCCCGGCGTCGAGGACCTGCTCGACACGATCACCGCGGGCGTCCGGTCCGCCTGCACGTACGCCGGTGCCGGCACTCTGCCGGAGTTCCACGAGCGCGCGGTCGTCGGCGTGCAGTCGGCCTCCGGCTACGCCGAGGGACGGCCCGTCTACGGCGGTTGGTGAGGTCCGGCGGTGGACGAGGACGCGGCACGCGAGCTGATAGCCGCGGCGCGGGCGACCGTGAGCGAGCGGATCGCGGCGCTGACCGCTGACGTGGCCGGCCTGGTGGCCGCGTCTCGGGATGCGAACGCCGACGACGAGCACGACCCGGAGGGCAGCACGATCGCGTTCGAGCGCGCACAGGTGCTCGCGCTGCTGGACCGGGCGCGCGCCGAACTGGCCGAGTTGGACGCGGCCGACGAGCGGTTGGCCGCGGGGACCTTCGGGCGCTGCGTGCACTGTGGTGGCGCGATCGGTGACGAGCGGCTCGCGGCCCGTCCGGCGGCGAGCACCTGCGTGGCCTGCGCGGCTCGCCGCTGAACACAACACCGGCCCGGTGCGGTCCACCGGCACTATTGGCGTTCTGCCAACAAGTTGCTACGGTCGGGAGTGTGACCACGACCGATCCGTCCGTGCGTCCCGCGCCGCGTCGTCCGGCACACCCGCCGGAAGTGCCGCGCGAGCTGGAGCGCAGCGTGAACGGCATCGCGGCGCTGCTGGCCGGCACCGCGAACGTCATCATGCAGCTGAGCTGGCCCGGAGTCGGCTACGGCGTGCTGGAGAGCAAGGTCGACAGCGGCAACGTGATGCGGCATCCGCTCAAGCGGTTCCGCACGACCTTCACCTACCTGTCGGTGGTCATGCTGGGCACCGACGAGGAGCGGGCCAGCTACCGCGAGGCCGTCAATCGCTCGCACCGGCTGGTGCACTCGGACGAGAACAGTCCGGTGAAGTACAACGCGTTCGACCCCGAGCTGCAGCTCTGGGTGGCGGCGTGCCTGTACTACGGCACGGTGGACATCGTCGAGCGGATGTACGGCCGTCCGAGTGAGGCCGCGCTCGACCAGTTCTACGCGTACGGCGCGAGCTTCGGCACCACCCTGCAGGTCCGGCCGGAGATGTGGCCGGCCGATCGCGCGGCATTCGACGAGTACTGGCAGCAGGGGCTGGCGAAGGTGTCGATCGACGAACCGGTGCGGCAGTACCTCACGAGGCTCATGGACCGCAGCTACCTGCCCTGGCCGCTCAGCGCGACCGGCCGTTCCAGCACGTGGATCACGACCGGATTCCTACCCGAGCTCTTCCGCGAGCAGATGCACCTGACCTGGTCCGCGCGTGACGAGGAACGCTTCGCGCGGATGATGCGCATCCTCGGCCGGGCGAGCCGGGTGCTGCCCGGGCCGGTGCGCCGGTTCCCGTTCAACTGGTTCATCTATGACCTACGGCTGCGCTCGCGGCTGGGGCGTCCACTCGTCTGAACTGCGCCGTCGGTCCCGGCGATGCGGCATGCTGGATGGCGTGAGCCACGATCACGCGCACGCGGTGACGGCGAGGACGGACCGCCGCTGGCTACTCGCCGCGCTCGTCGTGATCGTGCTGTTCATGGCCGGCGAGGTCACGGCGGGCATCCTGGCGCACTCGCTCGCTCTGATCACCGACGCCGGCCACATGGTCACGGACGCGGCGGCCATCGGGGTAGCGGTGATCGCGGCGCGTATCGCGCGGCGGCCGGCACAGGGCGCCTACACATACGGCTTCGCTCGCGTCGACGCGCTGTCCGGCCAGCTCAACGGGATGACGCTGCTGCTGCTCGCCACCTGGTTCGCTGTGCTCGGCGTGCGGCGGCTGATCGACCCGGTCGAGTCGGTGCACGGCGGCGTGGTCGGCGTGGTGGCCATCGTGGGCATCGCGGTCAACCTGCTGGCCACCTGGTTCGCCGGACGCGCGAACCGGGCGAGCCTGAACGTGCGCGGCGTGCTGGGGCACCTGCTGACCGACCTCTGGGCCTTCCTCGCCACGTTCGTCGCCGGGATCGTGATCGTCATGACCGGCTGGGTGCGCGCGGACGCCGTCGCCTCGCTCGTCGTCGCCGCACTGATGACCTGGACCGGATGGCGGCTGGTGCGCGCTGCGGGACGCGTGTTACTGGAAGCCGCGCCGCAGGGCGTCGACCCGTACCGCCTCGGCGAGACGATGGCCGCGGTCGACGGCGTGGCGCAGGTGCACGACCTGCACGTGTGGCAGCTCGGCAGCGGCGCCGACGCGGTGTCTGCGCACGTGCTGGTCAGCGCGCCGTACGACTGTCACGAGGTCAGCGCGCGGCTGCGGACGCTGTTGGCCGACGATTACCGGATCGGCCACGTCACGCTGCAGGCCGACCACGCCGACGCGCCCGAGCACGATGCGGGAGACTGCGCAGAAGCACACGGCGAGATTCACATCGCCGATCCGCAATAGGGCCGAACCGCAAGAGGCACGACGCGAACCAGGGGACCTGATGCTGCTGCCGATGCCACCGACCAGTTCGATGTTCCTGCTGGCTGAGACCCGCGACAACCCGATGCACGTCGGGGGGCTGCAACTGTTCCAGCCGCCCGACGGCGCGGACGCTCTCGACGTCCGCGCCATGTTCGACGAGGCCATGACGTCTGCGCAGGTGGCGCCGCTGTTCCGCAAGCGGGCGCGGCGATCGATCACCTCGCTGGGCCAGTGGGGCTGGGAGCCGGATCAGGCATTCGACCTGGAGCACCACGTGCGCCGCAGCGCGCTGCCGCAGCCCGGCCGCGTGCTGGAGCTGCTCGCGCTGTGCTCGCGGCTGCATTCCACGCTGCTCGACCGGCACCGTCCGCTGTGGGAGCTGCACCTGATCGAGGGCCTGGCGGACGGTCGCTACGCGCTGTACTTCAAGGTGCACCACGCGATGGTCGACGGGGTGAGCGCGTTGCGGCTGCTGTCCCGGATGCTCAGCGAGGATCCCGAGAAGCGCGACATGCCGGCGCCGTGGGCGCTTCCCAGCCGCGGGCCACGGGCCGATACCGGCGCGTCGCCGCTCGCGCTGCCGAAGACGGTGCTGCACGGTGCGGCCGAGCTGGCCGGCGTCATCCCGTCCGCCGTGCGCCTGCTGGATCGCGGCTTCGCAACGGAAGACGGTGCCGTGCCGCTGACGGCGCCCCGCTCGGTGCTGAACGTGCCGATCACCGGTTCGCGGCGGTTCGCTGCACAGTCGTGGCCGATCGAGCGGATCAGGCGCATCGGCAAGGCCAGCGACACCACGGTGAACGACGTGGTGCTGGCGATGTGTGCCGGTGCGCTGCGCGGCTACCTGCTCGCCCTCGGCGCGCTGCCGGACGAGCCGCTGATTGCGATGGTGCCGGTCTCGTTGCACACGTCCGAGGGCCGCAGCGTGGACGGCGACGGCGGCGGGAACGCGGTCGGCGCGGTGCTGTGCAACCTCGCGACGGACCTGGCCGATCCCGCGGACCGGTTGCGCACCGTCCACGTCTCGATGGAACGCGGCAAGCAATCCCTGGAGGGTCTCAGCCAGCTGCAGATCCTGGCGCTCAGCGCGGTGACGATGAGCCCGATCGCGCTCGGCTTCCTGCTGCGCAACCAGGGCCGGACCCGTCCACCGTTCAACCTGATCATCTCGAACGTGCCCGGGCCGCGGCAGCCGATGTACTGGAACGGCGCGCGGCTCGACGGGCTGTACCCGCTGTCGGTGCCGATCGACGGCCAGGCGCTGAACATCACCTGCACCAGCTACTCGCACGAACTCGCCTTCGGGCTCACCGGGTGCCGGCGCAGCGTCCCGCACCTGCAGCAGCTGCTCAGCCACCTGGACGACGAACTCCTCGCCCTCGAACGCGCGACCGGCGTCGCCTGACCTCAGCCGCGGGCCAGGTCGAGTTTCGCGACCAGCCGGGCGAGCGGTGGCGCCGCGCGGTTGACCAGCCGCATCGCCTTGGACTCGACCGAGATCGCCGCCACCGGCTTGTTGCGGGCGGCCGCGCGCACGGCGTGCCGGGCCAGCCGCTCGGGGGAGTAGTTGCGCCGGTGGTAGGCCGCGGCGGCGTGATCGCGGCGGCGCTGCTGCTCGGTCTCGTCCACGCCGACGAACGTCGTCGTGCGGGTGATGTCGGAGTCGACGAAGCCGGGACAGATTGCGGTCACGCCGATGCCGTCGCCGGCAAGCTCGGCGCGCAGGCACTCGGTGAGCATGAGCACCGCAGCCTTGGTCGTCGAGTAGGCGGGCAGCGCGCGCGACGGCGTGAACGCGGCGGCGGACGCCACGTTGACGATCCGGCCACCCTCGCCGCGTTCGACCATCTGCTGGCCGAACAGCCGGCTGCCGTGGATGACGCCCCACAGGTTCACGCCCAGGATGCGCTGCCAGTCGGCGACGCTGGTTGCCAGGAACCGTCCGCTGATGCCGATGCCGGCGTTGTTGACGATCACGTCCGGCACACCGTGCTCGTCGCGGACCTGCGCGGCGAACGCCTCCCAGGCCTCCGCATCGGACACGTCCAGGTGATAGGCCGCCGCGTGAACGCCGAGGTCCTGTACCAGCGCGGCCGTCTCCTTGGCCGCGGTGTCGTTGATGTCCGCGACGATCACGTCCGCACCCTCGCGAGCGAACTCCAGAGCGCAGGCCCGCCCGATGCCGCGGCCGCCGCCGGTGACGACGACCCGCTGCCCGGCGAACGTCCCCGCGCGAGGACGCGGCGCGAGCCCGACCGGGCCGGTGGCCGCCCGCTCCCTCACCTGGGCGAACTCGGCAACGTGGCGGGCGATCAGGTCCGGGCGGTCCACGACCACCCAGTGGCCGCCGGCGATGACCCGGGTGGTCAGCTGCGCGACGTACGGCGCGGGCGCCTGCGTCTGCAGCGGGACGGACACGAACATGTCGCCGCGCGGCGCCAGCACCTGCACGGGGATGCGGGTCGACCGCGGCTGCGGCCGGGCCAGCCGCGGCAGCATGTTCGCGCGGTACAGCTGGATGCCGTTGACCTTCTCGGGCACGCCCCGCTCCGGCCGGCCCTGCCGGGACAGTGCGCTGCGATGCAGCGACTCGCCGGCGGCGAGCAGCCGGTCGAGCCGACCGGAGCGCATCAGCGCCTCCGGCGCACGCGGTACTTGGAACGCGAAGATGTACCAGGAATCGAGCAGCTGGCGCAGCGCCGCGCGCGGGTGCCGGTATCCGTCACGCAGCCACGCCGCCGCGTGATCGAGCGACGGCCCGGAGATCGAGGTGAACGTCGCGATCCGGTCGGCGAAGTGCTCGTCGGTGACGGCGGCCCAGGCCTGGATGGAACCCCAGTCGTGCGCGAGCAGGTGGACGGGCGCCTCCGGGCTGACCGCGTCCAGCACCGCGCCGAGGTCGTCGACCAGGTTCGGCATCCGGTACGCGGCGCGTTGGGCCGGTTTGCTCGACTCGCCCGTGCCGCGCACGTCGTAGGTGACGACGCGGAACCGGTCGCTGAGCTCGGCGACGACGCCGTCCCACACCGTGTGGTTGTCCGGGTAGCCGTGCACCGCCAGGACAACCGGCGCGGCAGGATCGTCCGGGCCGGTTTCGGGACCGGTCTCGTAGACGGCGAGCTGGACTCCGTCCGTGGAGGTGACGTGCCGTACCGGTGCCATCGCGCCTCCCGTACCTGCTACTGAGCGTTACGTGTACTCAGCACTATTCGCGGGACAGCCGGGAGTGTCAACGCCGCCCGTTCAGGCGCGGTGCGCTGCGCCCACGGCCGGTGGCTGCGGCTCGCCGCGGCCCACCAGCCGCGCCGGCAGCCTGGGCATGATCACCCGGGCGAGCAGCAGCCCGATGAGTGCCGCCAGCGCACCGAGTAGCAGGCCGGCGACGACGTCCTGGACGTGGTGCACCTGCGCGTGCACGCGGGCGGCAGCGATCGCGGCGGCGCAGACCCACAGCAGCAGCCCGAGCAGCCGGTGCCGGACCAGGATCAGCGTGGCGATCAGCCCGGCCGCGACCGAGTGGTCGGAGGGGAAGCCGTTATCGGCGGCGTGATGGAACAGCGGATGGACGTTCGGGTGGTGGAAGAACGGGCGCGGGTCGTTGTGCAGGTGCGCCGCGATCACGATGAAGATGCCGCAGCAGATCAGTCCGACGACCGCCGCGATCGCCAGGTGGACGCGTCCGGCCCGGCGCTCGGCGAACAGCCAGATCGCCACGAATATCGCGGCCATGACGTAGAGGAGGTACTGCGCGACCCAGATCGTGAGGTTGTCCACGACAGCGCACCTTGCCAGACCGCGGCCGTGCGCGCACCGCGGGCTGGGCGCGCGTTCAGCAGCCGGTCAGAGGTTCAGGTCGACGACGACCGGAGCGTGGTCGGACGCGCCGGTGCCCTTGCGCGCCTCCCGGTCGACGTATGCGTCGGAAACCGCCTTACCGAACGCGGCGTCGCCGTAGACCAGGTCGATGCGCATGCCGCGGTTCTTCGGGAAGCACAGCTGCCGGTAGTCCCAGTAGGTGAACGGCACGTCGTACTTCAGCGGACGCGGGTAGACGTCCGCCAGCCCCGCGTCGCGCAGCGCGGCGAGGGCGGCCCGTTCCGGTTCGGTGACGTGGGTGCTCTCGGTGAACTGGCTGATGTCCCAGACGTCCGCGTCGGTCGGCGCGATGTTGAAGTCGCCCAGCACCGCGAACGGGCGGCCCTCGCGCAGCTCCTCGACCACGGTCGCGCGCAGCGCGGCCAGCCACTGCAGCTTGTAGGCGTAGTGGGCGTGCTCGACCGTCCGGCCGTTCGGCACGTAGACGGACCACACCCGGACGCCGCCGCAGGTAGCCGCGACGGCACGCGGCTCGTTGACCGCGACCATCGAGTCCTCCGCCTGGAACCCGGGTTCGTCGGCGAGCCCCTTGCGCACGTCGTCGATGCCTACGCGGGACAGGATCGCGACGCCGTTCCAGCGACCTGTGCCGTGCACCGCCGACTCGTACTTCAGCGCCGCCAGCTCGTCGGTGGGGAAGTCCGCCTCGGCGCACTTGATTTCCTGCAGGCACAGCACGTCCGGCTGGGCGGTGCCGAGCCAGTCCAGCAGGCGTGGCAGCCGGGCGCCGATGGAGTTGATGTTCCAGGTAGCGATGCGCACGCGGTCAGCCTGTCACGGTGTTGTGACACCGCAACCGCCAGGGCGGCGCGATGATCGCGGGCTGAGCATCGATATCACGGCCGCGGGCCTGGGGCTAACGTCGCGGTCGATGTGAGAGGTTGATCGCAACACCCGGACCGATGCCGTCAACGTTCGATGGAGTCGAGGATGATCGAGGTACGTGGCCTGACGAAGCGCTTCGGCGACACGCTGGCCGTCGACGACCTGACCTTCTCGGTGCCGCCGGGCGTGGTCACCGGTTTCCTGGGGCCCAACGGGGCCGGTAAGTCGACCACGATGCGCATGATCCTCGGCCTGGACCGTCCGACCAAGGGCACGGCGCTGATCAACGGGCGGCCCTACCGGCACGCGACGCAGCCGATGCGCGAGGTCGGCGCGCTGCTGGACGCCAAGGACGTGCACGGCGGGCGCAGTGCCCGCAAGCACCTGCTCGCGATCGCGCAGAGCAACGGGATCCCGGCCCGTCGGGTGGACGAGGTGCTCGCCCTGGTCGGCCTCGAGTCGGTGGCCAAGCGGCGGATCAAGGGATTCTCGCTGGGCATGTCGCAGCGCCTCGGGATCGCGGCGACGATGCTCGGCGACCCGCAGGTGCTGCTGTTCGACGAGCCGGTGAACGGGCTGGACCCCGAAGGCATTCTGTGGATCCGCAACTTCATGCGCTCACTCGCGGCCGAGGGGCGCACGGTGTTCGTATCCAGCCACCTGATGAGCGAGATGGCGCTCACCGCCGATCATCTCGTCGTGATCGGGCGCGGCCGGTTGATCGCCGACGTGAGCACGAAGGACTTCATCGCCGGCGGTTCGAGCAATCACGTCCGGGTACGCACGCCGCACGAGGACCGGTTGATTGCGGCGCTGGGGGAGCAGGGCATCACGACCGCCCGGGTCGGCACCTACCTGGAGGTGCGCGGCATCAGCTGCGAGGATCTCGGTGACCTGGCCGCCGCGCGGCAGATCACGGTGCACGAGCTGTTCCAGGAGCGTGCCTCGCTGGAGGAGGCGTTCATGGAGCTGACCAGGGACAGCGTCGAGTACCAGGCGCCGGGGGTGACGGCATGACGGCGGCGACGGTCGATCGCGGGGCGCGGCCTGCTCCGCCCGCGGGTTCGGGCAGCACGCTCCCCAACGTCATGCGCTCGGAGTGGACCAAGCTGTTCTCGGTGCGCTCCACCGGCTGGACGCTGCTGGCGATGGTGGCTGCGACGGTCGGCCTCGGGATCCTCGCGTCCTGGGGCACCAACCACGGCTGGAACCACATGTCCGCCTCGGAACGGGCCTCGTTCGACCCGACCGGGACGAGCCTGTCCGGCCTTGCGCTCGGGCAGTTGGCCATCGCCGTCCTCGGCGTGCTGATCGTCAGCAGCGAGTACTCGACCGGTGGCATCCGCACCACGTTCACGACCGTCCCGAACCGGATGCGCGTGCTGGCCGGCAAGACGATCGTGTTCACCGCCGTCGCGCTGGGCACCGGCTGGATCGCGTCGTTCGCCGCGTTCTTCGCCGGGCAGCCGTGGTTCTCCGAGCGGGGGATCGGCGCGAGCCTGGGCGACTCGGGCGTGCTGCGCGCGGTGATCGGTGGTGGTCTCTATCTGGGTGCGAGCGGGCTGTTCGGCGTGGCCATGGGACTGTTGTTGCGCCGCAGCGCCGGTGCGATCACGGTCGCGATCGCGGCGCTGCTCGTGCTGCCCGGGCTGACGAACCTGCTGCCGGGCGCGTGGGGAGACGCCGTCGTTCGCTACTTCCTCAGCAACGCCGGCCAGCAGATCGCGTTCGTGCACCAGAGCGGCAACCACCTCACGCCATGGGTCGGTTTCGGCGTCTACTGCCTGTGGTTCGCGATCCCGCTCGCCGTCGGCGCGTGGCTGATGCACCACCGCGACGCCTGACGCGCCGCGGCAACTCCCTATTCGGTGGTCAGCCGCTCGAACGGCGCGAGCGGCACCAGTCCTTCTGCCTTGGCCGACAGCTCCGGATCGACGGTCACCAGTGCGTCTGCCTGCAACTTGGTGACCGCCAAGTACTCGGCGTCGTAGGTGGTACTCCAGCCGCGCTCGCGGGCGAACGTCCAGGCGGTGCGGCGCGAGACCCGGTCGCCGAGCACGCGCATCTTGGTCTCGGTGACGCGTTCGTGGCGCTGCAGCGCGTCCGCCTCGCTGAGTTCACCGCGCAGGACGGCTTGCAGCAGCAGCGTCAATGCATGCGACCGGATCAGGCTCGGGGCAACCAGTTGGTGACTCGGATGGACGGCGATGTCCTCGGCGACAAGACGGAGCAGCGTCGGGGCATCGATGCCGTAGCGCGTCATGGCGTCACCGTAGGCCGGACCTGCGACCACGGCGATAGGAGGTGATCGGGCTACGCGGTGGCGGCGTTTGCAGCGGGCGCGATGTCGACGGCCAGCGCGGCGAGGTCCAGCCCGAGTGCGCTCGCGAGCGCGGCCACGGTGAAGAAGGCCGGGGTGACGATGCGTCCGGTCTCGATCTTGCGCAGCGTCTCGACGGGGATGCCGGCGTCGGCCGCGACGTCGACCATGCTGCGCGCACCGCGGGCCTCTCGCAGTGTGGCGCCGAGGCGCCGGCCGCGCTCGCGTTCCGCGGGGGAGAGCATCGGACGGACCATGGTTGTGATACTAATACCGGTATAAGAATCACGGTAGGAGGCCGGACGGTGATCGAGCTCAAGACGCCGGGGGAGATCGACGCGATGGCCGCAGCGGGAGCCGTCGTCGCCGAGGCGTTGGCCGCGACGCGTGCCGCAGTCGGTCCGGGCGTCCGGCTGATCGAACTCGATCAGATCGCCCGCGAGGTGCTGCGCCGGGCCGGGGCGAGTTCGCCCTTCCTGGGCTACCAACCCGGCTTCGCCCAGACGCCGTACCCGGGCGTGCTGTGCCTGTCGGTCAACGACGCGGTGCTGCACGGCATTCCGACCCGCGAGCAGCTGCGCGACGGCGACCTGCTGAGCGTCGACTGCGGAGCGACCCTCGACGGGTGGACGGGGGATGCCGCGATCTCCTTCTGCGTCGGCCGTGCCAGTAGCGAGGACGCCCGATTGCTGGAACGCACCGAGGTCGCGCTGGCGGCCGGGATCGCTGCGGCGCAACCGGGTGCGCGGATCGGTGACATCTCCGCCGCGATCGGCAGGGTCGCACGCGACGCCGGCCTCGGACTGCACACCGATTTCGGCGGCCACGGGGTCGGACGCACGATGCACGAGAGCCCGTCCGTCCCGAACGACGGCCGGCCGGGACGAGGTCTGCGCCTACAGCCCGGGCTCACCATCGCCATCGAGCCGTGGTTCCTCGCCGGCGGCCGCGATGCCTATCGCATCGACGACGACGGGTGGACGATCCGCAGCACGGACGGATCCCGCGGCGCCCACTTCGAGCACTCGATCGCGATTACCGAGGCCGGGCCCCGGATCCTGACCGCGGCCCACGCGCCGACGCGGTTCGGGCACGCCCAACCGGGATGAGCCGCCGGATCGTGCGCTGGCACAGCCTTCAGCCGGAGCCGTGGCGCAACGGCGGAGGGCAGACCCGCCAGGTGGCCGTGGGTGCGGGATGGCGCGTGAGCATCGCGGACATCGCCAGCGACGGCCCGTTCTCCGCCTTCGAGGGGGTGGATCGGGTCATCATGCTGATCGACGGGCCGGCGCCCCAGCTGCACGTCGGCGACCGCGACGTCCAGCTCGAACGCTTCGTCCCGTTCGCCTTCGACGGCGGCGCACCGACCGCCGCGCGGCGCGAGTCGTCGGCGACACCCAGTCGCGATCTCAACCTGATGACGGAGCGCGCGACGTGCACCGGCGAGATCAGCGTGCAGCCGTCGGGCGTCCTCGAGCTGCGCGGCGACGTGACGATCGCGGTGGTCGCGGACGGCGCCGCGGTCGTTGACGGCGACGAGCTCGGACCGCTCGACTCGGTGGTGTGCGATGGCGGGGGCTCTATCGCGGTCACGGGTGACGCAACCATCGCGGTCTGCACCGTCCGGTACTGCCGGTAATCGTCGACTACTGCTCAGCGACGCGTTGGCCCCCGCTGTGGGGGAAGGGCTCGGTCTCGGGCCGTTCGTCCGCGGATTGACATAATGTTCATTATCGGCGATGAGACTGCTCGGCCCGGTCGGGTGCCGCGGCCCGTAGGCTTCGCTTCCCGGGCCGGTGAATCCGTCCCTGTCTCCGAGCGGAACGGCGCGACGGCGCGAGGCTTTGCCGTGCCGAGCGACAGATCGCTCGGCGTAAAACCGCCCGCTGCTCGGACCCGAAGTGCCCACAGGGCCGTCGCGGAACTTCGTTCTCGGGCAGGTGCGTTCCCGGCGCCCCAGAAGGCCGACGGCGGCTCGGAGCGGCCGGTGCCCCGGCATGCCGCGCGATGCCCACTACTTGACATAACGTGCGCCTGCTAGCCAAGGCTGCGGTTGATGCCGGCCAGCACCGCGTCGACCGCTCGCGCGACGTCCGCTTGCGGTAGCTCACGCAACGGTCCGTCCAGCAGCAGGCTGGACAGTCCGTGCACGGCCGACCACGCGGTGTACTGCGCGCCGGCCCGCGCATGTGGTGCGAGCACGCCGGTGCGCACGAGGTCGTCCAATGCGGCGCCGAGCAGGGCGTACGGATTGGGCGCCGCCTGGTCCACGTCACCGGCCGCGGTGTGCGGCCGTGCAGACGTGAACGCCGTGCGGAACCAGCCGGGTTCGGTCAGCGCGAAGTCGACGTAGGCCCGGCCGATGGCTTCCAGGCGCGATCGCGCGCGGCGCGCCGCCGTCCGCGCCTGGACGAGATCCATCCGCTCGATCATCAACAGGCTCAACTGCGTCATGCACCGCTGCGCGACTGTGCCGAGGAGATCTTCCTGGTCGGCGAAGTGCCGGTAGGCGGCGTTGTGCGAGACGCCCGCCGCGCGCGAGACGGCTCGCAGCAACACCGCGTTCGGTCCCCCGCTGCGGGCCAGGTCGACACCCGCGTCGATCAGCGCGTCGCGCAGGTTGCCGTGGTGGTACCCGCGGGATGCCTCAACCGCCTTAACCATGTTGACAGTGTCCACTTGCGGTGACACGCTCGTCAAACCCGCATGTTGGCATCGTCAACATCCATCGTCGTCCGGGAGTTGAAATGACCTACAACGAGATCGGCATCGCCGAGGCGATCGGCCGGCTGTCCGGCGCGACGTTCGCCGAGTTGTCGCAGGACGAGCGCGACCTGATCGACCAGTTCCACGCCGGCGGCCCCGAAGCGGTCGACCGCACCCTCGCTGCGCTCGGCGCCGCGCCGGGGCAGACGGTCCTCGATGTCGGCTCCGGACTCGGTGGTCCGGCGCGTCAGTTGGCACAGAGCACCGGATGCGATGTGCTCGGCGTCGACGTCACCGCGGAGTACGTCCGGGCCGCGCGCGAACTGACCAGCCTCGCCGGTCTCGCTGATCGCGTCCGCTTCGTCTGCACGGACCTCGCGGCGCTCGACGAGGACGGCTTCGCCGGTGCCTACACGATGCACGTCCAGATGAATGTGCCGGACAAGAAGGCGTTCTACAGCGAGATCGCCCGGCGGCTGCGTCCCGAGGGACATCTGGGCGTGTTCGAGGTGTGCCGTGCCGGGACATCCGAAGCCACGCCCCCGCTGCCCTGGTCGCTCGACGGCAGCGACAGTCACCTGGTCATCCCCGACGAGCTGCGCACCTCGATCGAAGCAGCTGGGTTCACGACGTTGGACTGGGTGGACGAGACGGAGTGGACGCTTGAGTGGTTCGACCGAACCGCGGCGCGGCTGAGCTCGGCGCGGCCGCGAGCGAGCCTGGCAGCGCTGCTGCACGACGGACCGATCCGGATGATGAACTTTCTGGCCGCGATCCGGTCCGGTGCCGTGTCGATCCACCGCGGCGCGTTCGCTCTTGCTCCCGGTCGTGGCTGAACTGTCGTACCGTCTGAGGCCGTGGACACCGAGTTCAGCGCCGCGCTGTGGGAGTGGCGCGGGCCGGCGCCGTTCTTCTGGCTGAGCGTGCCGGAGGACTTCTGCGACGTGGTGCGCGCCGAGGCGGCCGAGGCGTCCTACGGCTGGGGCGCGATACCCGTCCGGGCCCGGATCGGCGCGACCGAGTGGGAAACCTCGTTACTGCCCAAGGACGGTGGTTACGCGCTGCCGGTCAAGGCCGCTGTCCGCGCGCGCGAGGGCATCGGCGAGAACGACACCGTCACCGTCGCGATGAGCATCGCGCCGCGCGGCGGACGCCAGGCCAACGGCGCCGGCCCCACCTGTTGAGCCGACTGCTCAGTTGCTGACATAACGCGCCAGGTGCTCACCGGTGAGCGTCGAGGCGGACGCGACGAGCTCGGCCGGCGTGCCTTCGAAGACGACCCGCCCGCCGTCGTGACCGGCCCCCGGGCCGAGGTCGATGATCCAGTCGGCGTGGGCCATGACGGCCTGGTGGTGCTCGATGACGATCACCGACTTGCCGGAGTCGACGAGTCGATCGAGCAACGCGAGCAACTGCTCGACGTCGGCAAGGTGCAGCCCGGCGGTCGGCTCGTCGAGGACGTACACGCCGCCCTGCTCGCCCATGTGCGTGGCCAGCTTGAGCCGCTGCCGCTCCCCGCCGGAGAGGGTGGTGAGCGGCTGGCCGAGACTGAGATAGCCCAGGCCGACGTCGGCCAGGTGGCGCAGCAGCTTGTGCGCCGCGGGTATTGCCGCGTCGCCGTCCCCGAAGAACCGCTCCGCCTCGGTGACCGGCAGCGCGAGCACCTCGGCGATGTTGCGTCCGCCGAAGGTGTATTCCAGGACCGCTGCCTGGAACCGCCGGCCTTCGCACTCCTCGCACGTCGTGGACATGCCGGCCATCACGCCGAGGTCGGTGTAGATGACACCGGCGCCATTGCAGGCGGGGCAGGCACCCTCAGAGTTCGCGCTGAACAGGGCGGGCTTCACGCCGTTGGCTTTCGCGAACGCCTTGCGGATCGGTTCGAGCAGACCGGTATACGTCGCAGGGTTGCTGCGTCGGGAGCCGCGGATCGGCGCCTGGTCGACCGTCACCACGCCGTCGCCCATCACCGAACCGTTGACCAGCGAACTCTTGCCCGACCCCGCGACGCCGGTGACGACCACCAGCACGCCCAACGGGATGTCGACGTCGACGTCCTGCAGATTGTGCGTGTTCGCACCGCGAATCTGCAGCGCCCCGGACGCGGTGCGGACGGACGGCTTCAGCGCGGCGCGGTCGTCCAGGTGCCGCCCGGTGAGCGTGCCGCTGGCGCGCAGCCCGTCCACGTCGCCCTCGAACACCACCTGGCCGCCGTCCCTGCCCGCGCCCGGCCCGAGATCGACGACGTGATCGGCGATGCTGATCGCCTCCAGCTTGTGCTCGACCACGAGCACCGTGTTGCCCTTGTCGCGCAGGCGGATCAGCAGGTCGTTCATGCGCGCGATGTCGTGTGGATGCAGCCCGATCGTCGGCTCGTCGAACACGTACGTGATGTCCGTCAACGACGACCCCAGCTGGCGCACCATCTTCACGCGCTGTGCCTCGCCGCCGGACAGCGTGCCCGACGGACGGTCCAGGCTCAGGTACCCGAGGCCGATCTCGACAAAGGACTCGAGGGTCTCCCCCAGCGCCGCAACCAGTGGCGCCACTCCCCTGTCGTCGACAGCTCGCACCCATCCGACGAGATCGCTGATCTGCATGGCGCAGACGTCCGCAATGCTCTTGTCGGCGATCTTGGACGACCGTGCTTCCGCGCTCAGCCGTGTCCCGTCGCACTCGGGACACACCGAGAACGTCACTGCCCGCTCTACGAAGGCGCGGATGTGTGGCTGCAGGGCATCGACGTCCTTGCTGAGGAATGACTTTCCGATCCTCGGGAGCAAACCCTCGTAGGTCAGGTTGATGCCCTCGACCTTGATCTTGGTCGGCTCCTTGTAGAGCAGATCGTTCAGCTCACGCTTGGAGTACTTCTTGATCGGCTTGTCGGGGTCGAAGAATCCGCAGCCGCGGAAGATCCGGCCGTACCAGCCGTCCATGCTGTAGCCCGGAATCGTGAGCGCGCCCTGGTTGAGCGAAAGGTTCTCGTCGTACAGCGCGGACAGGTCGAAGTCGCTGACCGACCCCATCCCCTCGCAGCGCGGGCACATCCCGCCGGTGATGCTGAAGCTGCGTCGCTCCTTGACCGTCCGTCCGGCGCGTTCCAGCGTGACCGCGCCCGCACCGCTGATCGACGCGACGTTGAACGAGAACGCCTGCGGCGAGCCGATGTGCGGTTCGCCCAGCCGGCTGAACAGGATGCGCAACATCGCGTTCGCGTCGGTGGCGGTGCCGACGGTGGAGCGCGGGTTCGACCCGATCCGCTCCTGGTCCACGAGGATCGCGGGTGTCAGGCCCTCGAGCACGTCCACGTCCGGGCGAGCCAGCGTGGGCATGAAGCCTTGGACGAACGCGCTGTACGTCTCGTTGATCAAGCGCTGCGACTCGGCCGCGATCGTGCCGAACACCAGCGAGCTCTTGCCCGAACCGGACACGCCGGTGAACACGGTGAGCCGGCGCTTCGGAATCTCGACGCTGATGTCCTTGAGGTTGTTCACGCGGGCGCCGACGACGCGGATCGCGTCGTGGCTGTCGGCAGCGCGACCAGCCGTCACGGCAGCTCCTGGATGCGGACCAGGTTGCCCGCGGGGTCGCGGAACGCGCAGTCGCGAATTCCGTACGGCTGCAGCGTCGGCTCCTGCACGACCTCGGCGTCACCGGCTTGGATCTTCTCGAAGGTGCCGTCCAAGTCGTGGGTGGCGAGCAGGATCCAGCCGTAGGTGCCCTTGGCCATCATCTCGGCGATGGTTCGCCGTTCGTCCTCGGTGATGCCTGGATCGACCGCGGGAGGTGCGAGCAGGATCGACGTGTCGGGCTGGTTCGGCGGGCCGACCGTGATCCAGCGCATCTTGCCGCTGCCCACATCGGTGCGTACCTCGAAGCCGAGGACGTCGCGATAGAAGGCAACGGATGCGTCCGGGTCGTCGTGCGGCAGTGCGCTGGTGTGAATGGTGAGGTCCATGGCCGTCAGGCTAGTTGCGGCGCGAGCGAGGGCGCTTCTTCATTCCTGACGTGCTGGTTCCTGGTCGGCCGGGACACCTGTTTCGCCACGCATGACGGGAGCCCTACAGTCGCGTTCGCCGCGCGGTCGCGGTACGTGCTCGGTGGCATGCCGACCAGCTCGGTGAACCGGGAGCTGAACGTGCCGAGCGACGAGCACCCGACCGCGATGCACACCTCGGTGACAGTCAGGTCTCCCGTGCGTAGCAGCGCCATCGCTCGCTCGATTCGGCGTGTCATCAGGTACGCGTAGGGCGATTCCCCGTATGCGCGCCTGAACTCGCGGCTCAGGTGGCCGGCCGACATGTGGACGCCCCGGGCGAGCGCCTCGACATTCAGCGGCTGGGCGTACTCGCGATCCATCCGGTCGCGAACCCGGCGCAGTCGCGCGAGGTCCTTGAGGCGCTGCTCCCCCGTCGGGCGGCTGGTCACCAGGCGATCGTGCCACAGGCGCGCACCCGCGCTCGTGCGTGGCGAGCCTGCGCCAGGCGCAGCGGCGTGTCGCGGGCGCTGTGTCGCCACACACAACTCCAGCCGGGTCAGGAAACCAACCAGCTTTGTTTGCAAAATATTCTCTGCAAAGCTATCTTTGCAGCCATGGAACAGGTCGAGGGTGCGCCGCGACGGTTGGAGATGGACGCCGCGGCGGTCAAGGCCCTCGCGCACCCGATGCGGGTGAAGATGCTCGAGATCCTGCAGCTGCGCGGCCAGGTCAGCGTCACCAGCCTCGCGCGCGAGCTGGGCGAGACAACCGGCGCGACCAGCTACCACCTGCGCCAGCTCGCGCGGCACGGCCTGGTCGAGCAGTGCGATCCCCCGGACGGCGGCGGCCGCCAGCGCTGGTGGCGGATGGCCGTCGACGAGCTGCACATGAGTGGCTTCGAGATGCTCGAGAACGAGGAAACCCGTGAGGCCGTCACGTTCCTGCTGCGCGAATATCAGGCCGAGCGCTCGCGCAAGCTGGCGAACTGGTTCGCCACCGCTGCGCTGTGGCCCAAGGAGTGGCAGCAGGCATCGAGCGACATGGACGGCGACCTCGACCTGAACCCCAAGCAGTCGCGCGCTCTCGCGGACGAGCTCAAAGCGGTGATCGATCGGTACCGCGCGCTGCGCCCGGGCAAGGGTGCCCGGAAGGTGGACATCCAGTACGCGATCTTCCCCGCCGACACCGGTCCGCGCCCGTGACCGCGCTCGGCGCGCCGTTCTGGCGGATGTACGCCAGCAGTGCGACGTCCAACCTTGCCGACGGCATCGGCAAGACCGCGGTGCCGCTGATCGCGGCGACGTTCACGCGCAATCCGCTGGCGATCAGTGGGCTGGTCACCTTTGCGTTCCTGCCGTGGCTACTGTTCGCCCTGCCCAGCGGCGTGCTGGTGGACCGGATCGACCGCCGGTATGCGATGTCGGCGGCGAACGCGTTGCGGGCCGCGGCCATGAGCGTCCTCACGGTGCTGGTACTGACCGGTCACGCCGGCATCCTCGCGCTGTACGTGATCTCGTTCCTGCTCGGGCTCGCCGAGACCGTCTACGACAGCGCGACCCGCGCGCTGCTCCCCCAAGTCGTCCACAACGAGCAACTCGACCGCGCGAACGGGCTGCTCACCGTCGAAGAGACACTCGGTCAGACGTTCCTCGGCGGACCGGCCGGCTCAGCCCTGTTCGCGATCGCCGCGAGCCTGCCGTTGCTGTTCAACGCGAGCGGCTTCGTTCTCGCCGCGGTCCTGGTGCTCACCCTGCGCGGCCGGTTCCGGCCCGAGCGGGCCGTGGCGCCGGTCTCGGTACGCCGCGACATCGCCGACGGTGTGCGCTGGCTGGCTCACCATTCGCTGCTGCGCGGGCTCACGCTGATCTCGGCGGCCACGGCGCTGATCCAGACGATGGCGACCGGGATCCTGGTGCTCTACGTGCTCGAGGTGCTGCGCCTGCCGTCCGGCGACTTCGGGTACGTACTGCTCGCCGCGGGCATCGGCGCGCTTCTCGGCGGCATCAGCACTCCGCAGCTGGTGCGCTGGTTCGGCCGAGGACCGGTGCTGACGATCGGCGCACTGGTTGCCGGCGCGCCGCCGATCCTGATGGCACTCACCCGAAACGGCTACCTCGGCGCCGTCCTCTTCGCGATCAGCTCGGCGGGCGTCATGACGTGGAACGTGATCACGATGTCGCTGCGTCAGGCACTGATCCCGCAGCACATGTTCGGACGGGTGCAGGGCGCGTACCGGACCCTGGTGTGGGGCGCGATGCCGGTCGGCGCGCTTCTCGGCGGGGCGCTGGCCGGAGCCATCGGCGTGCGGCCGGTCTTCGCGGTCGTCGGCATCGCGCTGGTGCTGTGCGCTGGTTGGCTCGGCGTGCTCACCCACCGGCATCGGACCGAACTGCAGGCCGGTCTCGGCGCGTCAGCCGAGGCAGTGCTGCCGGATCAGCTCGGCGGTGTCTTCGGGACACTCCCACCAGAACAGGTGACCGGCACCGTCGAACGTATGTAGGCGCGCGCCGGGGATCAGGCCGGCGATCTGCACGCCGTTGCTGTAGCGCACCATCTCGTCGGCGTTCCCATGCAGGACCAGAGTGGGTGCGCCAAGCGCCGGCAGCCGCTGACTGGTGTTGTGCTGGAGCGCGGACTGCGCCTGCCGCAGCACGAGTTCGACCGGTACGACAACCGACAGCGCCGCCGTCATGAACGGCTCGAAGCGCGAGTCGTCGGCCGTGTAGGTCGCCGACAGGTTCGCATGGAACGCGGCGCGGACGGATGCCTCGGCGTCGCCGGTGTTCATCGTCTCCAACATGCGCATGGGGCCTGGCGCGTCGAGGGTGCTGCCCGCTCCTCCGGCGTATGTGCAGCCGAGGACGAGCCGGCGGACGCGATCGGGATGGGCGAGCGCGAACTCCTGGGCGACCATGCCGCCGAGCGAGATCCCGAACACGTGCGCGGAATCCCAGCCGAGCACGTCCAGCAGCGCTAGGGCATCCCTGGCGAGCTCGGCGGTGGTGAACGCGCCCGGAAGGTCGGTGCTGTCGCCGACGCCGCGATGGTCGTACGTCACCACGTCGAAGTCGCGCTCCAGGCGGGTGAGCAACGGCTCGCCCCAGATGCCGTGGTGCCCGGCCATGCCCTGGATGAGCAGCAGCGGCGGCGCTCCCTGCGGCCCCCGGCGTTCGTAGTAGAGCGTGCGTCCGCCGATATCCGCCAGGGGCATACGTCTACAGCCTTTCGATGATGGTCACGTTCGCCTGGCCGCCACCTTCGCACATGGTCTGCAGGCCGTAACGTCCGCCGGTGCGCTCGAGTTCGTTCAGCAGCGTCGACATCAGCTTGGTGCCGGTCGCGCCGATCGGGTGGCCGAGCGCGATCGCGCCGCCGTTCACGTTCACCTTCGCCATGTCCGCTCCGGTGTCCTTCGCCCAGGCGAGCACGACGGACGCGAACGCCTCGTTGATCTCGATCAGGTCGATGTCGTCCAGCGTCATGTTCGCGCGTTCCAGTGCGTACTTCGTGGCGCGGATCGGAGCCGTGAGCATGTACACCGGATCGTCGGCGCGCACTGACAAGTGGTGGACGCGCGCGCGTGGCGTCAGCCCGAAACGGGACACCGCGGACTCCGACGCGATCAGCACCGCGCTCGCCGCGTCGGAGATCTGCGAGGACACCGCGGCCGTGATGCGTCCGCCGTCCTGCAGCGTCTTCAGCTCGGCCATCTTCTCCAGCGACGTGTCCGGGCGCGGGCCTTCGTCCACTGCGAAGTCGCCGAACGGGACGATCTCGCGGTCGAAGCGGCCCTCGGCGATCGCAGTCAGCGCGCGCTGGTGGCTCTGCAGCGCGAAGCGCTCCATCTCCTCGCGGGAGACGTTCCACTTCTCGGCGATCATGTCGGCCGCGCGGAACTGCGAGACCTCGTTGACGGCCGGGTCGCCGTAGCGCTTCTCCCAGCCCTGCGAGCCGGTGAACGGCGTGGCGAAGCCGAACTGCTCCCCGACGATCATGGCCGACGCGATCGGGATCATGCTCATGTTCTGGACGCCGCCCGCGACGATCAGGTCGGACGTGCCGCTCATGACCGCTTGCGCGGCGAAGTGCACCGCCTGCTGCGACGAGCCGCACTGCCGGTCGACCGTGACGCCCGGGACCGCGTCGGAGTAGCCGGCAGTCAGCCAGCAGGTGCGCGCGATGTCACCGGCCTGCGGGCCGAGCGTGTCGATGCAGCCGAAGATCACGTCGTCGACGGCGTCGGGATCGGCGCTGGGGTTGCGGTCGAACAGCGCGGTGATCACGTGCGCGCCGAGGTCGGCCGGGTGGGCCTCGGACAGCGCGCCGCGGCGCCGTCCGACCGGAGTGCGGACCGCGTCGACGATGTATGCCTCAGCCACGATCGGGCCTCGCCTTCTTCTTGCCGGAGATGCCGTTCAGGACGATGGACAGGTACTGCTGCGCGACCACGTCGATGTCCAGCGTGCCACCGGGCCGGTACCAGCGCACCGCGACCCAGACTGTGTCCCGCATGAATCGGTAGGCGAGATCGACGTCGAGGTCGCCCCGGAAGCTGCCGTCGGCGATGCCGTCGCGCAGCACCGTGTGCCACAGCGCGCGGAACTCCTGCAGCCGCTCGGTGATGTAGCCGAAGCGCTCCTCGTCGGCCAGGTGCCCAGCCTCGGCCTGGTAGATCGCGACGGCGTCGCGGTGGCTGTCGATCGCCTCGAACGAGACGACGACGATCCGCTCCAGCGCCTCCCGCGGCGGGTAGCCCTGCGCGGCGATCTCGCGGTAGCGGGCGAACAGGTCGTCGAGGAAGCCGCGCAGGATCTCGTCCACCATCGACTCCTTCGAGTCGAAGTGGTGGTACAGGCTGCCGGACAGGATCCCTGCCGCGTCAGCGATGTCGCGCACGGTCGTCGCCTTCAGCCCGCGCTCGGCGAACATCCGCGCGGCGAGCGTCAACAGCTCGGCGCGACGATCGGACGCGGGCGAACCGTTAGGCATGCTGGCTGCTCACGGATACGACCTCGCCGGTCATGTAGGTCGAGTAGTCGCTGGCCAGGAACACCATCACGTTCGCGACCTCCCACGGCTCGGCGTAGCGCCCGAACGCCTCGCGCTCGGTCAGCGTTGCGAGCAGGTCCTCGCTGGTGACCTTGACCAGGTGCGGGTGCATCGCCAGGCTCGGCGACACCGCGTTCACGCGGATGCCGTGCTCGGCGACGTCCAGCGCCGCGCAGCGGGTCAGCGCCATCACGCCGGCCTTTGCCGCGGCGTAGTGCGCCTGCCCCTGCTGTGCGCGCCAGCCGATCACCGAGGCGTTGTTGACGACCGCTCCCCCGCCGCCCTGCTTCACCATCTGGCGCAGCACGGCCCGCGTGCAGCGGAACGTGCCGTTGAGCGTGATGTCCAGGACGCGTGTCCACTGCTCGTCGGTCATCTCCAGCACCGAGTGCGTTCCGCCGAGCCCGGCGTTGTTGATCATCACGTCGATGCGCCCGAAACGGTCGACGGCGGTGTCGATCAGCCGCTGCACCTGTTCCTCGTCGGTGACGTCGCAGGGCACTGCCTCGACCGCGTCGTTGCCGTGTTCAGCGCGCAACGCCTGGAGGGTCTCGCCGAGGCGGCGCTCGTGCGCGTCGCTGATGACCACGCGTGCGCCCTCCTCCAGGCACCGGCGCGCGGCGGCTTGGCCGATGCCCGCGCCGGCAGCCGCAGTGATCACGGCGACCTTGCCGGCCAGCAGGTTGTGCGCGGGCGGGTACGCGGGTGCGTTCATCTAGCGGGCCTCTCGGGGCAGGCCGAGGGTGCGCTCG
Source organism: Jatrophihabitantaceae bacterium (assembly GCA_035765515.1). Taxonomy (GTDB): domain Bacteria; phylum Actinomycetota; class Actinomycetes; order Mycobacteriales; family Jatrophihabitantaceae; genus DASRSS01. The sequence goes on along the minus strand of DASTXN010000131.1, from coordinate 19,019 downwards.
GCGATGATGTTGCGCTGGATCTCGTCCGATCCGCCGTAGATCGTGTCGGCGCGGGTGAACAGGAACAGCCGCTGCCACTCGTCGAGCGTGGTTTCCGGATCGTCCGTGCCCTGTTCGAGCATGGACGCGGCGCCGCGCACCTGCATGGCCAGCTCGCCGAGGTTGCGGTGCCAGTGCGCCCAGAGCAGCTTGGCGACGGACGACTCCGTTCCCGATGTCCCGGAGGTGACCGAGTGCAGCGTCCGCAGCGCGTGCGCGCGCATGACCTCCAGCTCGACGTGGGCGCGGACGAGCTTGTCGCGCAGGATCGGATCGTCAGCGGCGCCGTTCTCCTTCGCCAGCGCGATGAGTGCGTCGAGCTCGCGGCGGAAACCGACCTGCTGGCCGAGCGTTGCGACGCCCCGCTCGAAGCCGAGCGTCGCCATCGCGACGCGCCAGCCGTCCCCCGGCGCGCCGACGACGAGGTCGGCCTCGGTACGCGCGTCGTCGAAGAACACCTCGTTGAACTCGCTGGTGCCGGTGAGCTGGCGGATCGGACGCACCTCGACGCCCGGCTGGTCCATCGGCACGAGCAGGTAGGACAGCCCGTGGTGGCGGGCTGATCCGGGTTGGGTGCGAGCGACGACGAAGCACCACTGCGACAGGTGCGCCAGCGACGTCCACACCTTCTGCCCGGTGATGCGCCACTGGTCTCCATCGAGCCGGGCGGCGGTCGCGACGTTCGCGAGATCCGAGCCCGCGTTGGGCTCGGAGTAACCCTGGCACCACAGCTCGGTGACGTCCTTGATACGCGGCAGGAAGCGGGCCTGCTGCGCGGGTGTGCCGAAGGCGATCAGGGTCGGGCCGAGCAGCTCCTCGCCGAGGTGGTTCACCCGGTGTGGCGCGTTCGCGCGGGCGTACTCCTCGTGGAAGATGACCTGCTGCGCGATGGTGGCTCCGCGTCCCCCGTGCTCGACCGGCCAGCCCAAGCACGTCCAGCCGGCCGCGGCGAGGTGCCGGTTCCACGCGAGCCGCTCGTCGAACGCGACATGTTCACTGCCCGGGCCACCCAGCCCGCGCAGGTCGGCGAAGTCGCCGGTCAGGTTGTCGGCAAGCCACTCGCGGACGACGCGGCGAAAGTCCGCGTCGTCGGCAGGAAGCTGGCTGTCGGGCATGGCAGTAAGCTACCCTACCAAGCACTTGCTTTGTTAGCTGCGAATCGCCCAGGGGACGCAATGACCGAGGACGCCCGCACGATCCCGGCGGCGCTCCTGCGCGCGGCGCGCGAGTTTGGCGCGGCCGAGGCGTTGGTCGACGGCGACGTGCGGTTGAGCTACGGCGAACTGCTCGAGCGCGTGCGGGACGCGGCACGCTACTACCTCGCCGCCGGCGTCAGGCCCGGCGAGCGCGTCGCGATCTGGAGCCCGAACACGCACCACTGGGTGGTGGCAGCGCTCGGAGCGCACTACGCCGGAGCAGCGATCGTGCCGATCAACACCCGGTACACCGGCCACGAGGCGCTGGACCTCGTGCAGCGCACGCGCGCGACCGCGCTGGTCGTGGCAGGGCGGTTCCTGAACGCCGACCGGCTGGCGCAGCTGCGCGAGGCCGCCGGCCCGACCGGGCTGCCGCACCTGCGCGCGATCCTGCGCATACCCCTCGATGGCGGTGACCAGCCCGACGAGAACGTCGACGAGTGGACGGAGCTGGCCGAGCGGGCAACGCGGGTGCCGGTCGCCGAGGCCGACGCGCGCGCCTCCGCGGTGGGGCCCGACGACGTCAGCGACGTGCTGTTCACCTCCGGCACGACCGGTCGCAGCAAGGGGGTGCTCAGCGCGCACCGGCAGGTGATCGACGTCGCCCGGGCCTGGGCCGACTGCGGCGAGGTGTCCGCGTCCGACCGCTACCTGATCATCAACCCGTTCTTCCACAGCTTCGGCTACAAGGCCGGCATCGTCGTCTGCCTGCTGACCGGCGCGACGATGGTGCCGCAGGCCGTGTACGACGTGCCGGCGGCGATGCGATTGATCGAGAGCGAGCGGATCAGCGTGCTGCCCGGCGCGCCGACGATCTTCCAGACCATCCTCGACTCCCCCGACCGCGCGGATTTCGACCTGTCCTCGCTGCGCCTCGCGGTCACCGGCGCGGCCTCCGTACCCGTGGCACTGGTCGAGCGGATGCAGCGCGAGCTCAGCTTCGACATCGTGCTGACCGCGTTCGGCATGACCGAGGCGGTGGTCGTGACGATGGGGCGCAAGAGCGACCCGCCCGAGCTCGTCGCGTCGACGTGTGGACGGGCGACCGCGGGCTTCGAGATCGCTATCGGCGAGCAGGGCGAGCTGCTGGTGCGCGGCCCGAACGTGATGCTCGGGTACCTCGACGACCCGGACGCGACGGCTGCCGCCTTCGACGTCAGTGGGGGTCCCCCCGCCAATGAGGGCGTGGCCGGCGGGGGACGCTGGTTCCACACCGGGGACGTGGGCAGCATCGACGACGCCGGCAATCTGAAGATCACCGACCGGCTCAAGGACATGTACATCTGCGGGGGCTTCAACGTGTACCCCGCCGAGATCGAGCAGGCGCTCGCGCGGCTGGACGGCGTCGCCGAGGCTGCGGTGGTCGGCGTGCCGGACGGTCGGCTGGGCGAGGTCGGCAAGGCGTTCGTCGTGCGTCAGCCGGGTCATCAGCTCACCGAGGACGAGGTGATCACACATGCGCGGGCGCACCTGGCGAATTTCAAGGTTCCGCGCAGCGTGACGTTCGTCGACACGCTCCCCCGCAACCCGTCCGGCAAGGTCCTCAAGAACGAACTACGAGAAGAGATCGGCAATGGCTGAGACCGATGTTGTCACGTACGAGGTGCGCGGCAGCACCGCGGTCGTGACGATGAACCGCCCCGAGTACCGCAACGCGCAGAACTCGGTCATGACCTACGCGCTCGACGCAGCGTTCCAGCGCGCGGTCGACGACGAGACCGTCAAGGTGATCGTGCTCGCCGGCGCCGGCAAGCACTTCTCGGCCGGCCACGACATCGGCACGCCCGGCCGCGACGTCGACGCCCACTACGACAACAAGGCCGTCATCTGGTGGGACCACGTCGGTCGCGAAGGTGGCGATCTTCGCTACGCCCGGGAAATGGAGGTCTACCTGGGCATGTGCCGGCGCTGGCGCGACATCCCGAAGCCGGTGATCGCGATGGTGCAGGGCGCGTGCATCGCAGGTGGCCTGATGCTCACGTTCGTGTGCGACCTGATCGTCGCGTCGGACGACGCCTTCTTCGGCGATCCCGTTGTGCGCATGGGCATTCCGGGTGTTGAGTACTTCGCGCACCCGTGGGTGATCGGTCCGCGCGCTGCGAAGGAGATCCTGTTCACCGGTGACCGGTTCAGTGCGCAGCGCGCCTACGAGTGGGGCATGGTGAACCGGGTCGTGCCGAGGGGCGAGCTGGAGTCCGAGACGTTCGCGATCGCGGAGCGCATCGGGGCGATGCCGCAGTTCGGGCTGGCGCTGACCAAGCGCGCGGTGAACCAGTGCGAGGACGCAATGGGCATGCGCAACGGCATGGAGTCCGTCTTCGGGCTGCACCACTTCGCGCACGCGCACAACGCCGAGGTCGGCGCGGATTCGCTCGGCGGCATGGACGCGCGGTCGATGAAGAACAGCGCGACCTGATGGACCTGGAACTGGACGAGGCGACGATCGCCTTCCGTGACGAGGTCCGCGCGTTCCTGCGCGAGCACGTGCCCGATCCGAAGCTGCCGTCGATGGACACCGCGGAGGGGTTCGAGGCGCACCGTGCGTGGGAGCGCACGCTTGCCGACGCGCGCCTGTCCGTCGTGTCCTGGCCGGCCGAGCTGGGCGGCCGCGACGCGAGCCTGCTGCAGTGGCTGGTCTTCGAGGAGGAGTACTTCGCTGCGAACGCTCCGCTGCGCGTGAGCCAGAACGGCATCTTCTTACTGGCGCCGACGCTGTTCGCGCACGGCACGCCCGAGCAGCTGGCGCGGATCATGCCGCCGATGGCACGCGCCGACGAGATCTGGGCGCAGGCCTGGTCCGAGCCGGAGGCCGGCAGCGACCTCGCCGGCATCCGCAGCCGTGCCGTTCGGACGGAGGGAGGCTGGCTGCTGTCCGGCCAGAAGACCTGGTCCACCCGTGCCACCTACGCCGACCGCGGCTTCGGCCTGTTCCGCACCGATCCCGAGGCTGAACGGCACCGCGGCCTGACCTACTTCATGTTCGACCTGCGTGCCGAGGGTGTGACCGTCCGCGGCATCCCGCAGCTCGACGGCGAACCCGGCTTCGCGGAGATCTTCCTGGACGACGTGTTCGTCCCCGACGAAGACGTGCTCGGCGGCGTCGGGGACGGCTGGCGGGTCGCGATGAGCACCGCGAGCAACGAGCGTGGCCTGTCGCTGCGCTCCCCCGGCCGCTTCCTCGCCGCGGCGGAGCGACTCGTCGACCTCTGGAAGTCCGAGGGAACGCCCGGCGACACCGCCCTGTCCGATCGCGTGGTCGATGCGTGGATCGGCGCGCGCGCGTATCAGCTGCACACGTTCGGCACCGTCACCGCACTGAACGACGGTGGCGAACTGGGTGCCGAGTCGAGCATCGGCAAGCTGTTCTGGTCGCAGCTGGACGTCGCCCTGCACGAGACCGCGCTGGACATCCAGGGCGCGCGCGGCGAACTCGCCGGGCCGTGGCTGGACGGATACCTGTTCTCGCTGGCCGGGCCGATCTACGCCGGCACGAACGAGATCCAGCGCAACGTGGTCGCCGAACGGCTGATGGGACTGCCCCGGTGAGGTTCGCCATCTCGCCGGAGCAGCGCGAGTTCGCCGGCAGCCTGCGCCGTCAACTCGCCGCGGCAGATACGCCGTCGGTCATCCGCGCCTGGTCAGCCGGCGATTTCGCGCCGGGGCGCAAGCTCTGGGCCCAGCTCGCCGACGCCGGCGTCACCGCACTCGCCGCGCCGGAGGAGCACGGCGGTTTCGGCGCGCACCCGGTCGACCTCGTTCTCGCGTTCGTCGAACTCGGCCGGGCCGCCGCGCCGGGCCCGTATGTCGAAGCCGTGGCCGTGCTGCCCACGCTGCTGGCCGGGACGCCACTGGCGCAGCGCATCGACGCCATCGCATCCGGCGCGCAGATGGCCACGCTCGCCGTTCCCCCGAGCGTGCCCTATGCGGTGGACGCGATGGTCGCGGACACCGCCTACCTGCTCGACGGGACGGACCTGTACGAGGCGCGCATCGAAACCGAGCTCGGCTCCGTCGACCGAGCCCGCAGGCTCGCCGAGGTCGCCGCAGGGACTCGGCTCGGCCCGGCCGGCGACGTGGCCATGGCGTGGGACCTCGGCGCCCTGGCGACCGCCGCGCAGCTGCTGGGCGCTGGACACGCGGCGCTGGACGCCGCGACCGGCTACGCGAAGTCGCGCGTGCAGTTCGGTAAGCCGATCGGCAGCTTCCAGGCCGTGAAGCACCAGCTGGCCGACGCGCTGGTCGGACTGGAGCTGGCCCGGCCGCTGCTCTACGGCGCGGCCCTTGCGGTCGCCGGCGAGACACCCGCTCGCGCGCGGGACGTGTCCGCCGCCAAGGTGGCGTGCGCGGACGCCGCCTACCGCGCGTCGCGTGCCGCGCTGCAGGTGCACGGTGCGATCGGCTACACCAGCGAGTGTGATTTGGCGCTGTGGCTGACCAAGATCCGCGCGCTGCGCAGCGCCTGGGGCACCCAGGCCGAACACCGTGCGCGCGTGCTGGCGGCGCTATGAATGGCACCGGCAGCGGCGACGGTTTCAGCGCCGAGCAACTCGGGTTGCGCGACGCCGTCCGCGCGCTGCTGAAGAAGCGCAGCGACAGTGCGGCGGTTCGGCAGGCGATCGCGCAACCCGCGGGCTACGACGAGGCGCTGTGGCGGCTGCTCTGCGAGCAGATCGGCGTAGCGGCGCTGGGCATCCCGGAGGAGTTCGGCGGGGCAGGCGCGGGCGCACTCGAGACCCACCTGGTGCTCGACGAACTGGGACGCACCCTCACGCCCACGCCACTGCTCGGGTCGGCCGTGCTGGCGGCACGACTGTTACTGGTGGCCGGCGATCGGGACGCCGGCACCCGGCTGCTGCCGCTCATTGCCGAGGGCGGCGTGGTCGCGGTGTGCTGGGCGGGTGCGGACGGCGACTGGACGGCCGATCCGTCGGCCGTGGCGCTGGCTGACGACGGCACGCTCAGCGGCGAGGCGCACTACGTGCTGGACGGCGACACGGCCGAGCGCCTGGTGGTCGTCGCGTCCACCCCCGACGGTCCCGTACTGGTCGAGGTGGACCCGGACCAGCCCGGCGTGACGCGTGCACACACACCGACTATGGACGCGACGCGCAGGCTGGCCCGCGTCGTACTCGATCGGGCGACCGGCACGAGGCTCGAGGCGGCTGACGTTCGGGCCGCCCTCGCCGGGGCGCGCGACGCGGCGCTCGTCGCCCAGACCGCCGAGCAGGCCGGCGCGATGGCGCGGCTGCTCGAACTCACCGTCGAGTACACCAAGGTGCGGGTTCAGTTCGGTCGCCCGATCGGCAGCTTCCAGGCGATCAAACACCGGCTGGCCGACCTGCACGTGCTGGTGGAGGCATCACGGTCGGCGTCCTACGCAGCTGCCGCCGGGACGATCGCGCCGGCCGTCGCGGCGGTGCACTGCGCGGAGGCGTTCTTCACGGTCGCGGCCGAGGCGATCCAGCTGCACGGCGGAATCGCGATCACCTGGGAGCATGACGCGCACCTGTACTTCAAGCGGGCGCAGGCCGGCACGCAGCTGTTCGGCGCGCCGTCCGCCCATCTGGCGAGACTGAGCGAGGTGGTGTTCGGATGAGCAAATCGTTGCAGGAGTTGTCGGACCGGATCGAGATCCAGGACCTCATCACCGACTACAGCTACGCCGTCGACACCCACAGCTGGGACGACCTGGACGCGATCTTCACGCCGGACGCGGCGCTGGACTTCACCGCCACCGGTGGCGAGGCCGGCGATCTGCCGACGATCAAGGCCTGGTTCGACAAGGTGCTGAACCTCTTCGCCGGCCACCAGCACCTGGTCGCTACGTCCAAGATCACGATCGACGGTGATACCGCGACTGCTCGCACGCTATGCCACAACCCGATGTGGCTGGCGGCCAAGGACGGCGCGGAGCAGCAGGTGATGTTCGTCGGTCTCTGGTATCACGACACGCTGGTACGGACGGCCGACGGCTGGCGGATCAGCAGCCGCCGGCAGGAGAAGGGGTATCTGCACGGCCTGCCCGCTCGTTGATCGGAATATGGCCAGCACCGAAGAGGACGACGACGCCCGCGCCCGGCGGCACGCGGTGTGGGGACTGACCGTCCTGGTGCTGCTCGCGGTGCTGGTGATCTCGGTGACGCTGTTTTTCACCGGTACGCCCGGCCGCAAGCACCGCGAGGTGATCGACCTCGGGATTCCCACCTCGGTGCCCACGGCCACGCAGCACGCGGCGCCGACCGCGACTGCGGCAACCACCCCGGCGGCGCGCAGCAGCAGCCCGCCGCGCCACCAGCCGACAACGCGCGCCGAGAGCCGGACGGCGAGCGCGCCCGTGACGACGACGGCACCGGCGCCCGTCCACGCCCCGTCCCCCAGTCGCCCGGCCGGGAACACCAACGTGCCGGCGGTGCCGTGCTCCGGCAGCGTGCCCTGCAGCGTCGCCGGTGACGGCGGGATCTCCGCCGCCCTGGACGCGGCCCGCCGCGCGCGCGGTGCCGCGCCGGCCCGGGCCAGTGTTTCGCCGCTCGCCCAGCGGTGTGCGGCCAGCGGGGGCGCGCAGTGCGCGGGCCAGTACGCCGTGCAGACGGCCACCGCGCAGAGCGGGCGGCAGGCGATCGCGGCGCTGGAGTCGTCTGCGGACAACGGCTGGCTGTTCGACCCGGCAACGGTCTCGCTGCAGGTCGGCTGGGCGTACCTGCCGGACCTGAGGGAATACGTGGTCGCGCTGCTGGCGCAGTAGGTCCCGGCGCGAGCGAGAACGTAGGCTGGACAAAACCCGCCAGAGACGACATCTCTGCAGGCCCGTGGAGCTGCCCGTGACCGAGCTGCCCGACCCGCTGCCATTGACCGCGGACGACGACGTCGAATCCGGCGCGTCCCGCCGGCACGCGCTTTGGGCGTTGGTCGTGCTCGGCTGCCTCGCGGTGACCGTGGGCTGTTTGATGGTGCTGCTCGGTGGCGGTGGGAAGACCCGCCACGCGGCGAACATCCTGCCGCCGGTGCAGACCCCGGCGAGCTCGCCGCACCATTCCGTCGGCGCGCAGAGCACGTCGCGCGGACCGCATTCGGCCGCCTCCTCGCCGGCGGAGACGTCATCGTCGGCGTCGCCCACCGGCCCGGCCGGCGTGCCCAGGCACGGCAACCCGTGCGCGTCCTCGTCAACCTGCGTCGTGGACGGCGACGGCGGCGCGCTCGCCGCCGTGAACGCATACCGCACCAGCCACGGGCTGGCCGCGGTGACCGGCGGGGTGAGCCCGAACGCGCAGACCTGTGCGCAGAACAAGGGCAGCGGCCCGACCTGCGTGCCGCACTACGCGTGGACGGCGCTGCCGGCCCAGAACGGGGCCAAGGCGGTCGCCAAGATTGCCGCGTTCGGCAGCGACTGGCTGCTGGACAGCAGCACGCAGACGGTGTCGGTCGGCTGGGCCTACGTCGACGGCCAGTACGAATGCGTCCTGCTCAAGGCCCCGTGACCGTCAGAACCAGTCGTCGGCGCGGGACCAGGTGATCAGGTTGTCCAGGATGCCGGGCGTCGGCTCGGCGGGCTCGGTGACGGTGTACGCGCCGCGATAGAACAGCAGCGGGCGGGCGCCTCCATCGCCAGCAGCATGCTCGCCCAGCGCGTTCACCCGACCCACCACGATCCAGTGATCGCCGCCGTCCAGCACGTTCTCCACCGAGCAGTCCAGCCAGGTCAGCACCCCGTCCAGCACCGGTGCGCCGGACGGAGCGGGCGTCCAGCCGACCGCGGCGAACTTGTCCGAGCCGGCTCGTCCGAAGACCATGCTGACGTCGCGCTGGTCGTGCGCGAGCACGTTCGCGCTGAAGTGGCCGGCCGCCTCGATCAACGGCCACGTGCGCGAGGACTTGCCGGGACAAAAGAGCACCAGCGGCGGGTCGAGCGACAGGGCCGCGAACGACTGGCAGGCGAAGCCGACCGGCTCGTCGTCGCCGCCCATCGCCGCGATGACCGTCACCCCGGTACAGAAGTGGCCGAGCGTCCGCCGAAAGTGGCCGGGGTCGATCGCCGCCGCGCTCATGCGTCCGCCGATCGTGCGGGACTCACTTGTACTGCGCGCCCAGGGTGAAGTCGTGGCCCCACAGGCTGACCGCGGTGCTCTCGCGCGCGACCCAGGACTCGTCCTCGACCTGGCGCCCTTCGCAGCCGAACTCGACGTCGAAGCCGCCCGGCGTCTTCATGTAGAACGAGAGCATCAGGTCGTTGACGTGCCGCCCGAGCGTTGCGGACATCGGCACCTTGCGGCGCAGCGCGCGATCCAGGCACAGCCCGACGTCGTCGGCCTGCTCGACCTCGATCATCAGGTGCACGATGCCGGACGGTGTCGGCATCGGCAGGAAGGCCAGGCTGTGGTGGCGGGGGTTGCAGCCGAAGAAGCGCAGCCACGCCGGCGCACCGTCCGCGGGACGGCCGACCAGCTGCGGAGGCAGCCGCATCGAGTCGCGCAGCCGGAAGCCGAGCACGTCGCGGTAGAACCGCAGCGCCGCCTCGTCGTCCTTGCACGAGAGCACGACGTGGCCGAGGCCCTGCTCGCCGGTCACGAACCGGTGCCCGTACGGACTCACCACGCGGCGGTGCTGCAGCGCGACACCGTGGAACACCTCCTGGGTGTTGCCGGACGGGTCCTCGAAGCTGATCAGTTCGACCACGCGTCGGTCCGCGAGCTCTTCGGCGGTGCCCTCCTTGTACGGCACGCCCGCGGCGTCGAGCCGGTCGCGCACGTCCTGAAGCTCGGCGGCGTTCGCGGTCTCCCAGCCGGTGGCCGACAACCCGTCGCGCTCCCCCGGCACGATCACGAGGCGCGCTGGGAAGTCGTCCATGCGCAGGTAGAGCGCGCCCTCCACGTTGCCTGAACCCTCGACCATGCCGAGCACCTTGAGCCCGTAGTCGCGCCAAGCACCGACGTCGGTCGCCTCGATGCGCAGGTAGCCCAGTGATCGGATCGCCATCGCACTCACCCGTCCAGCAGGAAGTCGGCAGTCAGCCGGTTGAACTCGTCGAACTTCTCCAGCATGGCCCAGTGTCCGCAGCCGCCGAAGACGTGCAGTTGCGCGCGCGGCATCAGCTTCAGCGCGACCAGTGCGCCGTCCAGCGGATTGACCCGGTCCTCGCGCCCCCACACGAGCAACACGCGCTGCCGCAGCCGGTACGCCTCGCGCCAGAGCATCGACTCCTCGTACGCGTCTTCGTTCGCGAACGACGCGCCCATCGCGCCCATCGCCCGCAACGTCTCCGGGTCCGCGGCGTACGTGAACCGTTCCTCAACCAGCTCGTCGGTGATCATCGACTGGTCGAACACGAGCGTGCGCAGGAAGTCGGCGAGCTTCTCCTTCGACGGCCCCGGTGGCGCCGCGAACGCGTACAGCTTCTTGATGCCCTCGGTCGGGTCGGCGCCGAACACGTTCAAACCCAGACCGCCCGGGGCCATCAGGACCAGCCGCCCGGCGCGTTCCGGATGGTTGAGCGCGAAGCGGACGGCCGTCCCGCCGCCGAGCGAGTTACCGACCAGGTGCGCCTTGGCGACGCCGAGCTGACCGAGCAGTTCGGCGAGCGCATCGGCGCTGTAGGTGAAGAACTGCTTGTCGAGCTTGGCCGGTTTGCTGGACTGCCCGAAACAGGGCTGGTCCGGTGCAAGCACGTGGAAGCGGTCGGACAGTGCCGCGAGGTTGCGCCCGAAGTTCGACCACGCCGACGCGCCGGGGCCGCCGCCGTGCAGCAGCACCACCGTGGGCAGGGCCGGGTCGCCCGCCTGGTGATAGTGCAGCCGGAGCCCGGACGGCAGTTCGGCGAAGCGGCTCGTCGTCTCGGCGCTGAGAGCGGGGGCACTCACAGCCAGGCGTCCTGGACCTTCAGCCCGAGCTCGAACTGGCCGAACATGACCTGCGCCTTCTCGGGATCGTTGATCGCGTGGACGCGGCCCGCATGGGCATCGCGCCAGAACCGCTGGATCGGGGTTCCGGCCTTCAGCGCGCGACCCCCCGCGCTCTCGAACAGCCTGTCAATCGCGTGGATCGCCGCCCCGGTCGCGTTCACCTGGTCGCGCCGGGCACGCACCCGCAGCGGCATGGGGATCTTCTCCCCCGCCGTCGCCAGCGCGAGCGCCTCGTCGATGTTCCGCTCGATCGACAGCACCGCGGCGTCGATGTTCGAGGCGGCCTCGGCGATGCGCAACTGGTTGAACGAGTCGTCCTTGGCCTTGCCGCCGGTCGAGGCGCGCACCCGCTCTCGCGTCCAGTCGACATACGACTCGTACGCGCCGGTGGCCATGCCGATCACCGGGACCGAGATGGAGTTGGAGAAGACCATGGCGAACGGCAGCTTGTAGAGGGGCGCGGTGTTCTGCTCCTGGCCCGGGCCGAAGCAGCGCCCGGTGTCCATGAAGCTCAGCGTGCGGTACTCGGGGACGAACACGTCCTGCACCACGATGTCGTTGCTGCCCGTGCCGCGTAGCCCGATCGTGTCCCAGACGTCGACGATCTCGTAGTCCGACCGCGGCAACAGGAACGTCCGGAAGTCCGTCGGCGAACCGTCCTCGCCGAGCACCAACCCACCCAGGAAGATCCACTGCGCGTGGTCGCAGCCGGACGAGAAGCTCCACCGCCCGCTGAACGTAAAGCCGCCACTGACCGGCTTCGCGCGGCCCATCGGCGCGTACGACGAGGAGATCAGCGTGCTGGTCTCGACACCCCACACCTCCTGCTGGGCGCGGTCGTCGTAGAGACCGAGCTGCCACGGGTGCACGCCGAGCACCGAGGAGACCCAGCCCGTCGAACCGCAGGCGCTCGCGATCAGTCGCACGCCGCGGTAGAAGTCGACCGGCGAGGCCTCGACGCCGCCGAAGCGGGCAGGCTGCAGCAGCCGGAAGAAGCCGCTGTCCTGAAGTGCCTTCACGTTCTCGTCCGGGATCCGGCGCAGGTCCTCGGTCTCCTGCGCCCGCTCGCGCAGTCCGGGCAGCAGTTCGCGAACCGCGTCCAGCACCTCGCCGGCCGTGCGCGCTGGCGATACAGTCATCGGGCCCTCCACCTCTCGCCGGACTGGCTGCCTGATCCCGCAGCCAGCCTCAGACTAGAACACGTTCTCGTGAGTGTCCAGGAGGCGCAATCCCCACCGACGCGCCGGTAATGCGGATCGTGTCCTTGCCAGTGGCTGGCGGATGGGCCACGATTTCTATAACGTGTTCTCGTATGGCTGTCGGCCGCAACGGGGGATGCATGTGCGGACGATCCGGACGAGGGTTTGGCAGGGAGGCGACATGACGCACGCAGGCACGGTGACCGCCGGTGGCGCCGCGAGCGGTGACAGCGCGGACAGCGTCCGGCACATCGACGTCGGCACTGTCCCGGAGCGGTTCGCGCGCGGCTGGCACTGCCTCGGCCTGGCCGAGACCTTCCACGACGGCAAGCCGCACCCGGTTCAGGCGTTCGGAACCAAGCTCGTCGTCTTCGCCGACGGCGACGGCAAGCTCGCCGTGCTGGACGCGTACTGCCGGCACATGGGCGGCGACCTGTCGCAGGGCTCGGTGAAGGACGGCAACATCGCCTGCCCGTTCCACGACTGGCGCTGGGGCAGCAACGGCCGCTGCCAGGCGATCCCCTATTCCAAGCGCGTCCCGCTGCGTGCCCGAACCCGCGCGTGGACGACGATGGAGAAGAACGGCCAGCTGTTCGTCTGGAACGACCCGGAGGGCAACCCGCCGCAGCCCGAGGTGGAGATCCCGACGATCGACGGCGTCGGCTCGGACGAGTGGAGCGACTGGGTCTGGACGACGATGGTGATCGAGGGCTCGAACTGCCGCGAGATCATCGACAACGTCGCGGACATGGCGCATTTCTTCTACATCCACTTCGCATTCCCGACGCACTTCAAGAACATCTTCGAGGGTCACGTCGCGACGCAGTACATGTCCTCGCGCGGGCGCCCGGACATGGGCACGGGCAGCCAGTACGCCGGCGAGGACAACACGCTCAGGTCCGAGGCGTCCTACTTCGGTCCGTCGTACATGATCAACTGGCTGTGGAACGACTTCAAGGGCACCACCGTCGAGTCCGTGCTGGTCAACTGCCACTACCCGATCGACGCGAACTCGTTCGTGCTGCAGTACGGCGTGATGGTCAAGAAGCTGCCCGGCGTCGACACCGAGATGGCCAACACGATCGCGGGCAAGTTCGCCAAGAGCTTCAAGCTCGGCTTCGAGCAGGACGTCGAGATCTGGAAGAACAAGAGCCGGATCGAGAACCCGCTGCTGTGCGAGGAGGACGGCCCCGTCTACCAACTGCGCCGCTGGTACGAGCAGTTCTATGTGGACATTGCGGATGTCACCGACGACATGACCGCTCGCTTCGAGTTCGAGGTCGACACCACGCACGCGGTGCAGGCGTGGGAGCAGGAGGTCGCCGAGAACATCGAACGGCGCAAGGCCGCCCAATCGGCCGCCGACAGCATCGAGGCCGGAGCCCGGTAGCCATGCCCGCCGACGCACCGGCGCGGTGGTGGGCGGCCGGGACGACGGCCGCCTCCGCGCGCGAGCAGGAGACCGCCGCCGACAAGCGCCTGTACGTCGAGGTCGGCATGGTGCCGCACGCCTGCCGGCACTGCGGCACCGAGGTGCTCGTGAAGAAGAACAGCTCAAAGCACACCAGCGTCCAGTGGCGCACGGATCCGGCCGCGAGCTGCCCGGAATTCGCCGGAGCCGTCGAGCAGGGCGTGCTCAGCGCGCAGTACCTGGGCTGCCCGCGGCTGAAGGCATCGATCTCCGATGCCGCCGCGAGCGGTGAGCTGGTGGTGCCCGGTGACTGAGCCAGCTCACTACCAACTGCGCGTACGCGAGATCGTCCGAGAGACCGACGACGCCTGCTCGATCATCTTCGACCTCCCCGCAGGCGCCGAGCACGAGTTCTCCTACCGGCCGGGCCAGTTCCTCACGCTGCAGTTGCCGGGCGCCGACGGCCCCGTCGCGCGCTGCTACTCGCTGTGCAGCTCCCCGCACGTGGACGAGGGGCTGCTGAAGGTGGCGGTCAAGCGGGTGCGCGACGGCATCGGCTCGAACTGGATCAACGACAACCTGGCGCCGGGACAGACAGTCGACTGCCTCGTCCCGGCCGGGGTGTTCACTCCGAAATCGCTGGACGAGGACCTGCTGCTGTTCGCCGGCGGCAGCGGCATCACGCCCATCATGTCGATCCTGAAGTCCGCGCTGCACGCCGGCAGCGGCAAGGTCGTACTCGTGTACGCGAACCAGCACGAGAACGCCGTGATCTTTGCCGGCGAACTCCGCAACCTGGCGGAGCGGTACCCGGACCGGCTGCACGTGATCCACTGGCTCGAGTCGCTGCAGGGCCTGCCGACGCGCGCTCAGCTGAAGGCGTTCGCCGCCCCGTTCACGTCCTACAGCTCCTTCGTCTGCGGGCCGAGCCCGTTCATGGAGTCGGTCTCCCATTCGCTGCGTGAGCTGGGCGTGCCACCGGCACGGATCCATGTCGAACGATTCCAGTCGCTGGCCGAGAACCCCTTCCTCGCCGTCGCACCGGCGCCCGTGGACGAGCCCGGCGGCCGGACCGCGTCGCTGCAGGTGGAGCTCGACGGCGAGACGCACACCTTCGAGTGGCCGGTGCAGACCAAGCTGCTGGACTTCCTGCTCGAGAAGGGCCTCAAGGCCCCGTTCTCGTGCCGCCAGGGCGCCTGCAGCGCGTGCGCCTGCATCGTGTCCGAGGGCGAGGTCACCATGGCGCACAACGAGATCCTGGAGCAGGACGATCTCGATGAGGGCTTCGTGCTCGCCTGCCAGTCGCTGCCCGTCAGCGACGTGGTCAAGATCCGGTACTCCTGAGTTCGCCGCCCCGCGACCTGCGCGAGAACCGGCGCGTCGGCCCGGCCGGGCGTCGGGCTGGGCGGGATGATCTGCCGGAAGCGTCCGAATCTGCGGGGAGATGACGTTGATTCGGCGATGTTGGGTTATTGTTAACACGGAAGTCGACAGGAGGTGTCGTGACGCCCAACGCCCAGACCGGGGAACTGACCGGTGAGCTTTTCGGGGGGTATACGGACGTCGTCGCACTGTCGGGGGGTGCGCACTCAACGGTGCACCGTGCCACGGAACGCGCGACCGGGCGACCGGTGGCGTTGAAGGTCCTCAATGTCGCGGACGCGACGCCGCGCGAGATGGAAGCCTTCGCGCGCGAGTCCGCCGTGCTGTCCACGCTCAGCGCGCACCCGAACATCGTGACCATGTACGACTCGTTCTCCACCGAGGACGGGCGTCCTGTGCTGGTCCTGGAACTGTGTGCCGGCTCGCTCGCCGAACGGCTTGCGGCCGACAACCCGCCGAGCGTGCGGGAGGCCGTCGCGATCGCGGTCAAGCTCGCCGGCGCGCTGGAGACCGCACACCGTGCGGGCGTGCTGCACCGGGACGTCCGTCCGGCCAACGTGCTGATCACCGAGTACGGCGAGCCGGCGCTGGCCGACTTCGGTGTAGCGCGGTTGCGTTCGTCCGTGCCGGCCACGGCGGAGTTGTTCGACTTCCCCGGCGAGCACGTCGCGCCGGAACTGCTCCTCGGTCAGGACGCCGGCGAGGCGACCGACGTGTACGGGCTGGCCTCCACGCTGTACGAGATGCTGACCGGTGCTCCCCCGATGGCGGCGTTCGCCGGTGAGACCACCGCGTCCACGATCCTGCGCATCCTGCGCGACCCGGTGCGGCCGGTGGATCGCGCGGACGTGCCCTTCGCGCTGTCGGACCTGCTGCTGTGGGCACTGGCCAAGGAGCCCGGTCAGCGGCCACCGAGCATGGCCTGGTTCGCCGAGGAACTCGCCCGGATCGAAGCGCGCAACGACTGGTCGCGCACTGCGACGCTGATCCGCGATCCGAAGACCCAGGTCGGCCCGCCGGCACGCTTGCGCCACCAGGTGCGGCTGCTCAGGGGGAATGGACGGTCGCGGCCGGACCGGCCGCAGGCCTGGCCGGGCACACAGTCGTCATCGGCGCCGGAGCCCCTGCATCCGGCGCCGATGACCCGGCTACGGGTCGCGCTGCGCCGCATGCTGGGACGTTCCGACCGCTAGCTACCTCGGTCGTTGCCGAAGATGCTCGCCACGTTCGCGCCGGTGAGCGTGATGAACACGCCGTTCGCCTGGACGCTCGTCGCGCCGTCGACCGTGATCTCGCCGGACAGGTGCAGCATGCGCCCGGTCTTGCCGTCCAGCCGCGCCGCGACCTGTACGGGTCGTGCCAGCCGGACCGGGCGGCGGAAGCGCAGGGTGAGCTCGGTGGTCATTGCCGCGTAGCCGGCGGTGACGGCCGCATGGCCCATCGCGTGGTCCAGCAGCAGCGCCAGGATCCCGCCGTGGACGAGGCCCGGCCCGCCTTCGAAGACCGGCCCGATCGCGGTGGTGCCGACCGAACCGTGTTCGGTGCCGACGAATTCGATCTGTGGGCCGACCGGATGCGCCCGGCCACCCACCAGGCTCAGGTCGCGCCGGATCGCGCTGAAGTCGAGTACCTGCTCCGGCGCCTGTCCGAGCGCGGCCAGTCGCGAGCGTAGTTCGTCGAGCTGCCCGGTGGCCTCGTCGAGAACGTCGTCCGGCGCGTCGGCGCGCACGACGACGTCCAGCAATTCGCGCAGCGCCGCGCCCAACCGGGCACGCGCCGAATCGTCGTGATTCGCCGTCGCGACCTCAGTCATCGCCCCGCGACCTCCCGTTGAGATGAAACACGTTCTAGTCGTGTCTGCACCGAAACACCGCGTGCTGTAGCGGAATTGCGTAGCGAAACTATAACCTGTTCCACATGCTTGACGAGGAGTACGACGTCGTCGTGGTGGGCAGCGGCGCGGCCGGCATGAGCGCTGCGCTCACCGCCGCCAAGCAGGGCCTGCGGACGGTGATCATCGAGAAGGCCGCGCACTACGGCGGCTCCACCGCGCGCTCCGGCGGCGGGGTGTGGATCCCGAACAACGAGGCCTTGCGCCGCAGCGGCGTGACCGACACCGCCGAGGCCGCTCGCTCGTACCTGCACAGCATCATCGGGGATGTCGTTCCGGCCGAGAAGATCGACACCTACCTCGAGCGCGGACCCGAGGCGCTTTCCTTCCTGCTGGCCAACTCGCCCCTGCGGCTGCGCTGGGTCCCCGACTACTCGGACTACTACCCCGAGGCACCCGGCGGCCGGGTCGGCGGTCGCTCGGTGGAGCCGAAGCCGTTCAACGGCAAGAAGCTCGGCCCGGACCTGGCGCTGCTGGAACCGCCGTACGGCAAGGCCCCGCTCAACGTCGCGGTCACCCAGGCGGATTTCCGCTGGGCGACGCTGATGATGCGGCACCCCCGCGGCGTGCTGCGGGTGCTGCGTATCGGGCTGCGCTGGATCGGTGCGATGCTCACCGGCAAGCGGCTGCTGGTGATGGGCCAGGCGCTCATCGCGGGGCTGCGGATCGGGCTGCGCGACGCCGGGGTGCCGGTGCTGCTGAACACGGCGCTGGAGGACCTGTACCTCGAGGACGACCGGGTGGCGGGGGTCGTCGTGACGGACGGCGGCAGCCAGCGCACCGTGCGCGCCCGGCTCGGTGTCGTGCTCGCGGCGGGTGGGTTCGAGCACAACGCCGCGATGCGTCGGGAGTACCAGCGGGCACCGATCGGCAGCGACTGGACGGTCGGCGCCGCGGCGAACACCGGTGACGCGATCCTGGCCGGCGAGCGAGCGGGCGGCGTCCTGGAGCTGATGGACGACGCCTGGTGGGGCCCGTCCATCCCGCTCACCGGCGGCCCGTGGTTCTGCCTGGCCGAGCGCACGCTGCCCGGCGGGATCATGATCAACGACCGGGCGCAGCGGTTCATGAACGAGGCCGCGCCGTACGTCGAGGCGGTGCACCGGATGTACGGCGGCGAGTACGGGCGCGGCGAGGGCCCGGGCGAGAACATCCCGACGTGGATGATCATCGATCAGCGCTACCGCAACCGGTACGTGTTCGCCGGCGTGAGCCCTCGCCAGGCTTTCCCGGGCCGGTGGCTCAAGGCCGGCGTCGTGGTCAAGGCATCGACGATCGAGGGCCTCGCCGAGAAGATCGGGGTCGACGCGAGCGCGCTCACCGCGACGGTCACTCGGTTCAACGGGTTCGCGCGCAGCGGGATCGACGAGGACTTCCACCGTGGCGACAGCGGCTACGACAAGTACTACGGCGACCCGACGAACAAGCCGAACCCCAGCCTGGGCGCGATCGACCGCCCGCCGTTCTACGCGATCAAGATCGTTCCCGGTGACCTGGGCACGAAGGGCGGGCTGCGCACCGACGTGCACGCGCGGGTGTTGCGTGCGGACGGCACGGTGATCGAGGGCTTGTACGCAGCGGGCAACACGAGCAGCCCCGTCATGGGCCACACGTACGCGGGTCCGGGTGCCACCATCGGTCCGGCGCTCACGTTCGGTTACCTCGCCGCGCTGCATCTCGCGTCCCCGCCGGGCAGCACTGACCGTCCGGTCGCGGAGGAGACGACCAGTGCCCATTGACCCGAGCGTCGCGATCGGCGCTGAATTGCCTGCGGTGCAGTTCGAGTGGACGGCATCGGACGTGCTGCTGTACCACCTCGCGCTCGGTGCCGGCGCGAATCCGACCGACCCGCGCGAGTTGCGGTACGCGGCCGAGAACGACCTGCAGGTGCTGCCGACGTTCGCCGTCGTGGCGCCGACCGTGCACGCCACGGAGCCGCCGCGGGTCTCCTACCCCGGCATCGAGATCGACCTGGCCAAGGTGCTGCACGGCACGCAGCGGATCGAC
>DASTXN010000130.1:0-5789 GCA_035765515.1 Jatrophihabitantaceae bacterium | reverse complement strand
CAAGTCGGGCCGGACCTACCGCACGCCAGTGCTGGTGTTCGGCCGTCCTGGCGGGTTCGCGATGACGATCGGGTACGGGCTGCGCAGCGACTGGGTGCGCAACCTGCTCGCCGCCGGCGGAGGCGGCCTGACGCACCGGCGACGGCACTACACCCTGGCTGACCCGCGGGTGCTCACCGGCTCAGCTGCACTCGCCGAGTTGCCGAAAGGCGTTCAGGTGGTCGCGCGCCTGGTGCGCATCGAGGGCGTGCTCGTGGCGGACGCCAGCGACGCAGCCTGAACGCGGGTCATTCGGCTCACGATCAGCTGGCGTTTCGCGGGGCCGGTCACGTGCCAGGTGATGGTGAACTCGTCCGCGCCGTTCGGCTCGATCCGGCCGCGGTAGACGTCCGCCGCGCACGGATGCACGACCTCGACACCGACCTGCCAGGGATGGAACAGCCGGCCGTCCGCGAAGCACATCCACCACGCGCCGTCCACGGTGCGCAGCAGCAGAGAGCGTTCCGCGGGCCCGGTGTAGTCGCCCCAGGTCAGCATTCCGGACTCGTACCAGGGAAAGCCCGCGCCGTCCGCGCTGACCCGCAGGGTGCCGGCAAACTTCCCGACGATGCCCGCGAGAAGATCGCTGACCTCGCGTTCGATCGTCCACTCACCGACGAGCTCGTCCGGACCGATCACGCACCCAACGGTAGCTGCGGCTGGACGAGCACACACCGCGAGCCGCTGTAGATCGTCGCCATGCACCGGTTGCAGTGGATGCATTGGGACGTGACGGACGCGTCGGCGTTGATGCGGTTGATCAGGTCCGGTTCCATGAGCAGGGCCCGCCCCATCGCGACGAACTGGAAGCCGGCGCCCACCGCCTTGTCCATGACGGCGCGGTTGGTCACGCCGCCGAGGTAGATCATCGGCAACTTCACTGCGGCGCGCACCCGCTTGGCGTCCTCGAGCAGGTAGCCGTCCTGGTACGGATAGTCGTGGAAGACGGCGCGGCCGAACACCCGGATCCCGGCGCGCAGCGGCTGCGGCATGGCCGCGGCGAAATCCTTGATCGGCGCGGGGCCCTTGAACAGGTACATCGGGTTCTTCAGCGAGCTGCCGGCCGTCATCTCCAGCGCGTCCAGGGACCCGTCCGCGTCGAGCCATTGCGCGATCTGCGTCGCCTCGGCCGGCCGCAGCCCACCGCGCACGCCGTCGTCCATGTTCAGCTTCGCGAGAACTGCAATGCGATCACCTACCGCGTCGCGCACCGCACGTGCGATCTCGCGGGCGAAGCGTGCGCGGTTCTCCAGGCTGCCGCCGTAGGAGTCCTTGCGCTTGTTCAGCCGCGGGCTGAAGAACGAGCTGACCAGGTAGTTGTGCCCGAAGTGGATCTCGACAGCGTCGAAGCCTGCCTCGACCGCCATCCGCGCCGCGTTCGCGTGATCGGCGGTGATGCGCGCGATGTCCTCGGCCGTGGCGGCCTTGTTGAACGTCATGCTCATCGGCTGGAAGCTGCGGCTCGGTGCGATGCTCGGCAGCCGGTTGCTTTTCGCGTCCGCCACCGGCCCGGCATGGCCGATCTGCGTGGACACCGCGGCGCCCTCGGCATGCACCGCGTCGGTCAGCCGCCGCAGCCCGGGCAGTGCCTCCTCGCGCCAGTACAGCTGCTTGCGCTCGGTGCGGCCCTCCGGGCTGACCGCGCAGTACGCGACCGTGGTCATGCCGACGCCGCCGGCCGCGACCTCGCGATGGAACTCGATCAGCTCATCGGTGACCAGGCTGTTGCGATTGCGCCCCTCGTACGTCGCCGCCTTGATGATCCGGTTACGCAACTGCACCGGCCCCAGCTTCGCCGGTGCCAGCACGTCCGGCGTCATCGCGTCTTGTCGAGCCGCGTCAACGCCTCGTCGAACTCCGCTACCAGCTCGCTGATCAGTTCGGCTACCGGGCGGACGGCGTTCATCCGGCCGACGATCTGGCCGACCGGCATCGCCACGACGGACGGGTCGCCGGCGTTCATGATCCGCTGGTGCGCCTCGCTGACGAGCAGGTTCTGCAACGGCATCGGCAGCGGCTCGGGCGCGCCGGGCTCGGCCCATGCATCGGTCCAGCGCGACTTGAGCAGCCGCGCCGGCTTGCCGCTGTAGACGCGCGCGCGAACCGTCTGGTCCGACCCGGCGGCGACCAGTGCCTGCTTCATCGTGTCGCCCGCGCCGAGCGTGTATTCGGACGTGGTCAGCCAGTACGAGCCCATCCACACGCCACCGGCGCCGAGTGCGAGCGCGGCCGCGATCTGCCGGCCAGAACCGATGCCCCCGGCCGCGAGCACGTACGCATCATCGCCCACGGCGTCGACGATCTCCGGTACCAGCACCATGGTCGCGATCTCGCCGGTGTGACCGCCTGCCTCGGTGCCCTGCGCGATGACGATGTCCACGCCGTTGTTGACGTGCGAGCGCGCGTGCTTGGCCTTGCCGGCGAGGGCCGCGACGGGTACTCCGGCCGCGTGCGCTTCGTCGATGACGTCCTTGGGCGGCGAGCCGAGTGCGTTCGCGATCAGCTTGATCGGGTGCTTGAGCGCGACGTCGACGTGCGCACGGGCGACCGAGTGCAGCCAGCCGAGCACGCCCTCGGCGCCGGGCTCACCGTCCTCGGGCAGCGGCGGGACGCCGAGCTTGCGGAGGGTCTCCTGCACGAACTGCTTGTGCCCCTCGGGGATGTACTGCGACAGGTCGGTCGCGGTTCCCTCGGTCGGCACCTTCGCCGGCATCACGATGTCGACGCCGTACGGCTTGCCGTCGGTGTTCTCGTCCATCCAGGACAGGACGGCGTCGAGCTCCTCGGCGTCGTTGAAGCGCACGCAGCCGAGCACGCCGAGCCCGCCCGCGCGACTGATCGCCGCCGCCACGTGCTCCGACGGGGTGAACCCGAAGATCGGGTACTGGATGCCTAGCTTGTCGCAGATGGCTGTGCGCATGCGTCCTCTTCCGGGTGATCGGTCGCGTAATCCTTGGCCCACCGGTAGTCGGCCTTGCCGGTCGCCAGGCGCTGCACCTTGTCGACGAACCAGATGCTCTTGGGCACCTTGTAGCCGGCGATGGTCGTGCGCGCATGGGCGCTGAGCGCTTCGAACGTCGGCGATGTGCCCGGCCGGGCTTCGACGACGGCCGCGACCCGCTGGCCGAGCCGCTCGTCCGGGACGCCGATGACCAGCACGTCGAACACGTCCGGGTGCGAGATCAGCGCCTCCTCGACCTCCTCGGGGAAGACCTTCTCGCCGCCGGTGTTCACGCAGGTGTTGCCGCGTCCGAGCAGGGTGATCGTGCCGTCCGCCTCGTGCCGCGCGAAGTCGCCGGGGACCGTGTAGCGCTTGCCGTCCACCTCGATGAACAGCCGCCCGGTCTTCTCGGGGTCCTTGTAGTAACCGAGCGGGACGTAGCCGCCGCGGGCGAGCAGGCCGATCTGGTCCGAACCCGGCGGGATCGGCCGATTGTCCTCGTCCACCACGATGCAGTCGCTGCTGGCGTTCACGCGCGGGCCGCCGACACCCTGCTGGCTGTCCTTGGTGATCATGCCGATGCCCATGAAGCCGGTCTCGGACGAGCCGATCGCGTCGGTGATCACCGCGTTCGGCAGCAGTTCCAGGTACTGGTTCTTGACGGACTGGCTGAACAGCGCGGCGCTGCTGGACACCGCGAAAACGCTGGACGCGTCGTACTGCTTGTCGCGGTACGCCTCGATGATCGGCCGGGCCATCGCGTCACCGATCAGCACGATGACGTTCACCTTGTGTTTCTCTACGGCCTTCCAGGCCTCGTGCGGATCGAAGTGCGGCAGGAAGACGACCGGGTCTCCCGCGAACAGCGCCATAAGCGCGGCCCACTGCGCGTTGCCGTGGATCAGCGGGGCGAGTGCGAGCCGGGTCAGGCCACCGGTGATCTTGCCCATCTCCGACTGCGCCCACTCGTTCTCCAGCGGCTCGCCGGTCACGAAGTTGACGCCGCCGCCGAGCGTGCGCCACACGTCCTCGTGCCGCCACATCACGCCCTTGGGCCGGCCGGTGGTGCCGCCCGTGTAGAGGATGTAGAGGTCGTCGTTGCTGCGCTCCTCGAAGTCCCGCTCGGGCTTGCCCTCGGCCAACGCGGTCTCGAAGTCGACACCCGCGAAGGCCGCGCCGCTGCCGTCATCCACACTCACGACGTGCTGCACCTGCGTGCCGGGCACCGCCTCGTCGATGGCCGGCGCGAACTGGCGCTCGTGCAGGACGGCCACCACGTCGGCGTTGTCGAGCACGTACCGGATCTCGGTGGCGGTGTACCGGAAGTTGATGTTGATCAATACCGCGCGCAGCTTGTACACCGCGAGCATGGCCTCGACGGCCTCGATGCGGTTGCGCATACACAGGCCGACATGCGAGCCGGTGCCGACGCCGTGCGCCGCGAGGTGGTGCGCGAGCTGATTGGCCCGGGCGTCCAGTTCGGCGAACGTGCGCTGTTCCTCGCCGCAGGCCACCGCCTTTCGGTCGGGAAATGCGTCGACGGCGTGCTCGAACAGATCCGCGATGTTGTAGGCCATGCAGGAAAACTAGAACCTGTTATCGTTTCGTGCAAGACCTACACGAGAGGACCGCGCGCAGATGTCGACGGTTACGCCTGATGATCAGCACTGCCTCGTCGAGAAGCGGGGCCACGTCCTCATCGTGACAATGAACCGGCCGGAGGCGAAGAACGCGCTGTCCGGGCCGATGCTCGCACGCATGACCCAGGCGTGGAACGAGGTCGACGCCGACCCAGAGATCCGGGTCGCGATCCTGACGGGCGCGGGTGGCGCGTTCTGTGCAGGCGCGGACCTGAAGGCGATGACCGCCTCGCACCCGGGCGACAACGCCGGCTCCATGGACCTGTCCCGGATCGAGTCGCTGCTCAAGGGCCGGCGCCTGTCGAAGCCGCTCATCGCCGCCGTCGAGGGCCCGGCCATCGCGGGCGGTACCGAGATCCTGCAGGCCACGGACATCCGGGTCGCCGGCGAGAGCGCCCGCTTCGGGGTGAGCGAGCCGCGCTGGGGGCTGTTCCCGCTGGGCGGATCGGCCGTCCGGCTCGTCCGCCAGATCCCGTACACCATCGCGGCCGACCTGCTGCTGACCGGGCGCCATATCCGGGCCGCCGAGGCGAAGGAGATCGGGCTCATCGGGCACGTCGTCCCGGACGGCACCGCGCTGGACAAGGCGCTGGAACTGGCCGACCAGATCGCCGCGAACGGCCCGCTGGCCGTCCAGGCGATCCTGCAGACGATCCGCGCGACCGAGGCCATGCCCGAGAACGACGCGTTCGCGATCGACGCCAAGCTCGGCATCGCGGTGTTCCAGAGCGAGGACGCCAAGGAAGGCCCGCGCGCGTTCGCCGAGAAGCGCACGCCGCAGTTCAAGGGCCGCTGAACTGCCCACGCGAGTGGCGCGTTATAGCCCCGAGTGGCGCGATATATCGCGCCACTGGAAGGGGTAACGCGCCACTCGCGCCGAATTTGTCGGGACCTACAGCGGCAGGTCCTTGACGAAGTCCGCGAGCTGAGCCAGGTTACGGCACTCGACCATCGGCACCACCGTGTCGAACCGCGAGGCGGCCGAGTCGCCGGTGTCCCAGGCCGACCGGCGTTCGGGGTTGAGCCAGTGCGCCGCATGGGCGCGCTCGACGATCCGCTCCAGCACCGGGAGCGCGATGTCGCCGTAGTTCGAGCGCGCGTCACCAAGGATCAGCAGTGACGTGCGATGCCCGACCGCGTCGGCGTACTTCTCCTCGAACCGCTCGAAG
>DASTXN010000129.1:0-9282 GCA_035765515.1 Jatrophihabitantaceae bacterium | reverse complement strand
GTCTCCTCACTGCAGTTGGACGTGGCCGAGCGCGGCTTCGCGTACGCGCAGGACGCCGCGCTGGACATGCGCATGGACCGCTCGCGCGGCATCACCGCGGGCGAGGTGGTGAACACGTACCCGGTGCGCGACCTGGCCCGGATACTCCGCGACTACGGCGAGGAGCACTTCGCGCTGCGGATCGCGCAGGCGATCGAACGTGCCCGTCGCACCACCCCGCTGGAGTCCACCGCGCAGCTGGCCGAGCTGGTGCGCGCGGCCATCCCGGCGGCCACCCGGCGCCACGGCGGCCATCCGGCCAAGCGCACCTTCCAGGCGCTGCGCGTCGAGGTGAACGGCGAGCTGGACGCGCTGCGCTCCGCCGTGCCGTCCGCGCTGTCCGCGCTGAACGTCGGTGGACGCATCGTCGTGCTGTCGTACCAGTCGCTCGAGGACCGCATCGTCAAGCAGGCCTTCGCCGCGCTCGCCACCGATCACACCCCGGTCGACCTGCCCGTTCAGCTGGCCGAGCACAGCCCGCAGCTGCGACTGCTGGTGCGCGGCAGCGAGCAGGCAAGCGACGCCGAGATCGCCGACAACCCCCGCGCCTCGTCCGTCCGGCTGCGTGCCGCAGAACGCATCAGGAAGTCCGCATGAAGATCACGCCGGCATGAAGGGCACGCGAGCATGATGAGTCGACCGGCGCCCAAACACGCGCCCCGCGTCCCGTTCGCGCTGCTGATGGTCGCCCTCGTGGTCGGCGGACTGGCCACGTTGCTCGTGCTCAACACGGCGTCCGCCGCGAACGAGCTGAAGCGCCATGACCTCACCGCGAAGGACGCCGACGTAGCCGCGAAGGTCGAGCAGCTGCGCAACGAGGTCGCCGCGAGTCAGGCGCCCGGCAACCTGGCCCGCGTGGCCGCGCAGCTCGGCATGGTGCCGGCCGGCAATCCGGCGTTCCTGCAGATCGCCGCGGACGGCAAGGTGCGCGTGCTGGGCAGCCCGGCACCTGCGTCCGCACCTCCCGTCGCGCCACCGAGCAGTGCGCACCCGCACACCAGTGCGGCGCACCCGCACGGCACGGCCAGCAAGTCCGCGTCCGAGTCGCCGAACAAGTCGGCGAGGTCCGCTTCCACGTCGGCATCCAGGTCCGCCAGCAAGCCCGCCTCGTCGAGCTCCGCGCCCAAGCCGCCGACCTCGTCCACCCCGGCCCCCGATCCGACCACGATGCTGCCGGGAGGCACCCGATGACCCGCCCGCAGCACCCGAGCGGCCGCCCCCAACGCCCGGGCACCCGCCCCCAACGACCGGTCGCGCGTCCGCAGTACAACCGGTCCCGCCCGCCGGCCCGCCCGCCGCGCAGGCGGCGCCCGCTGCGCCTGGGCACGCTGCACGGCCGGCTGCGGTTCGGCTTCGCGGCCGTCTGCACCCTGCTGCTCGTGATCGGCGGCCGGCTGGTGCAGGTGCAGGGCCTCGACCACGGGCGGTACGCGGGCGCGGCCGCTGCGCAGCGGGTCGAGACCGTGCCGATCCACGCGATGCGCGGCTCCATCGTCGATCGGGACGGCACGCCGCTGGCGTACACGTCGGCTGCTCAGGACATCACTGCTGACCCCAAGCAGGTGTCGGCGGCGGACCGGGCCGAATACGGCGCGAAGCTGGCGCCGCTGCTGCACCGCTCCGCGTCGGACATTGCCGACGACCTCGCGACGCCGGGCGAGTACGTGAAGCTGGCCAGCGCGGTCCCGCAGCTCACGGCGCAGAAGGTGGCCGACCTCGACCTGGTCGGCATCTACCAGCAGGCGACCACCGAGCGCCAATACCCGGGCGGGACGACGGCCGCCAACGTGATCGGCACCGTGCACGCCGACGGCACCGGCGCAGCCGGCATCGAGGCCAAGTTCAACTCGATCCTGGCCGGGCACGACGGCAGCCTGACCTACAGCATCGACAACGTCGGCAACGTGAACCCGAGCAGCAGGACCGTGTCCGATCCCGCGCGCAACGGCAGCACCATCGCGCTCACGATCGACCAG
Organism: Jatrophihabitantaceae bacterium; assembly: GCA_035765515.1. Lineage (GTDB taxonomy): Bacteria > Actinomycetota > Actinomycetes > Mycobacteriales > Jatrophihabitantaceae > DASRSS01. The sequence goes on along the minus strand of DASTXN010000129.1, from coordinate 7,267 downwards.
AGCCTGCAGTTCATCGCGCAGCAGTACCTCGACAAGGTCGTCCCGGAGTCCGGTGCCGAGGACGGCGAGATGGCGATCCTCGACGCGCACACCGCGCAAGTTCTCGCGCTCGCGTCGTCCGGCACGTTCGACGCGAACGATCCCAACACCATCAACCCGAACGTGCCGATCGATCCGCCGGTCATGTCCGCATTCGAACCGGGTTCGGTGCAGAAGGCGATCACGTTCGCGGCCGCCATCCAGGAGCACAAGATCACGCCGCAGACGGTCATCTCGGTGCCCAACAGCATCAACATGGGCGGCGTGAACGTCAGCGACGCCTGGTGGCACCCGACCGAACAGTTCACCGCCACCGGCATCCTGGCCGAGTCGTCCAACGTCGGCACGCTCAAGATCGCGCAGCTGCTCGGGCCGACCGTGTGGGACCACTACGAGCAGCTGTTCGGCGTCGGCCAGAAGACCGGGATCGAGCTGCCCGGCGAGAGCGCGGGCTACCTGCCGCCCATGAAGGACTGGTCGGCGTCCACCTTCGCGAACCTGCCGTTCGGCCAGGGCGAGAGCATGACCATCCTGCAGCTCGCGTCGATCTACCAGACGTTCGCGAACGACGGGGTGCGCGTCCCGCCGCGCATCATCAAGTCGATCACCGCCGCGGACGGCACAGTGACCGCGCCTAAGACACCGGCCGGCGTGCGGGTGGTCAGCAGGCACACCGCAGACACCGTGCGCACGATGCTCGAGTCGGTCACGCTCCCCGGCGGCACGGGCACGAAGGCGGCCATTCCGGGTTACCGCGTCGCCGGCAAGACCGGTACCGCCCAGCAGCCCGACCCGAACCACGGCGGCGCGTACTCCAGCTGGATGAACTGGGACACGTTCGCGGGCATGGTGCCGGCCGACAACCCTCAGTTCGTGGTCGCGATCATGATCGACAATCCGGCGCACGGGGTCGAGGGCGGAGACGTCGCGGCGCCGCTGTTCAACAACATCGCCAGCTACGAATTGCAGCACGCGCACATCGCGCCGACCGGTTCGCTGTCCAAGCACGTGCCGCTGCAGGTCTGTGACGCGGTCACCCGCCGGGATTCACCAAGTACCGTGTGCTGACGTGGTCGCTGCTCCTTCCGTCCCCGGGCTGCCGCGCCCGGCGCAGGTGCGGCCGATCGCGTTGTCGCAGCTCGCCGCTGCCGTCGGCCCCGACAGCACGCTTGCCCGGCTCGTCGGCGCGGACGCGTCGGTCACCGGCATTACGTCCGGGACGGCCTTCGTCCGTCCCGGCGACCTGTTCGCGGGCCTGCCCGGTGCCCACGCGCACGGGGCGTCGTTCGCGGCGGACGCCGTCGCCGCCGGTGCCGTCGCGGTGCTGACGGACGAAGCGGGCGCGGCGCTCGTGCCCGAGTCGGTGCCGGCGCTGATCGTGGACGACGTCCGCGCCCGGCTCGGCGCCGTGTCCGCTGCCGTTTACGAATACCCCAGCGCGGCGATGGATGTGCTCGGCGTCACCGGGACGAGCGGCAAGACGACCACCACGTTCCTGATGCGTGCCGCACTGGTGGCCGCCGGGCGCGCGCCGGGGCTGATCGGCACGGTCGCGACCATGATCGGCGACGAGGAGATCAAGACCGGGTTCACCACTCCGGAGGCGCCCGAGGTGCACGCGCTGCTCGCGGTGATGCGCGACCGCGGCGCAACCGATGTCGCGATGGAGGTGTCCAGCCACGCGCTCGCGATGGGTCGGGCCTCGGGCATCGGGTTCGCGGTCGCCGGCTTCACGAACCTCTCGCAGGACCACCTGGACTTCCATGCGGACATGGACGACTACTTCGCCGCGAAGGCACGGCTGTTCGACGGGCGCGCGCGGCGCGCCGTGATCGTCATCGACGATGAATGGGGCCGGCGCATGGCGGAAATCGCCGGGCCGAACGCCGTCACCGTGAGCACGACCGGTGACCGTGCCGCCGACTGGCGCGCCGTCGACGTCCATGACACGCCGTCGGGCGGGACGTCGTTCGCGGTACGCGGCCCGGTGAGCCTGGACACCGGCTGCGCGGTTCCCGGGCGCTACAACGTGGCGAATGCGCTGTTGGCGCTGGCGATCCTGGCTGAGGCGGGCGTGCCGGCCGAGGTGGCCGCGCCCGCGATCGCGACCGCGACGGTGCCCGGACGGATGGAGCGCATCGACGTCGGGCAGCCGTTCCTCGCCGTCGTCGACTACAGCCACAAGCCCGCGGCGGTCGATGGTGCGCTGCAGGCGTTGCGGCCACTGACCGCGGGCCGGCTGATCATCGTGCTCGGCTGCGGTGGCGACCGTGACCGCGGCAAGCGCCCGCACATGGGCGAGATCGCGGCGCGCGGCGCGGACCTGCTGATCGTGACCGACGACAACCCGCGTTCGGAGGATCCGGTCGTCATCCGTCGCGCGATGCTGGACGGCGCCCTGGCGGTCCCTGCGTCCGAACGCGGCGAGGTGCGCGAGATCGGCGACCGTGCGCAGGCGATCGCCGCTGCGGTGCGCGAGGCGCGCCCAGGCGACACCGTCCTCGTTGCGGGCAAGGGGCACGAGACCGGGCAGGAGATCGGCGGCACCGTCCACCCGTTCGACGATCGCGTGGTCCTGCGCGAGGTACTGACATGATCACGATGACCCTGCGCGAGGTGGCCGGGGCGATAGGCGGAGCGCTGCACGAAGCCGACCCGGACGCCGTCGTCACTGCGCCCGTCGAGTTCGACTCGCGGAAGGTGAGCCCCGGCGGGCTGTTCCTCGCGCTCGCCGGCGAGCACGTCGACGGCCACGACTACGTCGCGCGGGCGGCGGCGGCGGGCGCGGTCGCCGCGATCGTGACGCAGCCGGTGGCCGGCCCGCACATCCTGGTGACGGACGGCTTCGCGGCGATCGCGGCGCTGGCCTCGTACGTCGCGCGCCGACTGCCGCGCGCCACGATCGTCGGCATCACCGGCTCGTCCGGCAAAACCTCGACCAAAGATCTAGTCGCGTCCGTTCTCGGCCGGCTGGGTCCCACCGTCGCGCCGCCGGGTTCGTTCAACAACGAACTCGGCCATCCGTACACCGTGCTCCTCGCCGACGAGCGGACCGAGTACCTCGTCCTCGAGACGAGTGCCCGCGGAATCGGGCACATCCGGTTCCTGACCCAGATCGCCCCGCCGCGGATCGGCGCCGTGCTCAACGTCGGCAGTGCCCACCTCGGCGAGTTCGGCTCGCGCGAGGCCATCGCCCAGGCCAAGGGCGAGCTGGTCGAGGCGCTGCCGCCCGGCGCCGAGGGCGGTGTCGCGGTACTCAACGCCGACGATCCGCTCGTCTCCGCGATGGCCGGACGCACCGCGGCGCGCGTGGTGACCGTCGGCGAGAGCGCGACCGCCGACGTCCGCGCCGAGTCGATCACGGTCGACGAGCTGGGCCGCGCCTCGTTCGCCGTCGTCACGGGCGGCGAGCGCGCCGACGTCCAACTGCGGCTGGTGGGCGGACACCACGTGGGCAACGCGCTCACCGCGACGGCGATCGCGCTCGAGTGCGGCATGCCGCTGGCCGACATCGCCGACGCGCTCGGCGCTGCCGGTGCCGCGTCACGCTGGCGCATGGAGCTCACCGAACGGCCCGACGGCGTGCTCGTCCTCAACGACGCGTACAACGCCAACCCCGAGTCGATGCGCGCCGCGCTCAAGGCGCTGGCCTCCATCGCCGCTCCCCGCCGGGCCCAGGGCGGCCGCTCGTTCGCGGTGCTCGGCCCGATGGCCGAACTCGGCCCGGACGGTCCTGCCGAGCACGACGCGATCGGGCGGCTCGCCGTACGGCTGGACATCTCGCAGCTGATCGCGGTGGGGGAGCAGGCCCGGCCGATCCAGCACGGCGCCGCGCTGGAGGGCTCCTGGGCCGGCGAGTCGCAGTGGGTGCCCGACGTGGACGCGGCGGTGGAACTGCTGCGCGCGCAGCTGCGTCCCGGTGATGTGGTGCTCGTCAAGGCCTCACGCGCGGCGAGCCTGGAACGCGTCGCGCTGGCAATCCTCGAAGATGCATCCGGCCCCGCCAACGCACCCGACAGCCGAGAAGAGGACTCCACGGCGTGAAGACCATCCTGATCGCCGCACTGGTGTCGCTCATCGCGTCGATCTTGTGCACGCCGCTGGTAGTGGCCTACTTCCGGCGGCGCGGTTTCGGCCAGGAGATCCGCAGCGACGGTCCGCAGACGCACCTGGTCAAGCGCGGGACGCCGACCATGGGTGGGGTCGCGATCATCGGCTCCACGGTGCTCGGCTATGCCGTCGCGCACGCGATCGTCGCGATCAACGGCGGCGGCGGACCAGAGGCCTCCGGGCTGCTCGCGCTGTTCGTGATGGTCGGCCTCGGCGTCGTCGGCTTCCTCGACGACTTCATCAAGATCCGCAAGCAGCGCAGCCTCGGCCTGCGGGCCCGCGCGAAGTTCGGCGGGCAGCTGATCGTGGCGGTCGTGTTCGGGGTTCTCGCGCTGCAGTTCCGCAACAGCCTCGGCCTGACACCGGCGTCCACACACCTGTCCTACGTGCGCGACCTGGCGCCGGTGGGGCTCGGTGCCGTCGGCTTCGTGATCCTCAGCTACGTGATCGTCGCGGCGACGTCCAACGCCGTGAACCTGACCGACGGCCTGGACGGTCTCGCGGCCGGTGCGTCCGCGATGGTCTTCGGTGCGTTCACGCTGATCTCCTTCCTGCAGTACCGCAACACCTGTGGCAGCAACCCGGCGGCGGGCTGCTACCAGGTGCGCGACCCGCTGGACGTCGCCCTGGTCGCGGCCGCGGCGATGGCTGCCTGCTTCGGCTTCCTGTGGTGGAACGCCTCGCCTGCGCAGATCTTCATGGGCGACACCGGCTCGATGGCGCTCGGCGGGCTGATGGCAGCGTTCGCGATCCTGGCGCACACGGAGCTGCTGCTCGTCGTGCTCGGCGGCCTGTTCGCGATGGTCACCCTGTCCGGCATCGTCCAGACCGGCTGGTTCAAGTTCACCCGCATCCGTACCGGCACCGGGCGACGCGTGTTCCGGATGGCCCCGCTGCACCACCACTTCGAACTGGGCGGCTGGGAAGAGATGACGATCATCGTCCGGTTCTGGATCGTCTCCGGGCTGGCCGTCGCGTTCGGGATGGGGCTGTTCTACGCGGACTTCCTCGGCAATGGCTGATTTCGCCGGCCGCACCGTCCTCGTGGCCGGGGCCGGCCTGGCAGGAGCCTCGGCGGCCCGCGCGCTGCTCGCCCGCGGCGCGCACGTGCTGCTCGCCGACCGTGCCGCGAGTCCTGCCGTCGAGGAACTGACCGCGGCCGGGGCGGAGTTCGTCGCCAGCCCGGACGTCCTTCCCGACGGCGTGGATCTCGTCGTGACCTCGCCCGGCTGGCGCCCGGACCATCCGCTGCTGCGCGACGCGCTCGCACGCGGACTCGAGGTGCTCGGTGAAGTCGAGTTCGCCTGGCGGCTGCGCGACGCGGACGCAGCGCCGTGGCTCGCGGTCACCGGCACCAACGGCAAGACCACGACCGTCAGGATGCTCGAGTCGATTCTGCGCGCGGCGGGCCTCGATGCACTCGCGGTCGGCAACGTCGGCGTCTCGGTGATCGATGCGGTCGCCGGTGCGCGCGCGTACGACGTGCTGGCCGTCGAGCTGTCCAGCTTCCAGCTGCACTGGTCGAGCACGGTCGCGCCCGCCGCCGCAGCGGTGCTGAACCTCGCGCCGGATCATCTCGACTGGCACGGCTCGATGTCGTCCTACGCGGCCGCGAAGGCCACGATCTGGCGCGGGCCGGTGGCGATCGGTAACGCGGACGACGCGCTCGTTGCTGAGCTGCTCGCCGAATCGTCCGCCGCGACCAGGGTCTCGTTCACCCTCGGCGAGCCGCGACCCGGCCAGCTCGGCGTGCGTGCCGGGCGGTTGGTCGATCACGCCTGGACGGATGCGCCGCTCGAGCTGTTGCCCACCGCGGACGTGCGCCCGCCCGGCGCACACAATGTCGCGAACGCGCTGGCGGCCGCTGCGCTCGCGCGTGCGTACGGCGTCGACGCGCACGCGGTCGCTGAAGGCCTGCGCGCGTTCGTCCCCGATCCGCACCGCAACCAGTTCGTGCTGGAGCGCGACGGCGTCCGCTGGGTCGACGACAGCAAGGCGACGAACCCGCACGCCGCCCGCGCGTCGCTCACCGCCTACCCGGACGTGGTCTGGATCGCCGGCGGCCAGTTGAAGGACGCGCCCGTCGACGACCTGGTGGCCGAGGTGGCGCCGCGGCTGCGCGGTGTCGTGCTGCTCGGAGTGGACCGTCGGTACATAGCGGACGCATTGCGGCGACACGCGCCCGACGTCCCGGTGATCGACGTGGCCAGCGGAGACGATGGGGCCATGATCGAGGTGGTGCGCGCAGCTGCCGGCCTGGCCCGTCCCGGACACACCGTGCTGCTCGCCCCCGCCGCCGCGTCCTACGACATGTTCAGCGGTTACGCCGCGCGCGGGGACGCGTTCGCGGCTGCGGCGCGAGAGCTGGCGGAGCGAGGACGGCGATGAGCTCGCTGGTCGCCAGCGCCAGACGAGCCTGGCTCGCGTTCACGCGTCCCGACCGCGATCCGGACGAGGAGACCGGCCGCTTCCTGGACAAGCCGTACGCGTCCGTGCAGCTGCTGCTGCTCGCGACCGTCGGACTGCTCGGCTTCGGCGTGATGATGGCGGTGTCGACCACGATCGCCGCCTCGCACGACACGGTCGGCACCGGCACCGGGCAGATCTGGTCGCAGGTGGTCAAGGAGGCCGAGTTCGTCCTGCTGGGCCTGCCGATCTTCTGGCTGGCCATGCGCCTGCCGCCGCGGGCTTACCGGGTGCTGGCCTACCCCGCGCTTGCGCTCGCGTTCGTCGTGATGCTGGCGGTGCTCGTCCCCGGCATCGGCGTTTCCGCGTACGGCGCACGGCGCTGGATCGACCTCGGCCCGCTGCAGTTGCAGCCGTCGGAATTCGCGAAGGTCGCGATGCTGCTGTGGGGTGCGGACCTGCTGGCGCGCAAACAACAACTCGGCACGCTGCGGCGCGCCAAGCACCTGTTCGTGCCGCTGATCCCCGGCTTCGTTCTCATGATCGCGCTGATCATGCTGGAGCCCGACCTCGGCACCACGTTGTGCTTCCTGATGATCCTGCTCGGCCTGCTCTGGATGATCGGCATGCCGATCCGTTACTTCGCCGGGCTGGTCGTCGTCATCGCCGGCGCGGTCACGCTGCTCGCGGTCGCCGAGCCGTACCGGTTGGC
>DASTXN010000128.1:0-2616 GCA_035765515.1 Jatrophihabitantaceae bacterium | reverse complement strand
TCCGGTGACCGGACACCGCGCTGCCGGCCACCAATGATCGTAACCTCCCGAGCCGCAATATCCCCAGCGTCGCGCCAACGGCTACCGTCACCGTCGATGTGAGAGGTTTGGTCGGCAGCACCCGGACCGATGCCGTCAACTTTCGATGGAGTCGACGATGATCGAGGTACGTGGCCTCACGAAGCGCTTCGGCGACACATTGGCCGTGGACGACCTGACCTTCTCGGTCCCGCCCGGCGTGGTGACCGGATTCCTGGGTCCAAACGGGGCCGGCAAGTCGACGACGATGCGCATGATCCTCGGCCTGGACCGTCCGACCAGGGGCACGGCGATGATCAACGGGCGGCCGTACCGGCACGCGGCCCAGCCGATGCGCGAGGTCGGCGCGCTGCTGGATGCCAAGGACGTGCATGGCGGGCGGAGCGCGCGCAAGCACCTGCTGGCACTCGCACAGAGCAACGGGATTCCGTCCCGCCGCGTGGACGAGGTGCTGGCGCTGGTCGGCCTGGAGTCGGTGGCCAGGCGGCGGATCAAGGGCTTCTCGCTCGGCATGTCGCAGCGGCTCGGCGTCGCGGCGACCATGCTCGGCGACCCGCGGGTGCTGCTGTTCGACGAACCGGTGAACGGCCTGGATCCCGAGGGGATTCTGTGGATCCGCAACTTCATGCGCTCGCTCGCTGCCGAGGGGCGCACGGTATTCGTGTCCAGCCACCTCATGAGCGAGATGTCACTGGCGGCTGATCATCTCGTGGTGATCGGGCGCGGCCGGCTGATCGCGGATGTCAGTACGAAGGACTTCATCGCCGGCGGCTCGACCAACCACGTCCGGGTGCGCACGCCGCACGAGGACCGGTTGATCGCGGCGCTGGGGGAGCAGGGGATCAGCACCACGCGCGTCGGCAACTATCTCGAGCTGCGCGGCATCACGTGCGACGGCGTCGGTGATCTGGCCGCCGCGCGACAGATCACGATCCACGAGCTGTTCCAGGAGCGCGCGTCGCTCGAGGAGGCGTTCATGGAGCTGACCCGGGACAGCGTCGAGTACCAGGCGCCGGGAGTAACGGCATGAGAAGCCCTGTGTCAAGCTGCCTCGATTCGATCTTGGTTGAGGATGCGCTGGAGTGCGGTGTGTCGTTCGGGGTCGTAGGCTTCGCCGGTTTGCCAGCAGTGCCAGATGATGTTGAGCCAGGCGCGGGCGAGGATGCGGACGGCGTGGGGGTGGTCGTGTCCGCGGTTGCGGGCGCGTTGGTAGAGATCGGCTGCCCAGGGGTTGGCGGCGCGGGAGTCGCCGGCGAAGTCTGTGACCGCGTCGCGCAGTTGTTTGTCGCAGGCCCAGCGGAAGCCGACGGCGCGGATCTTGCCGGACTGGCGGGTGGACGGGGTGACGCCGGCCAGGCAGAACAGCGATTCGCGGGTGGGGAAGCGTGCGCGGCAGTCCCCGATCTCGGCGAGCAGCCTGGCGGCGCGGACTTTCCCGCTGCGGGGCAGGCTGGTGAAGATGTGTGCGTCGGCGTGCGCGGCAAGCTGTGCCTCGATCTCGATCGACAGCGCTTTGATCTGGACGAGCAGGGTCTGCAGGACGGCGACGAGCGCGGCGGTGATGCCGGCGTTCGCCTCGGCCTCGGCGCCGATCGGGCCGCGGGGGGCGGCGAGCAGCCGGGCGTGCAGCACGGCGGGATCGGTTCGGCCGGAGTAGGACTCACTGGTCAGCCACTTACTCAGACGCAGCGGGCTGAGCCAGTCGGCCTTGTCCTGGGTCGGGTAGCGGGTCAGGAACGCCAGGCTGATCGGGCTATCGATCTCGGCGAACAGGCCGACGGCGCCGGGCAGCACGTTGCGCAGGTGCGCCCGCAGCTGGTTGGCGGCCGCGATGCGGTGACGGACCAGGTCCTTGCGGGCGCGGCAGGTGCGTCGCAGCGCGACCGTCTCCGGGCCGTCGGGTGTCAGCGGCCGCAGCCTGGCCCGGTCGGTGCGCAGCGTGTCAGCGAGCACGAACGCGTCGAACCGATCGTCCTTGTTGCCGGCCGAGCCGTAGCGGCCGCGCAGGTTCTTCACCTGGTTCGGGCTGATCACCACCACGGTGATGCCGGCGGCGAGCAGCGCATCGACGACTGGGCCGTCCGGGCGTTCGATCGCGACCTCGCGGCAACCCGCGTCGCCGAACACACGCACGAGATCGGCCAGGCCGGCTGCGCTGTGCTCGACGCTGTGCCGGGTCTGTTCGCGGCCCCGGGCGTCGACGACCGAGGCGGCGTGGTCGTCACGCGCCCAGTCCAGGCCCCCGGTCACGCCGCCCGGCGGCTCGTCGGGCAGTGCGGTGATCGGGGTGGTGCTGGCAGACTTCACGTCAGCCTCCTCGCTGCTAGTCCCAGTGGGGAGGCGCCCTCTTGTGGTGCCGATGGTTCCGGAACGTGGCTGCCGGTTCGCTCACTGATCGGCGCTCGACGGCGCTCAGCCCTGTCGACGGTCTGCACGTCCCGGGTGACCGCCAGACCTCGCAGATCTCATGCTGGACATCAACCGCGTCAAGCGAGCAGGGCGATGACCTGGCGGCACCTCGGGCGCATCGGCGACCCATCTCGAATCACCGACACAGGGATGGTGCACCAGTGAGCG
>DASTXN010000127.1:0-5297 GCA_035765515.1 Jatrophihabitantaceae bacterium | reverse complement strand
CTTACGTGCGACGATCGCGCCGCGCTCGAAGATCTCGCCGCCCCAGACGCCCCACGGCTCCCGACGCTCGAGGGCGCCGGCGAGGCAGGCGAGGCGCGCCGGGCAGTCCAGGCAGTGCGCCTTGGCCTGCTCCAGCTGGGCAGGGGTCTCGGCGAACCACAGGTCGGCGTCCTGCACGCGGCAGGGCACGTCGTCCGGGCACTCCTTGGCGAGCGGATCGAGCAACAGATCCGTCGGGTCGATCCCGAGGGTCTGCGGCTCTGGCGCTTGTGGCGCTCGGTTCACTGACGGGGTCAGCAGGCCGGTCAACACGTCGGGTCACCTCCTTTTCAGGTGATTGATGGGTGGGGTGGCGGTGGAAAGCTGGTTGATTCGAAGGCACAAAACGTCCGGACAAACAACGAGGCCGCGGTCCCAAGCTGGGAGCCGCGGCCTCGAGGAGCCTGAACGCTGAAGAGATTTCAGCGCTGGCCTCCTCGAGGAGGGCGGGCCTGCTTGGCCGTGCCGTTGCCGGCCGGGCGGCGCGTGGCGCGCTTGACGGTCTGCTTGCGATCCCAGTTGAGGGCATCGAGCGACGGCGTGAGGACACGCGACGACGAGGCACCGTGGAATACGGGCAGGGAGGCCGACGGAATCATCTGGTACATCTTCATGTTCGGCCTCCTCTCGTCTTGGTATGTGTCGCGACGCGGTGCCATCAGCTCGGCATGCGTTGCCTGTCGACAGACAGGCTAACGAAGGCTACGAGAGCAGGGCAAGCGTATTTATCGCGCGGCGTCGCCGAGTCGTCCGGCGGACACGGTAGAACCGACATAGGCAGATCGTTAGACAGCCGAAAGGATGCCCCATGACTCTCCCCGGCATGCGGCGGCGCGTGGGTGCCGCTGCGGTCGCGACGTGCGCCGCCCTGTCGCTGGCGGCGTGCAGCTCCAGCGGCGGCAGCGGCGGCAGCGCGGACACGACCGGCGCCACTACCGGTGCCACTACCGGTGCCACCGGCACCGCGCCGACCACCGCCGCCACCGGCGGGCCGGCCGACGCCGCGACCACGGCCGCCGTCAAGAACGCCTACGCGAAGTTCTTCTCGCCGGACACCCCGGAGAACGTCTCGCTCGGCCTGCTGCAGGACGGGCAGAAGTTCAAGTCGGCGATTGACCAGCAGGCCAGCGGGTCGATGGCGGCGAGCGCCTCGGTGAAGGTCTCGTCGGTCAGCCTGATCTCGCCGAAGACGGCCAAGGTCAGCTTCACGATCTACTTGAACAAGCAGCCGATGCTGAAGAACCAGCCGGGCTACGCGGTCAACACGAACGGGACGTGGCAGGTGGCCGAGTACACGTTCTGTGGCCTGCTCACGCTCGAGGGCAGCGCGCCGGCAGCCTGCAAGGAGCCGGCCGCTACCACGGCGCCGAAGTAACAGCGCCTCGTAGCGGCGGGAGGATCAGCAGCGTGCAGCAGACGGTGGTGGGCACCAGATCGGTGCCCCGGGCGATCGCGCTCACCACCGTGCTCGCGGTGCTGTTCCTGACGTTCCTCGACACCACGATCGTCACCGTCGCGCTGGGCAGCATCCAGTACGACCTGGGCGCGGGCGTGATCCCGCTGCAGTGGGTGGTGAACTCCTACTCGCTGGTGTTCGCCAGCCTCATGCTGTTCGCCGGCTCGCTGGGCGACCGGCTCGGTCGCAAGGAACTGATGATCGCGGGCATCGTCGTGTTCTGCGCCGGGTCGGTCATGTGCGCGCTCGCGCCGGGCATCGGCTGGCTGGTGGCCGGCCGGGCGGTGATGGGCGTCGGTGCGGCGGCGTCCGAGCCGGGGACGCTGTCGGTGATCCGGCAGATGTACCCGGACCGGGAGCAGCGGGCCCGGGCGCTCGGTGCGTGGGCGGCGGTGTCCGGGCTGTCGCTCGCCCTCGGCCCGGTGATCGGCGGGCTGCTGGTCGGCGTCGGCGACTGGCGGACGGTGTTCTGGTTCAACCTGGCCCTCGGCGTGACGCTGCTCGCGTTCGCCGCGGGCTACGTCCCGAACAGCGCCGACCCGCAGCCCGGGCGGCTGGACGTCCCCGGTTTCCTGCTCGGCGCGACCATGCTGAGCACGCTGATCTTCGCGGGCATCTCCGGCGAGCAGTACGGCTACGGCACGTCGTGGATCATCGCGCTGTTCGTGATCAGCGCGGTGGCGGCCGTGGCGTTCTTCGTCGTCGAGCGACGCATGCGCAGCCCGATGCTGAACCTGAAGTACCTCAAACAGGCCAGCGTCAGCAACGCGCTGTTCGTCGCGTTCGCCGTCTACTTCGGGGTCTTCTCGATCTTCTTCTTCACCGCGCTGTACCTGGACATCGTGGTCGGCTACTCGGGCTGGCAGATGGCCGGGGTGTTCGGGCCGATGGCGGGGCTGATCGTCGCGGGCTCGGTCGGTTCGGGGTTCTGGGTCGGGCTGGTCGGGCCACGCGGCCCGATGATCACCGGCTGCGTGCTGAGCGCCGCCGGCATCGTGCTGACCCGCGTGTACCTGACCGGCGATCCGCGCTTCGGCGACCTGTCGCTGTCGCTCGCCCTGGCCGGTCTCGGCTTCGGCGTCGCGGTCGTCCCGCTCACTGCGGCAGTGCTCGGCCACGTCCCCGCCGCGTTCTCCGGCATGGCGGCCGGCGCGACGAACACGGCGCGGCAGCTCGGCTCGGTCGTGGGTGTCACGGCGCTCGGGGCGCTGGTGAACTCGACGATCACGCACGACTTCGGCAACAACCTGGATCAGCGCGGCGTGCCGAACGGGCTCAAGGACGCAATCCTCGGCATCCTGGAGACCGGCGGCAGTGGCGCGGCGGGCCTGGACATCGCGCACCCCGATCCGTCCATCGCGCCGCTCGTGCACGCCGCGACGGGGGCGTTCCGGACCGGCCTTCACGTTGCGCTGATCGTGTCCGCCGCGCTGATCCTGCTGTCCGCGGTGTTCACCGCGATCGCGCCGCGCGCCGGCCTGGACCCGGAGACCGAGTTTGATTAGACCTCGACCGGCGCAACCTGGGACGGGTCCGCGCCACCGAGCACGGCGAGCAGCGGGTCGGTGTAGCGCTCCAGCTTGATGCTGCCGACACCGCTGATCCGGGCCAGCTCGGCGCGCGAGGACGGCCGCGCGTCGGCGATCGCGACCAGGGTCGCGTCGCTGAACACGACATACGGCGGCACGCTCTGCGCCTCGGCCTGCGTCTTGCGCCAGGCGCGCAACCGCCCGAACAGCTCGGCGTCGGCCGCCTCGGGCGCGACCTTCTTCTTCTTCGGACGCGGCGCCTCGGCCTCGCGCGGGATGTAGGGGCGCAGCCCGTCCAGGAACCGGCTCGGCCGCCGGCCGCGACGCTGGCCGGGGCTGCGGGCCAACGCCCAGGACAGCGCGAGCCGCTCGCGAGCACGGGTGATGCCGACGTAGAGCAGCCGGCGCTCCTCGGCGAGCTGATCGGGCGTGGTCGCGTGCTGGATCGGCAGCGTGGTGTCGGTGAGCCCGACCAGGAACACGGCGTCCCACTCCAGTCCCTTGGCCGAATGCAGCGACGCCAGCGTGACGCCCTGGACGGTCGGGGCGTGCTGGGCCTCGGCGCGGGCGTCCAGTTCGCCGACGAACTCCGCCAGCTGGGCGTCCGGCATCGTGGCGGCCAGGTCCTCGGCCAGGTTGACCAGCGCGGCCAGCGACTCCCACCGCTCGCGCGCGGTGCCGCCGGCCGGCGGTGAGTCCGCCCGCCAGTTCAGCCCGGTCAGCACCGAGCGGACCGCGTCGGTCAGCTTGTCCCCGTCCTGCCCGGCGCGTGCGGCGCCGCGCAGCAACAGCCGGGCCTCGCGGATCTCGGGCCGGTCGAAGAACCGTTCGCCGCCGCGCAGCACGTACGGCACCCGCACGTCGGCGAGCGCCTGCTCGTACACCTCGGACTGCGCGTTGATGCGGAACATCACCGAGATCTCGTCCGCGGGCGTGCCGTCGTCGATCAGCTGGCGGCACTGCGCGGCCACGGACGCGGCCTCGGCCGGCTCGTCGTCGTGCTCGGCGAACGTCGGTGCCGGACCGTCGGCGCGCTGGCCGACCAGCCGCAGCCGGACGCTTCCCGGCGCGGCGGCCACGAGCTTGTTGGCGAGCTCGACAACCTGCGGCGTGGAGCGGTAGTCGCGCTCGAGGCGGACCACGACCGCCTCCGGGAAGCGCCGCTTGAAGCCGAGCAGGTGCTCGGGGGTGGCGCCCGCGAAGCTGTAGATCGTCTGGTTGGCGTCGCCTACGACGCACAGGTCGTCGCGCCCGCCGAGCCAGGCGTCCAGCAGCCGTTGCTGCAGCGGCGAGACGTCCTGGTACTCGTCCACCACGAAGTGCCGGTAACGCGAGCGGAACTCCTCGGCGACGTCGCGGTACTCCTCCAGCGCGCCCGCCATGATCATCAACAGGTCGGAGAAATCGACGACGCCGGCACGCTGTTTGGTCTGCTCGTACTCGGCGAACACGCGTGCGACGGTCTCCGGCTGCTGCGGGATGTCCCGTCCCGCTGCCGCAGCCCGTTCTGCGTAGCTGGCCGGCGTCGCGAGCACGGCCTTGGCCCAGTCGATCTCGGCGGCGAGGTCGCGCAGTTCGGACCGGTCGGTGCGCAGGTGCAGCCGCGCCGCCGCGTTCCCGACCAGCCGCAGCGGGTTGTCGGCGACCTGCGGCAGTGCCCCGCCGAGCACCCGCGGCGCGAAGTACTGCAACTGGCGCAGCGCGGCGGCGTGGAACGTCCGGGCCTGCACGCCGTGGGCGCCGAGCGCGCGCAGCCGGGTGCGCAGCTCGCCGGCCGCGCGGGCGGTGAACGTGACCGCGAGCAGCTGCCCGGGTGGGACGGCGCCGGACCGAACCGCGTACGCGATGCGGTGCGTGATCGCGCGGGTCTTGCCGGTGCCCGCGCCAGCCAGGATGCAGACCGGGCCCCGGACGGCGACGGCGGCCGCGCGCTGCTCGGGGTCCAGCCCGGCCAGCACCACGTCCGCATCACTCACGTCCGTCGATCCTGCCAGCGCCCGCCGACAGTCCGGCACCCGCCCGGAATGCGGGCTGCGGCGGGGGCGTTGTGACGGCATGCTGACCATGTACACGACCACCTGGTGTGGTTACTGCAGCCGGCTGAAGGCAATGCTGCAGCGCGAGGGCATCCAGTACCAGGAAGTCAACATCGAGACCGACGACGCCGCCGCCGAGCTCGTGATGTCGGTCAACGGCGGCAACCGCACCGTCCCGACGGTCGTGTTCCCGAACGGCACCGCGCTCACCAACCCGACTCTGGCGCAGGTCAAGGC
>DASTXN010000126.1:0-8371 GCA_035765515.1 Jatrophihabitantaceae bacterium | reverse complement strand
CGGATCAGCCACCGCCGGTGTGCTGGCGCAGCTCGATCCCGCGCGGTTGTCGCAGGCGGGACGGGTCGACGCTCTCGTGGGTCTGGAGCGTTTGCAGGCCTGGGCTTCGGCGCTGCAGACCCGGATGATCGCCGCCCTGATGGACGAGCCGCACGTCGGTGCGGTCGCACCCAAG
This sequence comes from Jatrophihabitantaceae bacterium, assembly GCA_035765515.1. Lineage (GTDB taxonomy): Bacteria > Actinomycetota > Actinomycetes > Mycobacteriales > Jatrophihabitantaceae > DASRSS01. The sequence continues at coordinate 8,196 of DASTXN010000126.1, read as the reverse complement.
CTGGACCGGGAAATGGGGGTCCCCCCCGCCAGTGAGGGCGTAGCCGGCGGGGGAGGGCCAAGGAGGACGTCAAGACCGCCCTCGCCGAATCGGTGACCGGCGCGCAGGCGCGGATCCACACCGCATCCGACCTGGTGCACCGGCTCCCGGACACCCTGGCCGCGTTGGAGCAAGGCCGGCTGAGCGCGCGGCACGCGTCCGCGGTCGTGGACACCGTCCGCACCCTGGACGACACCGCCGCCCGCGCGGTCGAGACGGCAGTCCTGCCCCAGCCCGAGCGGATCAGCGACCCGGGGCCGACGGTGGCCGCCTTCCGCCGCAAGTTGCGGCGGGCCGGGATCGCGGCCGACCCGCGCAGCGCCGCCGAGGAAGCCGCCCGCGCCGCAGAGGATCGCGACGTGTGGGTTATCCCGCAGGAGAACGGGATGGCGTATGTGGGTGCGCCGCTGCCGGCTGAAGGCGCGGCCACGGTCGCGGCTGCGGTCGATGCGAAAGCCGACCAGATCCGGACGATCAATGACCCGCGAACGAAGGCGCAACGCCGGGCGGACGGACTGGTGCAGCTCTGCGCCGACTACCTCAACGGCGAACCCAGCCCTGGCGTGAAGATCAAAAAGGACACGGCCAACGACACGGGCGGCGTGGCGACGCGGTCGGGGGTACAGGCGCCGCGGTATCACGGGCTGCGTCCGCAGATCAACGTCTCGGTGGCGCTGTCGACGTTGCTGGGTATGGACGAACAACCCGGCGAGTTGGACGGGCACGGGCCGATCCCGGCCGACCTCGCACGGCGGCTGGCCGCCGACCCGTCCGGAACGTGGCGGCGCCTGCTCACCTACGAGCTCGACCATCTGATCGATTACGGCCGCAGCACCTACGAACCGCCGGCAGATCTGGCCCAGTTCGTCATCGCCCGCGACAGAACATGCCGCGCACCCGGCTGCGAACGCCCGGCAGCGAAGTCGGACCTGCACCACGTCCAGTGGTGGAGCCGCGGCGGTCACACCAACGCCGCCAACATCGTCCCCGCGTGCGAAAGGGCCCACTACGGCGTCCACGATGGACAATGGCAGGTCGTTCGCGAAGCAGACGGCACCACCGTCTGGACCTCACCCACCGGCCACGAATACCGCGTCCCGCCCGCGTCCTACCCCGTCGACAACACCATGAAGATCAAAAAGTGCAACGTCGATGACGAGAACGACGAGCCGCCTAGGTGACCATCAGGCTCCCCGCCAGCGTGTGACGCGACGAAGGAGGCCGCGAAGATCAGGTGCGCTTGCGGTAGGCGCGCATTGCCAGCGGCACGAACACCACGAGCAGCCCGGCCATCCAGGCGAGCGTCCAGCCGACGTGCCCGGCCACCGGTCCATCGATCATCAGGCCACGTACCGCGCCGACCAGTTGCGAGATGGGGTTGACCTTGACGAAGGCCTGCAGCCAGCCGGGCATCGTGTCCGTCGCGACGAACACGTTGCTGCCGAAGGACAGCGGGAAGATCAGCAGGAACATGATGCCCTGCACCGATCCTGAGGTGCGCGCCTTCAGGCCCACCCAGACCGACACCCAGCAGAAGCAGAGCGCGAAGCCGATCGACAGCGCGATCGCCGCGACGGTGTCGAGCGCGTTCGTGCCCACACGGAAGCCGAGGACGTATCCGAAGCCGAGGCAGATCACGCAGATGAGCAGGTAGCGGAAGAAGTCCGCGAGCACTGCGCCGACCAGCGGCGCCGACCGGGCGATCGGAAGCGATCGGAACCGGTCGAACACGCCCTTCTCGATGTCGGCGTTCAGGTTCTGGCCGAGGGCGATCGACCCCATCGCGATGAACTGCGCGAGCACACCGGGCAGCAGGAACTGCAGGTAGTCGTGACGGGAACCCCCGCTGATCGCGCCGCCGAACACGTACACGAACAGCAGCAGGAAGATGATCGGCTGGATCGTCACGTCGATCAGCTGCTCGGGCGTGCGCATCGTCTTGACCAGGTTGCGCTTGGCCAGCACGAGTGCGTGCCGCAACGCGCGCAGGCCGGGCGGTGCGGGCGACGCCTCGACGGTCGTCGAACGGTCCATTGGCGGCGTCTCGGTCAATGTCGTCTGCGCGCTCATGCGGCCCCCTGCGTGTCGTTGTCGAGATCGGTGTCGGTGCGGCTACCGGTCAGCGTGAAGAACACCTCGTCCAGGCTGGGCAGGTGCAGCGAGAACTCGGTGACGGCAATGCCGGCAGCGTTGAGCCGGGCGAGGGTGGCGGGCAGGACGGTGTCGTCCTCCACGGTGACCGTCAACGAGTGCCGGCCGTCGCGCTCGGCAGCGTTGCCGGTGACGTCGGCCAGGATGACGCCGAGCGGGTCGAGGTGCGCCGGGTCGACCGGCCGCACGGTGAGCCGGCGTCCGCCGATCACCTGCTTGAGCCCGTCCGGGGTGTCGTGCGCGATGACGCGGCCGTGGTCGATCACCGTGATCTCGTCGGCGAGCGCGTCCGCCTCCTCCAGGTATTGCGTGGTGAGCAGCACCGTCGAGCCGTCGGCCACCAGGCCACGGACGACGCCCCACATGTCCTCGCGCTTGGCCGGGTCCAGGCCGGTGGTGGGCTCGTCCAGGAAGATCACCGGCGGACGTCCGACGAGCGAGGCCGCCAGATCCAGCCGCCGCCGCATGCCGCCGGAGTACGTCTTCGCCTGCCGGCCCGCGGCGTCGGCCAGGTCGAACCATTCCAGCAGTTCGACGGCCCGGCGCCGGGCGTCCGCGCCGGACAGGTCCAGCAACTGGCCGATCATGACCAGGTTCTGCATGCCGGTGAGGTCCTCATCCACCGACGCGTACTGGCCGGTGAGACCGATGCGCTGACGGACCTTCTGGGGCTCGCGAGCGATGTCGTAACCGGCCACCGTCGCGCGCCCCGAGTCGGGACGCAGCAGGGTCGCCAGGATGCGGACGGCGGTCGTCTTGCCGGCGCCGTTCGGGCCGAGCACGCCCAGCACGGTGCCCTCGCGCGCGGCGAGGTCGATCCCGGCCAGCGCCTGCGTCGTGCCGAACCGCTTGGTCAGCCCGACGGCCTCGAATGCCAACGATGCGTTGTTCATGGCGCCGACTGTGCCCCGGGCGGCTGGCGGCGCGGGCACACGTCGCTGGCAACCGGTGCCAGCGGCTGCCAGCGGGCTGGCAGCAAGCCCGGTCGACGCCGGGCGGCTCGGCGCCGACGGCCCCGATTAGCGCTCAAGTTGAGGGCGCCCGGCATCGGGTCTACGTTCCGAGCACCGATGCCGAGGCGAGGAGCAGACGTGGGCGCAGGCGGTTCGTTCGCAGGGATGTCACGGCGCGAGTTCATGGCGAAGGCGTCCGCGGCCGGCGGCGCGGCCGTCGTCGCGAGCTGGGCCAGCCCGATCATCGAGCGGGCCTTCGCGGCCGACCCGGCCGGAACCGGCTCGCTGAACGACATTGAGCACTTCGTCTTCCTGATGCAGGAGAACCGCTCGTTCGACCACTACTTCGGCACGCTGTCCGGAGTGCGCGGTTTCGACGACCCGACGGGCAACTGGGCGCAGTACGGGTACGACCCGAATACGCACAAGGCGTCCGACAGCGGGTACGTCCTGCCCTTCCGGCTGAACACCAAGCAGGGGCCGACGATCGACGGCGACTGCATCAACGACCCGACGCACGACTGGGGTCCGCAGCACCAGTGCTGGAACGGCGGCGCCATGGACCAGTGGGTCAAGGTCCATCTTGCCAACGACGGCGTGCGGAACGGCCCCGCCATCATGGGCTACTACGAGCGCGCGGACATCCCGGTGCACTACGCGCTCGCCGACGCGTTCACCGTGTGCGATCACTACCACTGCTCGGTGCTCGGCCCGACCGACCCGAACCGGCTGTACTGGGTGAGCGCGACGATCGACCCCGACGGCAACAACGGCGGCCCGCTCCTGGACACCCCCCTTGCGATCCCGAAGAACAAGTATTCGTGGATGACCTATCCGGAGGCGCTGCAGGAGGCCGGCGTCAGCTGGAAGGTCTACGCGAACAAGGACTTCGCGCTCATCTCGAGCGTCGCGCTGGACGGGATGCTGCAGTGCTTCAAGAACTTCCAGGATCCCAACTCGGAGCTGTACAAGCGCGGCAGGAAGCCCACCTACCCGAACAACTTCCGCACGGACGTCCAGAACGGCACGCTGCCACAGGTCTCCTGGATCATCCCGAACCTGCTCGACTGTGAGCACCCGGCGCTGCCGCCGGCGCTCGGCGCGCAGGGCATCGTCCAGGTGCTCGACATCCTCACGTCCAACCCGGCGGTCTGGGAGAAGACAGCGCTGATCATCAGCTACGACGAGAACGGCGGGTTCTTCGACCACGTCGCGCCGCCGACTGCGCCGCCCGGGACGCCGGGGGAGTACGTCACGGTGCCGCTGTCCGGGGTCACCGACTCGGCAGGCATCGCGGGTCCGATCGGCCTCGGTTTCCGGGTGCCCGGCCTGGTGCTCTCGCCTTACAGCCGCGGCGGCCTGGTCGCGTCCGAGACATTCGACCACACCTCACAGCTGCGGCTGGTCGAGGCCCGCTTCGGCGTGGAGATCCCGAACCTGACCCCGTGGCGGCGCTCAGTGACGGGGGACATGACCTCCACGTTCAACTTTGCGGCTGCGCCGACCTCCGGCGAGCCGAAGCTGCCGGCGACCGGTCCGCTGGTGCTCGGTTCGCTGCTGGAGTGCAAGGCGGGCGTGGACGCGCTGCTCGGGACGTTCCTGGCCGCGGACGCGCTCTCCAGCTACCCGGTTCCGCCCAACTCGATGCCGAAGCAGGAGACGACACCGGTGCGCGGCACCCCGAGCGGGCCGGTCGAAGCGGCTGCAACAACCGCAAGCGCGCGCACGGTCGGCGCTGGGAACGCCGTCGCTGCGCAGCCGGCCGTCGTGCGCCGGTCAGCCGACGTCCCGCCGACCCAGGGCAAGCCGCGGACCAAGGTGGCCAAGGTGGCTGACTCGATGCGGGCGCAGCAGCTGGCGAAGCAGGCCGTCGGCGGCAACGCCGAGCGCGACGCGCTGCTCGCCGGAGCCGCCGCGCTCGGCGCCGCCGGTGTCGTCGCGGCCGCGCGCAAGCGGGCGGCAGTCGTACCCGAGGTCGAGAATCGAGGGCATGACCGAGACAGCTGACCGGCAGACCCCGTCCGTATCGATTGACCGCGTCATCGCAGCGCTCGAAGGCCCGTGGCAGCCGCGTGACCTGGTCACCGCGAACGACACCGTCGTGCGAGTCGCCAGATTCGAAGGTGACTTCGCCTGGCACCAGCACGACGAGGACGAGGTGTTTCTGTGCTGGGACGGCACGTTCCGCGTGGAAATGGAGGGACGCGACGCCGTCGAACTCGGCCGCGGCGACCTGTTCGTCGTGCCGGCCGGTACCCGGCACCGTCCCGTCGCGGAGGCCCGGGCGCACGCGCTGATGATCGAGCGTCCGGAGACGCTGCAGTACGGGAACTGAGGCCCTTGGCGGCCGACCACGCGATGCCTCCCCGCAAGCCGGCAACACGTGGGGGGAATGTGGGGCTTCGTCCCCGCGTCGCCGGGCGGGGAAGCAACGCCAGGGCACGGCCGAGTGGCACACTGCCGGCATGAGCCAGTTCGGCGCTCCGGAGGAGCTGCCCAGGATCAAGAGCCGGGCCGCCTACGAGAACGGGCTCACCGACCTGCCGGACTGGCGCATCGCCTGCTGCTACGTCGGCAAGGGACACCGCCGCCAGGGTGTGGCGACCGCGGCCCTGGCCGGCGCGCTCGAACTGATCGCGGGCCTGGGCGGCGGGACGGTGGAGGGCTACCCCGAAGGCGCCCAATGCCGGTGACGCTGAGACGGCGTCCACGGCGCTAGGCCGGACCTCGTAGGCCAGGCGTGGCAGGGGTGGGTGGCGCGGGTTAAACACGGCCCGCCCGGAGAACCGGGCGGGCCGTATACCGCGCTGGCCGATCCGAGGACGGATCGGCTGCGATCAGCGAGAGGGGACTAGTCGTCCCAGGGGCCGAGGCCTCCGTTGTTGTTCTCGTCGTGCATTTCGTTCTCCGTTTCGTTTTTGGTAGCCCGGCTGCGGCGCGGATAGCGCCAGCGAAGACGGGCTGGGTCGTCCCACCTGTTCCAGGTCGGTGACGACATGAATCAGATCGACAGGCTCCGTGAAAAGCTGAGCCGCCGGCAGCCGCTAGGTGGACTGCACATTCAGTCTAACCGATCCCGGGCAACTTTGTTTCCCACCGTCGGCCCGGATCTCACCTGTCGGCCGCGCTGGTTAGGCTCCGAAACATGCCAAGACCTGACGGCCGCGCGCCGAACCAGCTCCGTCCGATCACCATCACCCGCCGCTGGCAGGCTTACGCCGAGGGCAGCGCGCTGGTGGAGTTCGGCGACACCAAGGTGCTGTGCGCCGCGTCGGTGCAGCAGGGCGTGCCGCGCTGGCGCAAGGGCAGCGGCCTGGGTTGGGTCACCGCCGAGTACTCGATGCTGCCGCGCGCCACGCTCACGCGGAACGACCGCGAGTCGGTAAAGGGCCGCCTCGGCGGGCGCACCCACGAGATCTCCCGGCTCATCGGAAGGTCGCTGCGCGCGGCCATCGACCTGTCCGCCCTGGGCGAGAACTCGATCGCGATCGACTGCGACGTGCTGCAGGCCGACGGCGGCACTCGCACAGCCGCGATCACCGGCGCGTACGTGGCCCTGGCTGACGCCGTGTCGTGGCTGCGCGACAAGGGCGCGCTGGCGCGTCCGGAGCCGTTGGTCAACTCGATCTCCGCGGTCTCGGTGGGCGTGATCGACGGCGAGGCGCGGCTCGATCTCATGTATGAGGAGGACGTGCGCGCCGAGACGGACATGAACGTCGTGGTCACCGGTTCCGGCGAGTTCGTCGAGGTGCAGGGCACCGCGGAGGGCGTGCCGTTCCGCCGCGATGAGCTGGACGCGCTGCTGGACCTCGCGGTCGCCGGCTGCGCCGAACTGGCCGCGATCCAGCAGGGGGCGCTTGCCGAGTGACGCGCATCCTGCTGGCGAGCCGCAACGCCAAGAAGCTGGCTGAGCTGCGCCGCATCCTGGCCCCGGAGCTGCCGGCGATCGAGGTTGTCGGCCTGGACGACGTCCCCGCCTACGACGAGGTGCCCGAAACCGGCGCGACCTTCGCCGACAACGCACTGATCAAGGCGCGCGAGGGTTTCGCGCACACCGGCTTGCCGACGGTGGCGGACGATTCCGGCCTCGCCGTCGACGCGCTGAACGGCATGCCCGGTGTCCTATCGGCGCGCTGGTCGGGCAAGCACGGCGACGACGAGGCAAACCTGCGACTCCTCGTCGGCCAGCTGGGGGACACCCCGGAAGACCGGCTCGGCGCGGAGTTCCGCTGCGCCGTCGCGCTCGTCGATGCCGGCGGCGAGGTGGTCGTGGACGGGCGCATGCCCGGCCGGCTGATCCGCGAGCCGCGCGGGACGAACGGATTCGGCTACGACCCGATCTTCGTGCCGGATGGCTACGAGCAGACCAGCGCCGAACTGTCCGCCGAGGAGAAGGACGCGATCAGCCATCGCGGTCACGCGCTGCGCGCCCTTGTCCCGCACCTGATCAACCGACCCGGCCTCACGGCAGGAAGCGAGGAATCCCGATGACGACCACCGCCTGGGCTGCGAGTGACGCGACCAGCCCGCTTGCCCCCACGACCATCGAACGGCGTGCGGTCGGTCCGTCCGACGTCCGCATCGCGATCGAGTTCTGCGGGATCTGCCACTCGGACGTGCACACCGCTCACAACGACTGGCGCGGCACGCGCTATCCGTGCGTACCGGGGCACGAGATCGTCGGCAAGGTCGTGGAGGTCGGCTCTGATGTCACCCGGCACGCCGTCGGCGATCGTGTCGGTGTCGGCTGCCTCGTCGACTCCTGCGGCGAGTGCGAGGAGTGCCGTGCCGGGCTGCAGAACTACTGCACAGGCGGCGCGACGCTGACGTACAACAGCATCGACAAGCACGGCACGTCCGACCACACCTTCGGCGGCTACTCCGGCGAGATCGTGGTGACCGAGGGCTTCGTCGTGTCGATCCCGGACGGCATGGACCCGGCCGCCGCAGCCCCGATCCTGTGCGCGGGCATCACGATGTACTCGCCGCTGCGGCACCACGGCGTCGGAGCGGGCTCACGGGTCGGCGTCGCCGGATTCGGCGGGCTCGGCAG
>DASTXN010000125.1:0-2247 GCA_035765515.1 Jatrophihabitantaceae bacterium | reverse complement strand
GGATTTCGCCTGGAACCAGACGGCGACGCCGGCCGAGGTGAAAGCCGCCAGCCAGCAGTGGCTGAGCAAGGGTGATTACACGCTCACGGTCGTGCCGACCCAGGGCGCGCCGAAGGAAGAGGAGGTCGCGGGCCTGCCCGCGGCGCCGGATCGCCCGGCCGACAAGCCCGGCGCGCCGACCGCGCAGTTCACCACCACCGCCACCGACGTGGACCGCAGCAAGGGCGTGCCGCAGGTGGCCAGCTATCCCGACCTGACCTTCCCGAAGGTGCAGCGCGGCAAGCTCGCCAACGGCATCGAGGTGGTGCTCGCCGAGCGCCACAGCGTGCCGGTCGTCGGCCTGGACCTGCAGTTCGACGCGGGCTACGCCTCCGACGCCGGCGGCAAGCTCGGCACCGCCAGCTTCACCACCTCGATGCTCGACGAAGGCACCGCCGACCTCGACTCGGTGCAGATCGCGCAGACCCGCGAGCGCCTGGGCATGAACCTGTCCACCGGCTGCGGCCTCGACAGCTGCAACGTCGGCGCCAACATGCTGGCGTCCAACCTCGCGCCCTCGCTGGAGCTGCTCGCCGACGTCGTCCGCAACCCGGCGTTCCGCGACGCCGACGTCGAGCGCGTGCGCGCGCAGTGGCTCGCGGGCATCGCCCAGGAGAAGACCCAGCCGATCGGCCTGGCGCTGCGCACGCTGCCGCCGCTGCTGTACGGCGCGGGCCATCCCTACGCGATCCCGTTCACCGGCAGCGGCACCGAGGCGGCGATCAAGTCGCTGACCACCGGCGACATGCGCGCGTGGGAAGCGGCGTGGCTGCGTCCCGACAACGTGCGCATCCTCGTCGCCGGCGACACCACGCTGCCGGAGATCACGAAGCAGCTCGACGCCGTGTTCGGCGACTGGAAGGCGCCGGCCGCCGCGAAGGGCAGCAAGACCCTGCCGACCGTCGCCGACCAGAAGGCGCCGCGCGTGTTCCTGATCGACAAGCCCGGCGCGCAGCAGTCGCTGATCCTCGCCGGCCTGCTGGCGCCGCCGACCACGGTCGCCAACAACCTGCAGATCGGCACGATGAACAGCGCGTTCGGCGGCATCTTCAGCTCGCGCCTGAACATGAACCTGCGCGAGGACAAGCATTGGGCCTACGGCGCCTTCAGCTTCTTCCGCGACGCCCTGGGCCAGCGGCCGTACATGCTGTACGCGCCGGTGCAGACCGACAAGACCGCCGAGTCGGCGGCCGAGATGCTGAAGGAGGTCAAGGACCTCGTCGGCGATCGTCCGCTGAGCACCGCCGAGATCGCGAAGATCAAGGACAGCGACGTGCGCAGCCTGCCCGGCGCCTACGAGACCGTGGGCTCCGTGCTCGGCGCGCTCGAGGACAACGCCGAGTACGGGCGTCCCGACGACTATGTGGCGACCCTGAAGCAGCGCACCGAGGCGCAGACGGACGCCGACGTGCGCGCCGCGGCGAACGAGATCGTCAAGCCCGACGCGCTGACCTGGGTGATCGTGGGCGACCTGTCGAAGATCGAGCAGCCGGTGCGCGACCTGAAGCTGGGCGACGTCACGGTGGTCGATGCCGACGGCAACCCGGTCGCGAAGTAACCCGGCGTAGAGCCGAGCCATGCTCGGCTCGGCGTTCCGGAGCCGACCACGGGTCGGCTCTACGTGACCGTTCAGATGCCCCGGGCCACAATCCCGGGGCATCGTCTTTCCAGCCAGTCCTCCCGCCACGCGCTTCCGGAGCCCGCCATGCGCCTGCCGATCACCGCCGCCGCTTTCGCCGCCACGCTGCTGGCCACCACCGGCCTGTCCGCCTGCACCTGGGTGCACATGGCGCCCGGCGCGAGTGCCGTGCGCGTGGTCTCGGCCACTCCGGCCAACTGCCAGAACCGCGGCGAGGTGGAGGTGTCGGTCAAGGAGCGGCTCGGCCCCTACGAACGCAACCAATTGCGCGTCCGCGACGAGCTCGAGACCCTGGCCCGCAACGAGGCGCCCGGCCTCGGCGGCGACACGGTGCAGCCGCTCGACGGCTACGAGGACGGCAACCAGCGCTACACCGTGTGGCGCTGCGGCGGCTGAACCGGCGTCACGGTTCCGGGCCACCGGCGACCGGGAGGCCACAGGCAGGGTGCTAAACTGGCTTGTTCCCTCCAGTTCACCGGGTATCCGCCCATGCTGTTCCAGCACGTCGCCATCGCCGGCCTGGCCCACATCGACGCCCCGCGCCGGTTGAGCACGGACGAGATCAACGC
>DASTXN010000124.1:0-33674 GCA_035765515.1 Jatrophihabitantaceae bacterium | reverse complement strand
CCCAGGCTCGTTCAGACGGTTCTCCACTGCACCGACGCACGCGCGCTCGCCGAGTTCTATCGCGAACTGCTCGGCTACGAATATGCAGACCAGTTGATCGCCGATCGATCGAGTGATGTTCCACGCGAGATCGATCTGAGCGATCTCCGGTGAGTCCGTGTTCCGGCGACAGTGACCGCCGACTTCGAGCCGACCGGGATGCGGACGGTCAACCCGTTCGAAGGGTGACCGCCGAGGGCTTGCGCACGGCCCGGGGCTCGAGTTGGGCGAGGACGTACAGCACGGCCAGCCAGAGCAGGCAGGCACCGAGCATGTGCAGCCCCACCAGCAGCGGCGGCACGTGCAGGAAGTACTGGACGTAGCCGATCACGCCCTGGCCGAGCTCGACACCCAGCAGCAGCAAGGCCGCTCGACGTACCCGGTCCGCCGCATGCACGGCATAGAAGACCGCGACCAGCCCCACCGTCGCGCCGACGAGGATCCAGACCGAATCCGCGTGCAGCTGGGCCATCGAGGAGACCTTCAGCCCGTTGCGGTGCACCTTGCCGGACGCGTCCTTGTCGCCGGCGTGCGGGCCGGCGCCGGTGACGATGGTGCCGAACACGAGTACGACAACGGTGATCAACGCGGTGAGCCGGGCGAGCGCCTGCGCGGGCGCGGGGACGCTGACCGCTGCCTCGGAGTCGCGCACGCGCCACCACAGCCAGAACGCGACGAACAGGATCACCACGGACACCATGAAGTGCGACCCGACGGCCCATGGGTTCAGGTGCGTGAGCACGGTGATGCCGCCGAGCAGCGCCTGCAGCGGGATGCTCAGCGCGAGCAGCGTCGCCAGCAGGCGCTCCTGGCGGCGCGCCAGGGCGATCAGCCAGCAGGCGATGGCGAAGAAGGCCACCACGAAGGTCAGCTGCCGGTTGCTGAACTCGATGATCCCGTGGATGCCGTACGCCTTGGTCGGCGTGAGAGTCGCGTCCGTACAGCGCGGGAAGGTCGGGCAGCCCAAGCCGGAGTCGGTCAGCCGGACGGCGCCGCCGCTCACCACGATGATCACGTTGGTGATCACGGCCCACAGCGCGAAGCGCCGGTACGCCGTCTCCGACCGCAGTACGGGCGGGATCAGTCGGGTCAGCACGGGGACGCGGACGTCCGGCCGCACGACTGCGCCGTCGAGCGGCGTGACTACTCCCACTTGAACCACCGCGCCGCGGCGGGCAACGCGAGGGCCGTCCAGACGAGCAACGTGACGAGGTCGTGGACGGGGATGCCCGCGCCGTCCTCGAGCACGCGGTGCAGGCCGTGCGACAGGGCGGCCGACGGCAGGTACTGCAGCACGTCCGCGACGCCGGTCGGGTACTTCGACAGCGGGATCGCGATGCCGCCGGCGAACAGCAGCACCAGCCAGATCAGGTTCGCCGCGGCGAGCGTGACCTCCGCGCGCAGGGTGCCGGCGACCAGCAGGCCGAGGCCGCCGAACGCGAGGGTGCCCAGCACGATCATCACCAGCACGAGCCCCGGGTCTCCGTGCGGGTGCCACGCGAGCGCGAAGGCCGCCGCGCAGATCAGCGCGACCTGGAGGATCTCGAGCAGCAGCACCGCGAACGTCTTGCCGCCGATGAGCACCGAGCGCGGCAGGGCCGTCGCACCAAGACGCTTGAGCACCGAGTACTTCCGCTCGAACCCGGTCCCGATCGCGAGCCCGGTGAATGACGCGGACATGACGGCGAGCGCGATGATGCTCGGCACCACGAAGTCGATGCGGCGCGGAACGCCGAGCGAGTACAGCAGCGGCAGGTTGAAGAAGAACAGCAGCAGCAGCGGGATGACCAGCGTGAGGCCGACCTGCTCGCCGTTGCGCAGCAGCAGCCGGAACTCCATCAGGGTCTGCGCCGACAGCATGCGCCGGCGGGGGGCAGCTCCCGGCGCCGGGACGAAGCTGCCGGCGACCGCGCTGCTCATGTCCTGACCTCGCGGCCGGTGAGCTCGAGGAACACGTCCTCCAGCGTGCGCCGCTCGACGGCGAGGTGCTCGGCGAGCACGCCCTGGCCGGCGCACCAGGCGGTGAGCGTGGCGAGCAGTTGCGGGTCGACGTCGCCGGTGACGAGGTACCGTCCGGGGGCCTCCTCTACGGCGTGTGTGCCGGCCGGCAGCGCGGCCAGCAACGAGTCCAGCCGCAGTTCCGGCGGCGCCTGGAACCGGATCTGGCCCTCCGCGCCGGCCCGCGTGAGTTCGGCGGGGGAGCCGGCCGCGACGGCTCGCCCGGCGTCCATCACGACGACGGTGTCGGCGAGCTGTTCGGCCTCGTCCAGGAAGTGCGTGGTGAGCACGACGCTCACCCCGTCGGCGCGCAGCTTGCGGATGAAGTCCCAGGTCGCGCGGCGGGCCTGCGGGTCCATCCCCGCGGTGGGCTCGTCCAGGAAGACCAGTTCCGGCCGGCCGACAAGCGCCATCGCCAGCGACAGGCGCTGCTGCTGCCCGCCGGACAGCCGCTTCACCGGCGTGCCGGCCACCTCCGTCAGGCCGACGGAGTCGAGCAGCGCGTCGGGGTCGTGCGGCTGCGCGGCGTAGGCGGCGAACAGGCGCAGCAGTTCGATCGCGGACGCGGCGGTGTAGCCGCCGACACCCTCCTGCAGCATGACTCCCACGCTCGGGCGGAGCCGGGCGCTGTCCGCCACGGGATCCATGCCGAGCACGCGAACCGTGCCGGAATCGGCGCGACGGAATCCCTCGCAGATCTCGATCGTGGTGGTCTTGCCGGCGCCGTTCGGACCGAGCAATGCGAGCACCGCACCGCGGGGAACGGTCAGGTTCAATCCGTCGACGGCGCGCCGTGACCCGTATGCCTTGACGAGGTCACAAACCTCGACGGCATACGCAGACGCACCGGACACGAACCAAGTGTAGGAACGCCCCCGCTTGGCAGTGCCACCGCACTCAGCAAAGGTGAGCCAGAAGACCAACGCAACCGAGGAAGGTGAGCTACCAGGCGATGAGGCCTCGGCCCGCGGCAGAGGCGACGGGCCAAACCGCGACTAACAGACCATGGCAACCAAAGAATGGCGACCCACCACGCGATGAGCGCTCGCGCGAAGAGCCCGCGCCCGCGCGAGCGAAGCGAGCTTGCGGTGCGACCCGAGTGATCCACCCCGCTTTTTGGGGTGGTCGCGAGGGGCGCGTTCGCGCGGTTAAGTTCGTGCGTAGGTGTCGACGTAGTCCTGGCCGGTGAGTTTCTGGACGGCCTCGCGCACCGTTTCGGTGACCTCGCGCAGTACCCGCGAGCTGCGCTCCTCGTCGGCCCGGTGCCCGAAGTGCAGTGGCGCGCCGAAGTGCACCTCGACCGGTGCGCGCCGCCATTGCCGGGTGCCCGGCGGCTGGACGGCGCGGGTGCCGACCACACCGACCGGCACGACCGGCGCTCCCGAGCGCAGCGCGACGCGAGCCACGCCGGTGCGGAACTTGTACAGCCGGCCGTCCGGGGAGCGCGTGCCCTCGGGGTAGATGCCGAAGGCGCGTCCCTGGCGCAGCACCTCGACCGAAACGTCGATGGACGCGGCCGCCGCGCGAGTCGCGTCCCGGTCGACCGGGACCAGGCCCATCCCGCCGAAGAAGGCGGCCATCACCCGGCCGCGGGCGCCCGGCGTGGTGAAGTACTCGCTCTTGGCCAGGTAGCACACCTGTCGGCGCGCGGCGAGCGGGGTGAAGATCTCGTCGGCGAACGAGATGTGGTTGCCGGCGAGGATCACCGCGCCGTCGTGGGGGACGTACTCCAGCCCGGTGATCAGGGGACGGTAGACGGCCCGCAGTGCGGGGGCGACGGCAAGTTCGAGGGTGCGATAGAGCACGGGCAGAACCTACCGGTCGCCGCGCGGGCGGGGGTGCCGCTGCGTCCGCGCCGGAAATACGTCATACTGGTGTTGTGAAAATCGCTGGTGCACCGGGAGCCGCCGAAGTCGGCTGCGACCGCACCCGCGACGCGGTGGCGCAGCTGGTCTGCGAGCGCGGTCCGCAGACCGCGGCCGCACTCGCCGAGCGCCTGGGTGTCTCCGCGGCCGCGGTGCGGCGGCACCTCGACGCGCTCGTGGACGAGGGCCTGCTCACCGAGCGGGACCCGCGCCCTGCCGCACAGCGCGGACGCGGCCGTCCGGCACGCACGTACGCGCTCACCGACGCCGGCCGCGCGGCGTTCCCGCACGGCTACGACGACCTGGCGACCACGGCGCTGCGCTACCTGCGCGAGACCGGTGGCGAGCAGGCGGTCGTCGCGTTCGCCCAACACCGGGCCGAAGCGTTGTCGCGCCTGCTGTCCGGCGATGTCGACGCGACGGCCGAGCTTCCCGTGCGCGCCGAGGCGCTCGCCGGGTCGCTGAGCAGGCACGGATACGCTGCCACCACCGAAGCCGCAGCCGCAGGCGTGCAGGTATGCCAGCACCACTGCCCGGTCGCGCACGTGGCGGCCGAGTTCCCCGAGCTGTGCGAGGCGGAGACTCGCGCGTTCGAACGGGTGCTCGGCACCTATGTGCAGCGGCTGGCCACGATCGCGCACGGCGACGGGGTATGTACCACCCATCTGCCGACACAACTGCCGATCGCCACAACGTCCGATGGAACAACCACTGGAACGATCGACGTCCGGAAGGACCGATAAGAATGACCACTGCACCCGAGCGTGTTCTCACTCAGGACGAGCAGATCGCCGCTCTCGGCAACTACGGCTTCGGCTGGGCCGACAGCGACGTCGCCGGGGCCGCGGCCCGACGCGGCCTGAACGCCGACGTGGTCCGCGACATCTCGGACAAGAAGAGTGAGCCCGACTGGATGTTGCAGCGGCGCCTGAAGGCACTGGAGATCTTCGACAAGA
The DNA here is from genome assembly GCA_035765515.1 of Jatrophihabitantaceae bacterium. Classification (GTDB taxonomy): domain Bacteria; phylum Actinomycetota; class Actinomycetes; order Mycobacteriales; family Jatrophihabitantaceae; genus DASRSS01. The sequence continues at coordinate 28,816 of DASTXN010000124.1, read as the reverse complement.
AGCCGATGCCGAACTGGGGCTCGGACCTGTCGGGCATCGACTTCGACAACATCAAGTACTTCGTCCGCTCGACGGAGAAGCAGGCGGCGAGCTGGGACGAACTGCCCGAGGAGATCAAGAACACGTACGACCGGCTCGGCATCCCGGAGGCGGAGAAGCAGCGTCTCGTCGCCGGTGTCGCCGCGCAGTACGAGTCCGAGGTCGTGTACCACAAGATCCGCGAGGACCTCGAGGAGCAGGGCGTCATCTTCGTCGACACCGACACCGGCCTGCGCGAGTACCCGGAGCTGTTCCAGGAGTACTTCGGCTCGGTGATCCCGTCCGGCGACAACAAGTTCGCCGCGCTGAACACCGCGGTCTGGTCGGGCGGTTCGTTCATCTACGTGCCGAAGGGCGTGCACGTCGAGATCCCGCTGCAGGCCTACTTCCGGATCAATACCGAGAACATGGGCCAGTTCGAGCGCACGCTGATCATCGTCGACGAGGGCGCCTACGTGCACTACGTCGAGGGCTGCACCGCGCCGATCTACAGCTCGGACTCGCTGCACTCCGCGGTGGTCGAGATCATCGTCAAGCCCGGCGGCCGCTGCCGCTACACGACGATCCAGAACTGGTCGAACAACGTCTACAACCTGGTCACCAAGCGGGCCAAGGCCGAAGCGGGCGCGACCATGGAGTGGATCGACGGCAACATCGGCTCCAAGGTCACCATGAAGTACCCGGCCGTGTGGCTGATGGGCGAGCACGCCAAGGGGGAGGTGCTCTCGATCGCCTTCGCCGGCGAGGGCCAGCACCAGGATGCGGGCGCGAAGATGCTGCACCTGGCACCGCACACCTCCTCGACGATCATCTCCAAGTCGGTTGCCCGCGGCGGCGGTCGCTCGTCGTACCGCGGGCTGGTCGAGATCCACAAGGGCGCCCACCACAGCGCGTCAACGGTGAAGTGCGACGCGCTGCTCGTCGACGACATCAGCCGCTCGGACACCTACCCGTACGTGGACGTCCGCGAGGACGACGTGTCCATGGGCCATGAGGCCACCGTCTCGAAGGTCAGCGAGAACCAGCTGTTCTACCTGATGAGCCGCGGCCTGACCGAGGACGAGGCGATGGCGATGATCGTGCGCGGCTTCGTCGAGCCGATCGCCCGCGAGCTGCCGATGGAGTACGCGCTCGAGCTGAACCGCCTGATCGAACTGCAGATGGAAGGAGCCGTGGGCTGAGTGTCGCTCACTGAGCTGGTCAATGAACGATCGGTCACCGGCTCGCCGGCTGAGCGATTCACCTCCCGCGACCCCGAGGCGTTCGAGGTCCCGCGCGGCCGCGAGGAGGAGTGGCGGTTCACGCCGGCGCGCCGGCTGCGCGAGCTGTTCGAGCCGTTCACGCCGACGGGACGCGTGCTTCCGGAGGTGTCCGCGCCCGCGCCGGCCAGCTGGGCGGTCGTGCCGATGGACGATCCCGCGGTCGGTCAGGTGCTGCAGCCGGCGGACCGGGTCAGCGCGCTGGCCTGGGCGAACTGCGAGCGCGCCCTGGTGGTGACGATCCCGGCAGGCGCCGAGCTCGCCGAGCCTGTCGTCGTCACGCTGCGTGGTGAGCCCGGCCTGACGTACGGCCATCTGGTCATCGACGCGGGCGCCAACTCGCACGCCACGGTGATCGTCGAGCACGTCGGTGAGGGCACCGTCGCCGCGAACGTCGAGGCGATCGTCGGCGACGGCGCGCAGCTGACCGCGGTCAGCGTGCAGAACTGGGACGCCGGAGCAGTCCACCTCGCCGCGCATGCCGGAAGGGTCGGCCGCGATGCGTCCTTCAAGCACGTCGTCGTCACGCTCGGGGGCGAACTGGTCCGCATCGCGCCGACTGTGACCTTTGCCGGACCGGGCGGGTCCGCCGAGCTGATCGGCGTGAACTTCGCCGGGGCCGGCCAGCACTTCGAGTCACGGCTCTACATCGACCACGGCGTCCCCGACTGCCGCTCGGACGCGCTGTACAAGAACGCGCTGCTCGGTGACACCGCGCGGACGGTGTGGGTGGGCGACGTGCGCATCCGCCCCGCGGCAACGGGCACGAGCACGTACGAGATGAACCGCAACCTGCTCCTGTCGGACGGGGCGCGCGCCGACTCGGTGCCGAACCTGGAGATCGAAACCGGGGACATCCTCGGCGCAGGACACGCGAGCGCCACCGGACGCTTCGACGACCTGCAGCTGTTCTACCTGCAGTCGCGCGGCATCCCGCACGACGAGGCGCAGCGCCTGGTCGTGCGCGGGTTCTTCGCCGACGCCGTCGAGCGCATCGGCGTTCCGGACCTGCAGGACCGCATCATGACCGCCATCGAGGCCCGCCTGGGCAACGCCGCGAGCGAGGAGAGCACCACCGAATGAGCACCCTGGAGATTCGCGACCTGCACGTCAGCGTCGGGGACGGCGAGGACAGCACCGAGATCCTCAAGGGCGTCGACCTGACGGTGCGGTCGGGCGAGACCCACGCGATCATGGGGCCGAACGGCTCCGGCAAGTCGACGCTCGCCTACTCGATCGCCGGTCACCCGAAGTACACCGTCACCGGCGGCAGCGTGCTGCTGGACGGTCAGGACGTGCTGGCCATGACCGTCGACGAGCGCGCCCGTGCCGGCCTGTTCCTCGCGATGCAGTACCCGGTCGAGGTTCCCGGCGTTTCGGTGTCGAACTTCCTGCGCACGGCCGCCACAGCCGTCCGCGGCGAGGCGCCGAAGCTGCGCACCTGGGTCAAGGAGGTCAACGGCGCGATGGAGGCGCTGGAGATGGACAAGGCCTTCGCCGAGCGCAGCGTGAACGAGGGCTTCTCCGGCGGCGAGAAGAAGCGCCACGAGATCCTGCAGCTGGAGCTGCTGAAGCCGAAGATCGCGATCCTGGACGAGACCGACTCCGGCCTGGACGTCGACGCGCTGCGGGTCGTCAGCGAGGGCGTCAACCGCGTTCGGGAGACCGGCATCGGCACGCTGCTGATCACGCACTACACCCGGATCCTGCGCTACATCCAGCCCGACTTCGTCCACGTGTTCTTCGCCGGGCGCATCGCCGAGAGCGGCGGCTCCGAGCTCGCCGCCCGCCTCGAGGAAGAGGGCTACGCGAGGTTCGGTAGCCACGAGACCGCGAGCGCGTAACGCCATGGGCTTCGACGTGGAGGCGGTCCGCAAGGACTTCCCGATCCTGGGCCGCGAGGTGCACGGCGTGCCGCTGGTGTACCTCGACAGCGCGAACACGTCGCAGAAGCCGCAGATCGTGCTCGACACGCTCATCGACTTCTACTCGCGGCACAACGCCAACGTGGCGCGCGCCGTGCACACGCTCGGCTCGGAGGCGACCAACGCGTTCGAGGCCGCGCGCGACAAGGTGGCGGCGTTCATCAACGCGCCGAACCGTGACGAGGTGATCTTCACCAAGAACTCGTCCGAGGCGTTGAATCTGGTCGCGTACACGATCTCGAACGCCACGACGACGCCCGGGGCCGAGCGATTCCGCATCGGTCCCGGCGACGAGATCGTGGTGACCGAGATGGAGCACCACAGCAATATCGTGCCGTGGCAGTTGCTCGCGCAGCGCACCGGCGCGACGTTCCGCTGGTTGCCGATCGACGAGGATGGCCGGCTGGTCGAGTCCAGCATCGACGAGGTGATCAACGAGCGCACCAAGGTGGTCGCGTTCGTGCACCAGTCCAACGCGCTGGGCACGGTGAACCCGGTCGCGCGGATCGTCGCGCGGGCACACGCAGTCGGCGCGCTGACCGTGGTGGACGCTTCGCAGTCGGCACCGCACCTGCCACTTGACGTGCAGGCGCTGGGCGCTGATTTCGTCGCGTTCACCGGCCACAAGATGTACGGGCCGTCCGGCGTGGGTGTGCTCTGGGGCCGGTACGAGTTGCTGGCCGAGCTGCCGCCGTTCCTGGGTGGCGGCGAGATGATCGAGACCGTCGACATGACGGGCACGACGTTCGCGCAGCCACCGCACCGCTTCGAGGCGGGCACGCCGATGATCGCCGAGGCGGTCGGACTCGGCGCGGCGGTCGACTACCTGTCCGAACTGGGCATGGCCGAGGTCGCTGCGCACGAGCACGCGCTCGTGGAATACGCGTTGCCACGGCTGGCGGCCGTCGATGGCCTGCGCATCATCGGCCCGGCGGACGCCGTCGATCGGGGCGCCACGATCGCGTTCACGCTGGCCGGCGTGCACCCGCACGACGTCGCCCAGTTGCTGGACGAGAGCGGGATTGCCGTGCGCGCCGGGCATCACTGCGCGCGGCCGGTGTGCGTCCGCTACGGAATACCGGCGACCACGCGTGCGTCATTCGGGGTGTACACCACGTTCGACGAGGTCGACGCCCTCGTGGCGGGTATTGAGCAAGTGAAGAGGCTTTTTAGGTGACCCACAACGCGATGAGCGCTCGCGCGAAGAGCTGCGCGCACGCGACGAAGGAGCGTGTGGGCCGAGTGATCCGCCCTGTTCTTTGGGGCGGTCGGGAGGCACACGTTGAGCGCGCCCATAGATAGCTTGTACCAGCAGATCATCCTCGATCATTACAAGAACCCGCAGCACCGCGGGCTGGTCGATCCGTTCGACGCCGAGGTGCACCACGTCAATCCGACCTGTGGCGACGAGGTGACGCTGCGGGTGCGCGTCGCCGACGGCACGATCGCCGACCTCGGGTGGGACGGCGAGGGCTGTTCGATCAGCCAGGCGTCGACGTCGGTGATGAGCGGGCTGGTCGTCGGCAAGCCGGTCACCGAGGCGCTCGCGCTGGAGCGCAAGTTCCTCGAGCTGATGCAGTCGCGCGGCGCAGCCGAGCTGACCGAGGACGACGAGGAGGAGCTCGAGGACGCGGTCGCGTTCGAGGGCGTTTCGAAGTATCCGGCGCGGGTCAAGTGCGCGCTGCTGGGCTGGATGGCTATGAAGAACGCGGTGGCCGAAGCGGGCCACGCGGATACGGCACAGACAGGGGAGCAGTCATGACCGAAGCGGTGACGATACCGTCGCGGGACGAGATCGACGAGGCGATGCGAGATGTCGTCGACCCTGAGCTCGGGATCAACGTCGTCGACCTGGGGCTGGTCTACGACGCGCGGGCCGAGGCGATCGACAGCGAGATCGTGGTCACGTTGGACATGACCCTGACGTCCGCTGCGTGCCCGCTCACGGACGTGATCGAGGACCAGGCGAACAGTGCGCTCACCGGTGGCCCGAAGCCGCTGGCCGGCGAGGTGAAGATCAACTGGGTGTGGATGCCGCCGTGGGGTCCGGACAAGATCACCGACGACGGCCGCGAGCAGCTGCGCGCGCTCGGCTTCAACGTCTGAGGTCTGCCACCTCGAAGGACCGGCCGGCGGGCAGCGGTGCCACCGTCAGGTCCGCCCCCACCCGCCAGGCGTGACCGCGCCCGTGCACGGTAGCCGTCCCTCCCTGCACGGTGAGCAGGGTGTTCTCGTCGATCGCGACGCCGCACGGCACGAGCCCGGCGTCGACGGCCGCGATCAGCCGCGGCAGCGTGCCCCACTGTGCGCAGTGCACGTCGACGGCGAACGGCACCAGATCCAGCCCGGGCCGGATAGTGACCTCGTCCAGGTCCTCGCCGGCGTCGTCCGGACACACCTGGCGACCGTCGAGCCGCCAGCCGCCGACGACGGCGGTGCCAGCCGCCAGCGCGGCACCCGCGGAGAACCCGCCGTACGGCCGGCCGGCCGCGAGCCAGTCGCGCACGGGCTCGGCCGCCGGCGCCAACACCTCCTGATAGCCCGGCGTCAGACCGCCGCAGACGAACAATGCGTCCGCGCCGTCGAGCCCGGCGCCGTCCCAGGCGGAACCCAGCGGCACGGCGACCGGACGCGGCCGGCAGGCACCCGCGGCCAGCAGCGCAGCAGTGAAACGCTGGTGGTCGGCGCCGTCGCCCTCGTCCAGGATCACGCAGGCGATCTCGGGCTCGGGCTCCCCGCTCGCCGCGAGGAACTGCGCATAGAGCGCCGCCATGGACGGGTCCCACCCGCCGCCGAAGAGGAACGTGGCCGGGGCCTGCGGCATGCGGCGAGCTCCTGGTCTTCTCAGCGGGCGCCCAACTCGGCGGTGAGGGCCTCGATCATAGGTCCCATCCGGGACAGCTCCTCGATGTGCGCTCCCGCGAGTTCGGCAACGCGTTCGGCACCTTCGGTGGTCAGCGACAGGCGGACGATGCGGTGGTCGCCCTCGTCCCGGTTGCGTTCCAGCAGCCCGAGGTCCTGCGTGCGGTCGACCAGTTCGACGGCGGTGTTGTGCCGGATCATCAGGTAGTCGGCCACCTGCCCGATCGTCGGTCCCTCCGTCTCGTCGTGCCCGCGCACGGCCAGCAGCAGCTGGTGTTGGCTGGAGGTCAGCCCGTGCGCAGCAGCCTGTTCGGCGCTCCATCGCTCGAACGCTCGCAACCGCGTGCGCAGCGCGAGCAGCCGGGCATAGTCGCGGTCGCTGACCCGAGTGGTGCGCGGCACACAGCCCCCAGTTGTCCGAAACCCTGGACTCTTCGCTACTCTAATAAGTCGTATCACGATATAACGAGGCGGGACAGCGGTGGCCGAAGAGGTGGCAAGCGGGGTGCGGGACATCGGGCACCTCGGTGACTTCACCGCGACCAGGCGGATGTTGGTGATCACCGCGCTGGCGCTGCCCATCGGGGCGGTCAGCGCGTGCGTGGCGTGGGCGCTGCTGCGCCTGATCGGCCTGATCACCAACGCGATCTTCTACGAGCGGCTCGACACCAAGCTCGTCGCGCCCGGCAGCGGGCACCACAACCCGATCGTCGTGCTGCTGGCCCCGATCGTCGGCGGCCTGGTCATCGGGCTGATGGCCCGGTACGGCTCGGAGAAGATCCGTGGTCACGGCATGCCCGAGGCGATCGAGGCGATCCTGCTGGGTGGCAGCAAGGTCCAGCCGCGGGTCGCGGCCCTCAAGCCGATCTCCTCGGCGATCGCGATCGGCACGGGCGGCCCGTTCGGCGCTGAGGGCCCGATCATCATGACCGGTGGCGCGATGGGTTCGCTGTTCGCGCAGTTCCTTCGGCTGACCGCGGACGAGCGAAAGACCCTTCTGGTCGCGGGGTCCGCCGCGGGCATGGCCGCTACCTTCAACACCCCGTTCGCCGCCATCATGCTTGCCGTCGAGCTGCTCCTGTTCGAGTGGCGCCCGCGCAGCTACGTGCCGGTCGCCGCGGCAGTGTGCCTCGCGACGATCGTCCGCTTCCCGCTGCTCGGCCGCGGGGCCCTGTTCAAGGTGCCGCTCGGGCCGCTGCACATCTCGGTCTGGTCGGACTTCCTGTGCGTCGTCATCGGAATCGCCTCGGGCCTGCTCGCGCTGATCGCGACGGTGCTGGTCTATGCCGCCGAGGACGGCTTCCGCAAGCTGCCGGTGCACTGGATGTGGTGGCCGGCGATCGGCGGCGTCATCATCGGCATCGGCGGCCTGATCGTCCCGCAGGCACTCGGCGTCGGCTACAACATCATCGGCGAGGAACTGGACGGCAGCATCGGCCTCAACCTGGTGATCGGCATCCTGATCGTCAAGACGGCGATCTGGTCCCTTTCGCTGGGCTCCGGCACGTCCGGCGGCGTGCTCGCCCCGATGTTCATGATCGGCGGCGCGCTCGGTGCCCTCGCCGAACACGTCTTCCCGCATGTCGGACCCGGGTTCTGGGCGCTCGTCGCCTTGGCGGGCGTGCTCGGCGGCGTGATGCGATCTCCGTTCACCGGCGTGATCTTCGCTCTGGAGCTGACCCACCGCTTCGACGCGCTGCTCCCGCTGATCATCGGCGCGTCCACGGCGTTCGCGATCTCGGTGCTGGTGCTCAAGCGCTCTGTGCTGACGGAAAAGATCGCGCGCCGCGGCTACCACCTGTCCCGCGAGTACGACGTGGACCCGCTGGAGATCCTCTTCGTCGGGGAGGTCATGGAGAGCAACGTGCTCACCTTCGAGAGCGACCTGCCCGCCGACGAGGCACTGCGCTCGATCTCGGACACCGACCCGGCGAACGTCGCCCTGCGCAGGCAGATGCTGTACCCGATCCTGGGCGAGAACGACCGGCTCGTCGGTGTCGTCACGCGCACCCAACTGGAGACCGCCGCGCACACCGGTTGCGGCAGCACTGCCGTCGGCGACCTCGGCATCAGCAAACCGGTCGTCACGCACCCGGACGAGACGTTGCGGGTCGTCGCGACGCGGATGGCCGGACACGAGGTGGACAAGATGCCGGTGGTCGCGCGCGACGGGTCCGGCCGCATCGTCGGGATGATCTCGCTGACCATGCTGCTGGCCGGCCGCCTCAAGGATCTGCAGGAGGCCCGCGACTCCGAGCGGGTGCTCCGGCTGCGGGTGGTGCGTCCGCGTTGGCTGCCACGCAGCTAGAATCGAGTAAATGATCACCGCAAGTGAGCTCGAGCTGCGCGCCGGAGCCCGCATCCTGCTCGAGCCCACGACCCTGCGCGTCCAGAACGGCGACCGGATCGGGCTGGTCGGTCGCAATGGCGCCGGCAAGACCACCACAATGCGAGTCCTCGCGGGGGAGGCCCTTCCGCACACCGGCAAGCTCGATCGGCGCGGGCCGGTCGGCTACCTGCCGCAGGACCCGCGCACCGGCGACTTGGACGTGACCGCCCGCGACCGGGTGCTGTCCGCGCGTGGCCTGGACACCCTGGTCGCCGACATCGCCAAGGTGCAGGTAGCGCTCGCCGAGCGTCCGGACGACGACGCGCTGGTGCGCAAGTACGGCAACCTGGAGGAGCGCTTCAGCGCGCTCGGCGGATACGCGGCCGAGAGCGAGGCGGCCCGGATCTGCGCGAACCTGGGCCTGCCCGATCGCGTGCTCGTCCAGCCGCTCGGGACGCTCTCCGGCGGACAGCGCCGCAGGGTCGAGCTGGCCCGGATCCTGTTCGCGGACGCCGGCGAGCCGACCACCCTGCTGCTGGACGAGCCGACCAACCACCTGGACGCCGACTCCATCGCGTGGTTGCGCGACTTCCTGCGCCAGCACACCGGCGGCCTGGTCGTGGTGAGCCACGACGTCGAGCTGCTGGACGCCGTCGTCAACAAAGTCTGGTACCTGGACGCGAACCGGACCACCGTGGACGTCTACAACGTGGGCTGGAAGACGTACCTGCAGCAGCGCGAGACCGACGAGCGACGGCGACACCGGGAACGGGCCAACGCCGAACGCAAGATCGAGACGCTGCGCAGCCAGGCCGACAAGATGCGGGCCAAGGCGACCAAGGCGCGGGCCGCACACCAGATGGACCGGCGCGCCGCAGCGCTGGCGGCGAACCTGGCCGAGGTGCGCGTGAACGACAAGGTGGCGCGGCTGCGCTTCCCGGCCCCAGCTGCGTGCGGGCGTACGCCGCTGACCGCGGACGGGCTGTCCAAGAGCTACGGCTCGCTGGAGGTGTTCGCCGATGTCGACCTGGCCGTCGACCGCGGTGCCCGGGTCGTCGTCCTCGGCCTCAACGGCGCCGGCAAGACGACCCTGTTGCGCCTGCTCGCGGGCGCCGAGTCGCCGGATACCGGCGAAGTGCGGCCGGGCCACGGGCTGCGGCTGGGCTACTACGCCCAGGAGCACGAGACGCTCGACCACGACCGTTCGATCCTGGACAACATGCGCACCGCCGCCAGCTCGGTGGGACGGAACGATCTGACCGACACCGAGCTGCGGCGCATCCTCGGCGCGTTCCTGTTCAGCGGCGACGACGTGGACAAGCCGGCCGGCGTGCTGTCCGGCGGCGAGAAGACCCGGCTGGCCCTGGCCATGCTGGTCACGAGCGCCGCCAACGTCCTGCTGCTGGACGAACCGACCAACAACCTGGACCCGGTCAGCCGCGAACAGGTCCTGGACGCGTTGCGCACCTACGCCGGCGCGATCGTGCTGGTCACCCACGACGAGGGCGCGGTCGAGGCCCTTTCGCCGGACAAGGTGATCTTGTTGCCCGACGGCGTCGAGGACAGCTGGAGCAGCGAGCTGGCCGACCTCATCGCGCTCGCCTGACACCGTCCACCGCGCCGTACTGGCGGCCGTGCCGAAGCGCTCCGGACGGGCTGGCACGCGATAGCCGGATCACCGGAGAGAACCGGGTAGTTTTGTACACCAGGTGCATGATCTTGCCAAGGCGCCCGTCACGAATTGGTCCAGTCGATCTTGCGCCGGATTCTCAGCCCCTGCTATCAATCGCGCTGTTAGCTTGAACCAGTCGTGTGCGACGTCGGCGACGGGTCGCTTGAGCGCAAGGGGAAGTCAGATGGCTGTTCTCAAAAAGGGTGCCCGGATCACCGGGTCCGAGCGTACGAAGCTGGCCGGCGACCTGAAGAAGGCGTACGAGCGCGGCATCAGTATCCGTGAGCTTGCCGACAAGCACGGCCGGTCGTACGGGTTCATCCACCGGGTGCTGTCCGAGTCAGGGGTGCAACTTCGTGGCCGCGGCGGGGCGACCCGGGGCAAGGCCCAGACGAAGGCGCAGAAGCTGTCGACGAAGGCGCGGGCGAGGTAGTCCTGCAGCCTTCCGCAGCTGAGCCGATCCCGGTCGCCCCGGAGGCCGGCCTCACGGCCGAACGTGTCGGCGCGGTCGTCACGATCTCGCTGAACCGGCCGGACCGGCTCAACTCGCAGACGCCGCATACCTGGACCGCGCTCACCAAGATCGCCGGCGAACTGCCGGGCGACGTCCGCGTCGTCGTGCTGCGCGGGGAGGGCCGGGCCTTCTCGGCCGGTCTCGACCGCGCGATGTTCACGCCGGACGGAATCCCCGGCCTGCCCGGAATCGGCGCGCTGGCAAGGAGATCGGCCGAGGAGGCGTCCGCGCAGATCGCCGAGTGGCAGCGTGCCTTCGACTGGACGTCCCGGGCCGACCTGATCAGTGTCGCCGCCGTGCACGGTCACGCGATCGGCGGCGGCTTCCAACTCGCTCTCGGCGCGGACATCCGCATCGTGGCCGACGACGTGTCCTTCGCGATGGCCGAGCCGACCCTGGGGATCGTCCCGGACCTCGGCGGCACGAAGCGGCTCGTCGACCTGGTCGGATACTCGCGGGCCGCCGAGATCTGCCTGACCGGCCGCCGGATCGGCGCCGACGAGGCGTACGCGATCGGCTTGGCCTCCCGGGTGGTGCCGCGCGAGGGTTTGGACGCGGCCGTCGGGGAGACCGTGCGGGCGCTGCTGGCCGTGGACCGGGACGCGTCCATCGAGACGAAGGCGCTGCTGCAGCGGGCGAGCGGGCGCAGCCAGACCGAGCAGGAAGCGGTCGAACGCGCCGCCCAGTACCGCCGATTGCGCAGCCTGCAGGGGCTCGGCGACTAATCCGCTCCGTCCCGCACCGGAACATCTGCGATCGTGGGCACGTTGGCGGTTGCGGAGGTGTGTAGGTGACGAATTTCCAGATGCAGGCGATGCACTCGCTGCGCCGGGGCGACAAGTCGGTGCTCGACAAGCAGTTACCGCCGGGCATCTGGCGGCGCGTGTTCGGTTTCGCGCGCCCGTATCGCCGCGAGCTCGCCGTCTTCCTGGCGATCATCGTCGCGGACGCGCTCATTGCCGTCATCACGCCCGTGCTGGCGGGGCGCGTGATCAACCAGATCACCGGCAGTGCCTCGGTGCGGGTGGTCGTCGACCTGGCCCTGATCATCGCGGGTCTGGCCGTGTTCGACGCCGGGCTCTCGTTCGCGCAGCGCTGGTACTCCGCGCGCATCGGCGAGGGACTCATCTACGACATGCGCACCGCCGTGTTCGACCACGTGCAGCGCATGCCGCTCGCGTTCTTCACCCGCGCCCAGACCGGTGCCCTCGTGAGCCGCCTGAACAACGACGTGCTCGGTGCGCAGCAGGCGTTCACCTCGACCCTGTCCGGACTCGTCTCGAACGTGGTCAGCCTGGTGCTCACCGCAGGCGTGATGTTCAGCCTGTCGTGGCAGATCACCTTGCTGTCCCTGGTGATGCTGCCGGTGTTCGTCATACCCGCGCGGCGCATCGGCACCCGGCTGCAGTCGATCACGCGTGAGGCCTACAACCTCAACGCGTCGATGAACGCCACGATGACCGAGCGGTTCAACGTGGCCGGCGCGCTTCTGGTCAAGTTGTTCGGTCGAGCCGAGCTGGAGGACGCCTCGTTCCGCGGCCGCGCCGCGCGGGTGCGCGACATCGGCGTCACCTCCGCCATGTACGGCCGGGCCTTCTTCGTCGCGCTCACGCTCGTCGCCTCGCTCGCACAGGCGCTGGTCTACGGCCTGGGCGGCTACCTCGCGATCCGCGGCGAGCTGAGCGCCGGCACCGTCGTGACGCTCGCGCTGCTGCTGACCCGGCTGTACGGCCCGCTCACCGCGCTGTCCAACGCCCGCGTCGACGTGATGAGCGCGCTGGTCAGCTTCGACCGTGTTTTCGAGATCCTGGACCTCGCGCCGATGATCGCCGACGCCCCGGACGCTGCGGAGTTGCCGTCCGATGCGCGCAGCATCGAGTTCGACGACGTGCGCTTCGCCTACCCGTCCGCGGACGAGGTCTCGCTCGCTTCGCTCGAGGACGTCGCCGTGCTCGACGCGGCAATACCGACCGAGGTGCTGCGCGGCATCAGCTTCCGCGCCGAGCCGGGGGAGTTGGTCGCGCTCGTGGGCCCGTCCGGTGCGGGCAAGACCACGATCAGCCAGCTGGTGCCGCGGATCTACGACGTGCGGTCCGGTGCGGTGCGCATCGGCGGGCTGGACGTGCGGAACGTGACCCAGCAGTCGCTGCGCGACCGGATCGGCGTGGTCAGCCAGGAAGCGCACATGTTCCACGACACGATCCGGCAGAACCTGCTCTACGCCAAGCCGGCCGCGACCGAGACGAAGCTCTGGGCAGCCGTCGACGCGGCGCAGATCGGCGAGCTGGTGCGCTCACTGCCCGATGGGCTGGAAACCCTGGTCGGCGACCGCGGCTATCGGCTGTCCGGCGGCGAGAAGGCCCGGCTGGCGATCGCCCGGCTGCTGCTCAAGGCGCCGGAGATCGTGATCCTGGACGAGGCCACCGCCCACCTGGACAGCGAGAGCGAGGCCGCGGTGCAGCGTGCGCTGGCCACCGCGCTGGCCGGGCGGACCTCGCTGGTGATCGCGCACCGGCTGTCCACGATCCAGAACGCGGACAAGGTGCTGGTCGTGGACGGTGGGCGGATCGTCGAGCAGGGCACGCACACCGAACTGCTCGCTACCGGTGGCCTGTACGCCGAGCTCTACCGCACCCAGTTCGTGTCGACCGCGCAGGAGGACGCCGAACTCGGCGGCGGCGCCGTCAGCAGCGCCGGCACCGTCAGGGCCGGATGAGCGAGTAGCTCGTGGTGCGCGTCGCGAGCGGGTCTGCCAGCAAGTCGGCAAACACCAGTTCCGCGGCGCCGAGAAGGGGCGAGTCCGAGCCGAGGCCGGGCGTGCGCAGCTGGACCGCGGCGTGGCCGGCGGTCATCGCGTACTCGCTGACGGCCGCGCTCACCTCGGCGGTGGCGAAGTCGAAAACGCTGGCGAGCGAGCCGCCGAGGATCACCCGCTCGGGGTTGAGCACGTTGACCAGGCTGGCGACAGTGTGCCCGAGCGCCTTCGCGACCGCGCGCACGGCGACCGCGGCCTGCTCGTCACCGCGATGCGCATCGGCGAACAGTGCCGCGACATTCTCCGAGGTGGGCGGCCGGCGGCGGTTCGCCAGCTTCAGCAGCGCCTTCTCCCCGATGTAGGTCTCCACGCAGCCGCGCTTGCCGCAGTGGCAGCGCGGGCCGGACGGGTCCACCACGTTGTGCCCGACCTCGCCGGAGTGGCCGTGATGACCGCTCAGCGGCCGGCCGTTCGCGACGATGCCCGCGCCGACACCCACGCGTCCCATCAGGAAGACGATGTCGTCGCTGCCGCGCCCGGCGCCCCGCAGCCGCTCGGCCGTGACCGCGAGGTCGGCGTCGTTGCCGAGCCGGACGGGCAGTCCGTCCGGCGCCGTGTCGGCGAGGATCGCCCCGAGTGGTTCGCCGTGCCAGTTCAGGTTGGGAGCGAACTCGACGACGTCGTCACGAGAACTCACCGTGCCGGGGACGCTGACGCCGATGCCGACCGGCCACGAGCCGGGGCCGACCAGCTCACCGAGGGCCCGGACCGCCTGGACGATCTGCTCGGCAACATCGCGCGGCGTCGGCGGCTGGCCGGACGCCAGCGAACCGTGCCTCGCCAGCACCCGGCCGCCCAACCCGACCGCGGCGCTGGCAACGCGCGTGACGTCGACGTCCACGGCGATCGCGTACGGACCGTCGTCCCGTGGCCCGACGAGGTGCGAGGGCCGACCGGCTCGAACGCCGCCGGTAGGCACCCGCTCGACCACCAGCCCGAGCGCGGTCAGATCGGCGACGAGCGCCCCGACCGTCGACCGGCTCAGCGCGAGTCGCTGGGTGAGCTCAGCCCTGGTGAGCTCACCGTCCCGATGAATCTCGCCCAGCAGCAGGCCCAGGTTGTGGCGACGGATGGCGTCCGGGCGCGCAGCCGCCTCCCGAGCCAGCACCATCGCCGCGACTCAGCCGAGGCCGCTGGCGCCGGCTCGCCTACGAGAGAGAGCGTCTACGGCGGCGGCGAGCATCAGCACCAGGCCGGTGATGATGTACTGGACGGCCGAACTGTTGGTGCCCTTCACCAGGTCGGACATGCCGTTCTGGATGACCTCGACGACGGCACCACCGACGAGGGCGTCGATCATCCGGCCCTTGCCGCCGAAGAGACTGGTGCCGCCGATCACCGCTGCGCCGACGGCGAGGAGCAGGGTGTTGCCGCCGTAGTTCGCGACGCTGACCGAGGACACGTTCGAGCCGATCATGATGCCGCCGACCGCGGCCATGCCGGAACACAGCACGAAAACCGAGATCCTGATCCGGTCAACGTTGATGCCGGCGCGGCGCGCCGCCTCCTCGTTGCCGCCGACCGCGTAGAGGTGGCGGCCGTACCGGGTCCGCGACAGGATGAACGTCCAGAGCACGAAGAATCCGGCGATAACGAGCACGACCCACGGCACGCCCTGTACGGCTTGCGGTTTGACGAACTCCAGCTTGCCGTTGACGTTGGTGAGCACCGGCTTGGTATGCAGCGCGCGGTTCTTGTTCAGCGCGTAGACGGCGAGCAGGATGCCCAACCCGAGCGCGCAGATCTTGACCGCGATCACCGCGATCGGCTCGGCCGCGAGGCTCTGGCGAAGCCGGGACATCCGGCTGAGGATCTTCGCGACGGCGTAGCCGCCGACGAAGACAACGCCGAACGCCCAACCCATCCACACCGGCATCTGCGAGTTCTCGAAGGCGAGGGCGACCTTGTCGGTCATGCCGATGTCGCCGTGCTGACCCTTGCCGTTGTTGACGATGTAGAGCATGACGCCCTGGAAGGCCAAGAAGAAGGCGAGCGTGACGACGAACGACGGGATGCGGACCTTGGCGCGCAACCAGCCGATGACGAAGCCGATGATGACGCCGGTAAGGATGGCGGCGCCGATGCTGATCGGCCAGCCGACGCCGTAGCCGGTGGTGAGACGCACCATCACGGCGGCGCAGACGCCCGCGGCGTAGCCGGCGGACAGGTCGATCTCCGCGAGCAGGAGCACGAAGACCAGGCCCATGGCCAGCAGGATCGGGCCGGCACCCTCGGTCAGGAGGTTGCCGAAGTTGTAGAGCCCGGCGAAGGTCTTCTGCAGGAACGAGAACAGAATGATCAGAATGACCAGGCCGGTTGCCGCCGGCAGCGATCCCATCTCGCCGCCACGGACCCGCTGTATGTAGCCGCGGGTGTAGCCGACCAGGCCGGTCGCGACCGGCGTCGTGCTTGCGGCCGCGACCTGGTCGGCGTCGTCGGCCACGTCGGTTGCGGTCTGCTCGTCGGTGGGCGACGAGGGGCCCGACAGGCTGGTCATGCGGATACCTCGTTCGTCGCTGCGGCGTGCGGGAGTTCCCCACCCTGCCGGCCGGTCGTGATCAGTTCTACGAGCATCTGCTGGTTGGCGTCCTTGCGGTCCACCTCGGCGGCCAGTCGACCGAGGTAGAGCACTGCGATGCGGTCTGCGACCTCGAGCACATCGTTCATGTTGTGCGAGATCAGCACCACGGCGAGGCCGCGGTCGGCAAGGCGTCGGACCAGGCCGAGCACCTGCGCGGTCTGCGCCACCCCCAGGGCCGCGGTCGGCTCGTCCAGGACGACGACCTTGGAGTTCCAGAGCACCGCCTTGGCGATCGCGACGGTCTGGCGCTGGCCGCCGGAGAGGCTGGCGACCCGCTGGCGGACGGAGTGGACGGTTCGCACGGCCAGCGAGCTCAGCGTCTCCTGCGCCGCCTGCTCCATGGCGCTCTCGTCGAGCACGAGGCCCTTGGTCCGCTCGCGGCCGAGGAACATGTTCTGGACGATGTCGAGGTTGTCGCACAGCGCGAGGTCCTGGTAGACGATTTCGATGCCCAGGGCGCTGGCGTCGCGCGGCGCGTGCACGTGCACTTTCTTGCCCTCGAACAGGTATTCGCCCGAGTCGATGGAGTACGTACCACTGATGCACTTCACCAACGTCGACTTGCCGGCGCCGTTGTCACCGATAAGTGCGGTCACCTCACCAGCCCGTGCTTGGAAGTCCACGTCATGGAGCACGTGGACCGGGCCGAAGCTCTTGTTGATGCTGCGCAGTTCGAGGGTGGGCACGTCAGCCACGATTTTGCCTTTCGCCTGTGGTGTCCGTTCGAGCAGGTGGCCGCCGCGCGGTAGCAGCGGCGGCCACCCGGGCTCGAACCGTTCAGCCGTGTACTACTTCACGCCGTCCTTGGTGCACAGCGCGACGTAGTGACCGGTGCACACACTCTTCTTCGGCGTGTACTGGTCGTTGATCGGCTGCGCCACGTTCTTGATCGTGACCGCGATCGGGGTGGCGAGGATTGCCGGCACCTTCTTGTGCGTCATCGGGTCTTCGATGGTCACACCGTTGGTGTCGGGCGCCTGACCGTTGGCCAGCTGCGCGATCGCCTTGATGGCCGGGTCGGCCTCAGCGGAGGACGGCTTGTAGATGGTGAAGCACTGGTCGCCGTCCATGATGTGCTGCAGGCCGATGGCCGAGGCGTCCTGGCCGGAGACCGCAACCTTGCCGTTCAGGTGCTGACGCTTGAGGTCGGTGATGACCGCGTCGGCCATGGTGTCGTTCGCGACCATGACGGCCTTGAGGTTGGGGTTCTTGCCGAGCATGGAGTTGAACACTCGGCCGGCCGTCGGGCCGTCCCACTGACCGGTCTGGTCACCCACGAGCTTCCAGCCGGCCTGCTTCGACAGCACGCTCTCGTAGCCCTGCTTGAACAGCGTGGCGTTGTTGTCCGTCGGGGCACCGTCGATCTGCACGTACTGGACCGACTTCTGGTTCGCGACCTGCGGGCACTGGGTCAGCGTCTGGCCCTGCACCTCGCCGACCTTGACGTTGTCGAACGAGACGTACAGCGCCGCACCGCCGCCCGGCGTGAGCCGGTCGTAGTCGACGGGGATGACCCCGGCCTTGGCGGCCTTCTGCTCGATCGCGGCGCCGGACTTCTGGTCCAGGTCGACGATCATCAGCACCTTGACCCCGCCGGCGAGCATCTGGTTCGCGATGGAGGCCATCTTGGTGGCGCTGCCGTTCGCGTTCTGGATGTCGCAGTCGAGGTTGTACTTGGTGCAGTCGGCCTTGAGCGCGGTCGGGTCTGCGGTGATCCAGCGCGGCGACGAGGTCGTGTCAGGAAGGATGATGCCGACCTTCGCGCCGTTGCCGTTCACCGCGCCGGACGCGGCCGAAGTGGACGGAGCGGTGCTTGTCGCCGGCGCCTGGGTGTTGGTGGTCGTGTTGGCACCGCTGTTTCCGGAGCCGCCGTTGCCGCCACTGGAGCTACATCCGGCCACCGCCATTGCCGCGGCCGCTCCGAGGACCGCGAGGCCTGACACGGTTCTGCGCATGGGCAGTCCCGCCTTCCTGTGCTGAGGGGCCGTCCCGCTGCACGCGTCCTCGACCCGGTGAATGTTGTGCGCGCGAACATATCTCAGAGATCGGTGCGGAATGCCTTTCGACACCAACTCGTTACCTCGGCCTCGTCGCGGTGAGCTCCGTGAGCTCGCCGTACCGCTCCCGCACCGCGCGGGAGCCGTCGCCGTTGAAATCGCTTACAGCGGTGCGGTTCGTCGGCCAGGCGGGCGGTTGCTCGGCACCGGAGAGGATCCAGGCGGCCTGGCGGGCCGCTCCGGTCGCGACGTACTCGCCCGGCTGGGGAATCGCGGTGGGCACCGCGAAGATGCTCGGTGCGATGCGCTGCACGGCCTCGGACCGAGCGCCGCCGCCGACCAGCAGCACCCGGTCGATCCGCACGCCTTCGGCGCGCAGCGCGTCCAGGCCGTCGGCCAGGCCGCACAGCATTCCCTCGATCGCCGCGCGGGCCAGGTGGGCCGGCGTGCTGTTCTCCAGTTGCCAGCCGTGCACCGCGCCGGTGGCGTCAGGACGGTTCGGCGTCCGCTCGCCCTCCAGGTAGGGAATGACGACGAGCCCGTCCGCGCCGGGCGGCGCAGAGAGGGCAAGACGGGACAGTTCGGCATGATCGACGCCGAGCATGGTTGCGGTCGCGTCCAGAAGCCGTGCGGCGTTCAGGGTGCACACCAGCGGAAGGAACTCACCGGTCGCGTCGGCGAAACCCGCGACCGTCCCGGTGGCCTCGCTCGTGGGCGTCGTGCTGACCGCACACGCCACTCCCGAGGTTCCTATCGAGACGACGACGTCCCCGGGTGCCGCGCACAGCCCCAGGGCGGCCGCGGCGTTGTCGCCCGCGCCCGGGCCGAGCAGCATGCCGGTCGGAGTCCGGCCCGCCACCTCGTTCGGCGCGAGCACCCGGGGCAGCTTGGGCACCGCGCCGAGCGCGAGCTCGAGCAGGTCGGCTCGGTAGGCACCGGTGGCGGGGGACCAGTAGCCGGTCCCGCTGGCGTCGCTGCGGTCCGTGACCAGCGCGTCCAACTCTCCTGCGCTCCCGGACAGCTGCCAGGTGAGCCAGTCGTGCGGCAGGCACACCGCAGCGCTGCGCGCGGCGTTCTGCGGTTCGTGGTCACGCAGCCAGCGCAACTTCGTGACCGTGAAGGACGCCACGGGCACCGACCCGACGGCGTCGGCCCACGCCTGTGCCCCGCCGCCGAGCTCGTCGACCAGGTCCGCTGCCGCCTGCGCGGAGCGGGTGTCGTTCCACAGCAGCGCGTCGCGCACCACCTGGCCCTGGTCGTCGAGGCACACCATGCCGTGCTGTTGCGCTGCGACCGCGGCCGCTGCGACGTCGTCGAGGCCGCCGGCGGCGTCGATGGCGGCGTGCAGCGCGGTCAGCCACGCGGACGGGTCGACGGCCGTCCCCGGCGGGTGCGGCGCGGTGCCGTGGCGCACCACTGCGCCGGTGTCGGCGTCGTGCACCACGACCTTGCACGACTGGGTCGACGAGTCGACGCCCGCGACGAGGCGTTGGGCTTTGGGTGCCATCGGGTGCTCCCGGCTAGAGCGCGCCCAGCAGGTGGTCGATCGCGAGCTGGTTGAGTCGCACGAATCCGTAGTTGCGCTCGCCCGCGGTGTCCGGGTCGAACTCCTCGAACGCCGATCGGTCCGCGAGCAGGTCCTGCAGGGACTCGCCGGTTCCGAGCGTCGGCTGGCGCAGCGACGGCACGCCCGCAGCCTCCAGCGCGGACTGCACCTCCGGGTCGGCGCGGTACGCCTCGGCCCGCTCAGCGAGCAGCAGGTACATCCGCATGCAGGCGGCCGCGGAGTCCCAGACGCCCTGCCCGTAGTCGGTGCGGGACGGCTTGTAGTCGAAGTGCCGCGGTCCGGTGTAGGTGGGACCGCCGCCGGGTGCACCGTGCTCGAGCAGGTCGACGAGGAAGAACGCGTTGATCAGGTCGCCGTGGCCGAACACCAGGTCCTGGTCGAACTTGATGCCGCGCTGCCCGTTCAGGTCCAGGTGGAACAGCTTGCCCGCCCACAGCGCCTGGGCGATGCCGCCGGCGTAGTTCAGCCCGGCCATCTGCTCGTGACCCACCTCGGGGTTCACGCCCACGATGTCCCCGTGCTCCAGCTCGGCGATGAACGCGAGCGCGTGCCCGACGGTCGGCAGCAGGATGTCGCCGCGCGGCTCGTTCGGCTTCGGTTCGATCGCGAACCGGATTCCGTAGCCCTGCTCCTTGACGTACGCCGCCAGCGTGTCGATGCCCTCGCGGTAGCGGTCCAGCGCCGCCGTGACGTCCTTGGCGCCGTCGTACTCGCTGCCCTCACGGCCGCCCCAGAACACGTACGTCTGCGCGCCCAGCTCCGCGGCCAGGTCGATGTTGCGCACGACCTTGCGCAGCGCGTAGCGACGCACCGAACGGTCGTTGCTGGTGAAGCCACCGTCCTTGAACACGGGGTGGGTGAACAGGTTCGTCGTCATCATCGGCACGACGATCCCGGTCTCGGCAAGGGCCTGCTTGAACCGCTCGATGTGCTTCGTGCGGTCCGCGTCGGACGAGCCGAAGGGGATCAGGTCGTCGTCGTGGAACGTCACGCCCCAGGCGCCGAGCTCGGCCAGCTTGTGCACCGATTCGACCGGGTCGAGTGGCGGGCGGGTGGCGTCCCCGAACGGATCGCGGGCCTGCCAGCCGATCGTCCAGAGCCCGAAGCTGAACCGGTCCTCTTTTGTCGGCTGCACCATGGCGCGCTCACTTCCGTGGGATTTGTTTGGCGATCGAACAATTCCCGCCGACTCTAACCCAGCCCCCTAAAGATTGGAAGAGCCCACCACGCGATGAGGCCTCGGCCGAAGAGCCCGCGCGAGTTACATCAGCGAGCGAAGCACGTACTGAAGGATGCCGCCGTGCCGGTAGTAGTCGGCCTCGCCGGGGGTGTCGATGCGGACGACCGCGTCGAACTCTCGTCCGCCGGCGTTCACCTTGACCGTGCGCGGGATTCCGTCGGTGAGGGCGGTGACGCCGGTGATGTCGATGGTCTCCTCGCCGGTCAGCCCGAGCGACTCGGCGGACTCGCCGGCGGGGAACTGCAGCGGCAGCACGCCCATCCCGATCAGGTTCGAGCGGTGGATGCGCTCGTACGACTCGGCGATCACGGCACGGACGCCGAGCAGCGCCGTGCCCTTGGCCGCCCAGTCGCGCGAGGAGCCGGAGCCGTACTCCTTGCCCGCGAGGATCACCAGCGGGGTGCCCGCCTCGGCGTAGTTCACCGAAGCGTCGTAGATCGTCGTGACCGGTCCGTCCGGCTGGGTGAAGTCGCGGGTGAAGCCGCCCTCGGTCCCCGGAGCGAGTTGGTTGCGCAGCCGGATGTTCGCGAACGTGCCGCGGATCATCACCTCGTGGTTGCCGCGGCGCGAGCCGTAGGAGTTGAAGTCCTTCCGATCGATGCCGTGCTCGGACAGGTACTTGCCCGCGGGGGAGTCCGCCTTGATCGAACCGGCCGGGCTGATGTGGTCGGTCGTCACCGAGTCACCCAGCTTGGCCAGCACGCGCGCGCCGCTGATGTCCGTGACCGGAGCCGGCTCGCGGTCCATGCCGTCGAAGTACGGAGGCTTGCGTACGTAGGTGGATTCGGAGTCCCACTCGAAGGTGTTGCCCTCCGGCGTGGGCAGGTCGCGCCACCGGTCGTCACCGGCGAATACGTCCGCGTACCGCTGGGTGTACATCTCGCTGGCGATCGCCGTGTCGATGGTCTCCTGGATCTCCTGCGGCGACGGCCAGATGTCGCGCAGGTACACCGGGTTGCCGTCCGAGCCCTCGCCGAGCGGCTCGTTGACGATGTCGACGTCCATCGAGCCGGCGATCGCGTAGGCCACCACAAGCGGCGGCGAGGCCAGGTAGTTCATCTTCACGTCGGGGTTGATGCGGCCCTCGAAGTTGCGGTTTCCGGACAACACCGCGGTGACGGCGAGGTCGCTCTCGTTCACGGCGGCCGAGACCTCGTCGATGATCGGGCCGGAGTTGCCGATGCAGGTTGTGCAGCCGTAGCCGACCAGGTTGAAGCCGAGCTTCTCCAGGTACGGCGTGAGCCCCGAGCGGTCGTAGTAGTCGGTGACGACCTTCGAGCCCGGCGCCAGCGAAGTCTTAACCCACGGCTTGCGGGTCAGGCCCTTCTCCACGGCCTTCTTCGCGAGCAGTGCGGCAGCGAGCATCACCGACGGGTTGGACGTGTTGGTGCACGAGGTGATCGCGGCGATCACGACGGCGCCGTGGTCGACGTCGAACTCGCTGCCGTCCGGCAGCTTGACCGGCGTGGGGGAGGACGGGCGGTCCTGCACCGGCGCGTGGTCGTGCGCGTGCGGCTTGTCGGCCGCGTCCTGCCCGTTGCGGAACACGGCGGGGGAGTCGCTGGCCGGGAAGGATTCCGAGGATGCCTCGTCGGCGCGACCGCCCGCTGACGGCGTGTCGTCGACGTAGTCCGACAGCGCCTCGCGGAAGCACTGCTTGGCCGAGGACAGCAGGATGCGGTCCTGCGGGCGCTTGGGACCGGCGATGGACGGCACGACCGTGGACAGGTCCAGCTCGAGCGTCTCGGAGAACGCCGGCTCATCGGACGGGTCGTGCCACAGCCCGTTGGCCTTGGCGTAGGTCTCGACGAGTTCGATCTGTTCGGCCTTGCGGCCGGTGAAGGTCAGGTAGCGCAGCGTCTCGTCGTCGATGGGGAAGATCGCGCAGGTGGAGCCGTACTCCGGGCTCATGTTGCCGATCGTCGCGCGGTTGGCCAGCGGCACGGCGGCGACGCCCGGGCCGTAGAACTCCACGAACTTGCCCACCACGCCGTGCTCGCGGAGCATCTCGGTGATCGTCAGGACCAGGTCGGTGGCGGTGGACCCGTCCGGCAGTTCGCCGGTGAGCTTGAAGCCGACGACGCGGGGGATGAGCATGCTGACCGACTGGCCGAGCATCGCCGCCTCGGCCTCGATGCCGCCGACGCCCCAGCCGAGCACGCCCAGGCCGTTGACCATCGTGGTGTGCGAGTCGGTGCCGACCAGGGTGTCCGGGTAGACGACGCCGTCGCGGTTGAAGACGACGCGGGCCAGGTACTCGATGTTGACCTGGTGCACGATGCCGGTGCCGGGCGGGACGACCTTGAACTCGTCGAACGCGGTCTGGCCCCAGCGCAGGAACTGGTAGCGCTCCCTGTTGCGCTGGTACTCCAGTTCCACGTTGCGCGCGAACGAATCAGGCGTGCCGAACAGGTCGGCGATCACCGAGTGGTCGATGACCAGTTCGGCCGGCGCCAGCGGGTTGATCTTGGTGGCGTCGCCGCCGAGCTCGACGACGGCCTCGCGCATCGTGGCCAGGTCGACAACGGCGGGCACACCGGTGAAGTCCTGCATGACGACACGCGCGGGCGTGAACTGGATCTCGGTCTCGGGATCGGCGTTCGGATCCCAGTTGGCGAGCGCCTCGATCTGGGCCTTGGTGACGTTCTTGCCGTCCTCGGTGCGCAGCAGGTTCTCCAGCAACACCTTCAGGCTGAACGGCAGCCGCTCCGCACCCGGGACCGCGTCCAGCCGGTAGTACTCGAAGCTGGCGTCGCCCACCTGGAGCTGGCTGCGAGCACTGAACGAGTTCTTGCTCTCTGCGGACACGTCGGGCTCCTTCGTCACGGCCGGTGCGTTCTCGGTTCGGGAAGATCTCTTGACGTCAAGATACCACCGGCCCGGATAGGGTCAGCAGGTGCTGGCGGGGTCTCGGGTTCGCGTGCTGCGGGCCGTCCACGCGGTGGGCTGGCACCGGATCCGGATCGCCTGCGCCGTCGCCTATTTCGGCTACCTCGCCTACTGGTTCGCCGCTGACGGCGTGCCGACGGGCCGCAAGCAGTTGTCGTACCTGGTGGTGATCGGGCTCGCGATCAGCTGCCTCGGACGGGGCTGGCGCCGGCTGCTGTGGGTGGTGATCGACTGGCTGCCGTTCACGCTCGTGCTGATGTTCTACGACTCCTCGCGCGCGCTCGCCGACACGATGGGGATGCCGCTGCACGAGCAGGACATCGAACGGGCCGAGCGCTGGCTGTTCGGTGGCGTCGACCCCACCGTCTGGCTGCAGGCGCACCTCTACACGCCGCTGCACGTGCACTGGTACGACGCGCTCGCGACGCTGATCTATACGTCGCACTTCGTGGTCACGCCGCTGCTGGCCGCGGTGCTGTGGCTGCGCGAGCGGGCGCTGTGGCTGCGATACATCAGCCGGGTGATCGTGCTGTCGTTCGCCGGGCTGGTCACCTACATCCTGTTCCCGGAGGCGCCACCGTGGCTCGCCGCGCGGGACGGGTACCTGCCCCCGATCACGCGGCTGTCCGCCCGCGGCTGGGAGTACCTGCACGCCGGGTTCGCGCACCGATTGCTCCTGGCCGGGCAGAACGGCGGATCCAACCCGGTGGCTGCGATGCCGTCCCTGCACTTCGCGTTCTCCCTGCTCGCGGCGATGTTCGTCGCCGGGCTGCTGCGCTCCCGGTGGCGCCTGCTGGTCTACGTCTACCCGCTGCTGATGGGGCTCACGCTCGTCTACACCGGCGAGCACTACGTCCTCGACCTGGCCTTCGGCGGGCTGTACGCGGTCGGGGTGCATATGGCGCTGGCCCGGGCCGAGCGATCGTTGCGGGCGCGGCGGCTACGGCGCGCGCTCACGCCGCCGATAGACACGGTGACGGAGCTGTCGACGGCCGGCTGACGGCTTCAGTTGGGACTGCTGTTGCCGATGTTTCCTGTGTGGCTGCTGGCGCATTTGGGGCCGCAGTGGCAGTCTGAATTGGTCGTGCCGTAGATCGGAAGTGAGTCCTCGCCGTGCAGCTGTGCCGTATCGGGCGCACCCGCTCCCGGGCAGTGGCCGGGCTGGCCGCGCTCGCGACCGCCGTCTCGCTCGTCGTCGTCGCCCACCCGGCGTCCTCCGCCACCCCACCGCCGAACCCCACGAACGGGCAGATCCAGCGCGCCAAGAACCAGAAGGCGGCGCTCGCCGACCAGGTCGGCCAGCTCACCGCGCGCGTGGCCACGCTGACCGCGCTGTCCCACCAGCTGGAGGCCGAGAAGGAACTGGCCGAGCAGAAGGTCGCCCTCGCGGTGTCCAAGCTCCAGCAGGCGCAGGACACCGCGAAGCAGACCGCGCAGGACGCGGTGGCTGCCGAGCAGCAGGTGCAGCAGGCACAGCGCGAGTTCGTGGAGTACGCGCAGGCCTCGTACATGAGCGGCGACGTGCAGGGCATGACCGGCACGCTGCTGACCGCGTCCGACCCGAACACGCTGCTGCAGGAGAGCGCGCTGCAGGGCTACCAGGCCACCCACCAGCTCAGCGCGATCGACAACCTGCAGCGGGCGACCGTGGCCAAGTCCAACGCCGACGCCGCCGCGCGCAAGGCCGTCGACGACCAGACGAAGGCTGCCGCCGCGGCCAAGCAGGCCGAGCAGGACGCCGCGTCAGCGGTCGCTGCCGCGCAGGCGCAGCAGCAGCAGGTGACGCAGACGCTGTCGGCCAGCCAGAGCCAGCTGGACGCCGCACAGCTGCGGCTGCACACCCTCAACGGCCAGCGCGCCGCGTACCAGGCCTGGCGACAGCACCAGATCGAGTTGCGCAAGGCGCGGGAGCGCAGGTTGCGACTGGCCCGCGAGCGTGCCGCCCGCCTGGCCCAGCAGCACCAGTCCCAGGGTGGCGGCGGTGGTGGCGGCGGGAGCGTCGGCGGTGGTTCGGCCAGCGCTCCGTCCGGCGGCACCTGGACGGCCCGCAAGGCGGCCGCCGCGGTACACCGCGCGGAGCAGTACCTGGGCACGATGTACGCGTGGGCCGGTGGCAACGCCTACGGCCCGACACGGGGTGTCTGCGCCGGGGACGGCGCCTGGAACGACTGCAACGTCGTCGGCTTCGACTGTTCCGGACTGGTGATGTACGCCTGGGGGCCGAACCTCCCGCTGGATCATTACGCGGCGACGCAGTACACCCAGGCCGGCTCGTACCACCCGAGCCCGGGCAACTTCAAGCCGGGCGACCTGCTGTTCTGGAGCTCGAACGGGACGATCGGCGGCATCCACCACGTCGCGATCTACATCGGCGGCGGGCTAGTTATCCAGGCTCCGGAGAGCGGCGAGGTCGTCCAGGAGACGCCGTGGGACCAGGTCTCGTGGGGTTATTTCGACGCCACGCGCCCGCTGACCTGATTACTGGGTAGCGTGGACGCGTGACCTCGTCCACGCCGCCTGTCGAGCCGGTCCTTCGGGACGGCTTCGGGCGGGTGGCCACGGACCTGCGCCTGTCGCTGACCGACCACTGCTCGCTGCGCTGCACGTATTGCATGCCCGCCGAGGGTCTGGACTGGCTGGCCAAGACCGCTCGGCTCAGCGACGACGAGATCGTCCGGCTCGCTTCGGTGTTCCTCGGCCTCGGCATCACCAGCATCCGGCTGACCGGTGGCGAGCCGCTGGTGCACCCGACGCTGGTGTCCGTCGTCGGCCGGCTGGCCGCGCTGCGCCCGCGCCCGGAGCTTTCGCTGACAACGAACGGCGTCACGCTGGACCGTTCCGCGGAGGCGCTGGTCGCTGCCGGGCTGGACCGCATCAACATCTCGCTGGACACGCTCGATCGCGACCGGTTCGCCAGCCTCACCCGGCGGGACCGGCTGCCGGACGTGCTGGCCGGGATCGAGGCGGCCGCGCGTGCCGGGATCCGTCCACTGAAGATCAACTCGGTGATGATGCGCGAGAACCTCGACGAGGCGCCCGAGCTGCTGCAATGGGCGCTGCGGTCCGGTTACGAGCTGCGCTTCATCGAGCACATGCCGCTGGACGCCGACCACGTGTGGACGCGCGACGGGATGGTCACCGCGGCCGACGTGCTGGAGCGGCTGGGCCGCGACTTCACCCTCGAGCCGCGCGGCCACGGCGGTCATGGCGGCCACGCCCCCGCCGAGGACTTCGACGTCGTGGACGGTCCCGGTCGCGAGCAGTGGCGCTCGGCTCGGGTGGGCGTGATCGCGTCCGTGACCCGTCCGTTCTGCCGCGACTGCGACCGGCTGCGGCTCACCGCCGACGGCCAGCTGCGCACCTGCCTGTTCGCCAAGGACGAGACGGACCTGCGCGGCCCGCTGCGCGCCGGCGCCTCGGACGCCGAGCTGGGCGAGTTGATCCGGGTCGCGGTGGCCGGCAAGCAGGCCGGGCACGGCATCGATGCGGCCGACTTCGTCCAGCCCGCGCGCACGATGTCCGCGATCGGCGGCTGAACACCTCCCGCGAGTGGCGCGTTCGGGTACCGAGTGGCGCGATATATCGCGCCACTCGAAGGGTTAGTGCGCCACTCGCGTGGGCAGTTCAGGTCTGGAGCGGGGCGGTTTCCAGCAGGAAGCCGCGCACGGACAGGTAGTCGCTCAGGTACGCCACGTGGTCCGGACAGGCCAGCCAGTGCTTCACCCGGGACGCGTCGTGGATGCGCGGGTTGCGCCAGCGCACGTCCACGGTCGCCTCCGCGCGGCAGCCCTTTGCGGAGCAGCGCGGCGGGCCGTCGACACCGGAGAGACCTGGCAAGGACACAGCACTTGTATACGCGTACGCCGGGGCGACGCGGTTCGCGGTCCCGTACGGTGAAGACGTCCGGCCGAGCGCGAGGAGAAACGTCAGTGACCGAACACGTGCACACCCCTGCCGAGGACGCTACGGCGCTCGAGCGGGTGATGTTCGAGGTCAAGCGCGTGATCGTCGGACAGGAGCGGCTGGTCGAGCGGATGCTGGTCAGCCTGCTCGCACAGGGCCACTGCCTGCTCGAGGGCGTGCCCGGAGTTGCCAAGACGCTCGCGGTGGAGACGTTGGCGCGGACGGTGACCGGCTCGTTCTCGCGCCTGCAGTTCACGCCCGACCTGGTGCCGTCGGACATCGTGGGGACTCGCATCTACCGTCCGGGCAGCGAGCGCTTCGACACCGAGATCGGCCCGATCATGGCCAACTTCGTGTTGGCCGACGAGATCAACCGTGCGCCCGCCAAGGTGCAGTCCGCGCTGCTCGAGGTCATGGCCGAGAAGCATGTGACGATCGGCGGCCAGCGCTTCGACGTGCCGCGCCCGTTCCTCGTCCTGGCGACGCAGAACCCGATCGAGTCCGAGGGCGTGTACCCGCTGCCCGAGGCGCAGCGGGACCGCTTCCTGATGAAGATCTCGGTCGGCTATCCCACGGCTGCCGAGGAGCGCGAGATCGTCTACCGGATGGGTGTGGACGCGCCCGTCGCGAACCCCGTGATCAGCACCGACGAGCTGCAGCGGCTGCAAGCCACGGCCGCGCGCGTATTCGTCCACCACGCGATCGTCGACTACGTGGTGCGCGTGGTGATCGCGACGCGGCACCCGGCCGAGCACGGTATGCCGGACGTTGCGCACTGGGTGTCCTACGGCGCCAGCCCGCGCGCCAGCCTTGGCCTGATCGCGGCCGGCCGCGCGCTCGCCCTGCTGCGCGGGCGCGACTACGTGCTCCCTCAGGACGTGCTGGACGTCGCCGGCGACGTGCTCGCGCACCGGCTCGTGCTCAGCTACGACGCGATCGCCGACGGCGTGCCCGCGGGGCAGGCGGTGCGCCGCGTGCTGCAGACGATTCCGCTCCCGCAGGTCGCCCCCCGCCAGCGCGCCGGCGGCCCGCCCATGGCTGCTCCTCCCGGCCCGCAGCAGCAATCACCCTGGGCCTCCTGACGTTGACTCTGGACCTCAACTCCGCTGAACCCTTGCTCCGCAAGCTGGAGCTGAAGGTGCGCAACCGGCTGGACGGGTTGCTGCAGGGCAACTACGTGGGGCTCGTTCCCGGGCCCGGCAGCGAGGCGGGGGAGTCACGGCA
>DASTXN010000123.1:0-2784 GCA_035765515.1 Jatrophihabitantaceae bacterium | reverse complement strand
AGATCGTCCGGCGCGGGATCTACCTGCTGGCCAGGGAGGCCGCGTCCGTGTCGCCGATGTCGCGGTGGGCACCGCACAACACCGTCGGCGACGTGATGGTGGCGCTCGGCGACCTGGTCGGGCTGCCGGCGGACGGGTCGTGGCTGGACGTCCACGTCGCCGACGAGTCCGAGCTGCAGACGCACGTGCGGCGCGGTCGGCCGGCGGACGCGTCCGGCGAGCAGTGGCTGGAGACGATCAAGAAGGGGATGCGCTCGGCGATCGCGAAGCCGCTGGCCGACCTGCCCCTCGGCGAACGGCTCCCCGCGCGGCACGCCCGACTGGCCAAGGAGCACAAGCAGCGCGGGACCGAGCTCGCAGCGCGCGACGCCGAGCTGGCGCGGGTGAGGAAGGAACTGGCCGCGGCCCGGGCCCGGCAGCTTCCGGCCGGTGCGCGCCGCGTCGCCGCGAGGCTGCTACCGGCGGGCACCCGGCGCCGGACGGCGATTGTCCGGCTCCGGCGGCACTTGTCCGATTGACACATCATCAGTCACACTGGTCACGCTAGTTTCAGTGTGCGGACGCGAGATTCGGGAGTTCCTGTGCCCAGACGCCTGTCCGCCGCAATGCTGCTTGCGAGCGGTGCCGCGGCGCTCCTGCTCGCCGCGTGCACGACCGGGTCCACCGGGAGCTCATCGCACGATACCTCCGCCGGCCAGCAATCGACGGCGAACACGCCGACCACCGGTCTGAGCAGCACTGACGTGACGTCCGCGGCACCGACGGACGTCGTGTCCACCAGCGGCGCCGGCACGAGCGGCCCGCCGTCCGGGTCCGGGGCGCCGCAGTCCGACGCCGCCAAGACCGTTCCCGTGCACATCACGATCGGGTCCTGGAACGCGCAGGCCGGCGAGGCCCAGGTCGACGCGTTCGTGCCGGGCCACGTCATCCAGGGCGGCACCTGCACGCTCACGATGACGCAGGGCGGGACGTCCCGGACGGCGCAGCACCCGGCGGTCACCACGCCCACGGCGACGTCCTGCGGGCTGATCTCGATCCCGCGCTCGGAACTGGCGGCCGGAACCTGGAGTGCGGTCGTCCGGTTCGCGGCACCCACCGCGTCCGGCGAGTCGGACCCGACGAACATCGAGGTCCCCGCATGAGGTCACGCATGGGCGCGGTGCTCGCGGCGCTCGCCACCGTCGTCGCGTCCGCTGTCGTGGTGACGGCCCAGCCGCAGCAGGCGCATGCGGTGAGCGGAACGCAGTTCAAGGCCGGAAACATCATCAGCAACAAGGACTTCTACAACTCCACGGCGATGACCATCGCGCAGGTGCAGAGCTTCCTGAACGCCGAGGTCCCGGACTGCCAGAGCGGCTACACCTGCCTGCCGCAGTACACGACGAAGACGACGTCGCAGCCGGCGAAGGCCGGCCTGTGCAAGGCGTACACCGGCCAGCCGAAGGAGACGGCCGCGCAGGTGATCGTCCACGTGGCGCACGCCTGCGGCATTAACCCGCAGGTGCTGATCGTGTTGCTGCAGAAGGAGCAGGGCCTGGTCACCTCGACCGCGCCGAGCAGCCGCGCGTACGCCTACGCCACCGGAGCAAACTGCCCGGACACGACCGGGTGCGACAGCGCCTCGTCCGGTTTCTTCATCCAGGTGTACCTGGCCGCGTACCAGTTCCAGTACTACAAGGCGCACCCGGACTACTACCAGTACCTCGCGGGCGCGACCAACAACATCCTGTACAGCCCGCGCAAGGGATGCGGCAGCAGTCCGGTCTACATCCAGAACGAGGCCACCGCGTCGCTGTACATCTACACGCCGTACCAGCCGAACGCGGCGGCGCTTGCGAACCTGTACGGCACGGGCGACTCGTGCAGCAGTTACGGCAACCGCAACTTCTGGGTGTACTTCACCACCTGGTTCGGGCCGGGCACGCCCGACCCGACGCCGACCGGGTCAGAATCGCCTTACGGGCCAGGGGGATTGCTCGTTCGTGACGGCTCCACGATGTACGACTGGACGAACACCGCGAACACCTCCGCGCCGTACCTGCCCACCGTCCGCACGCAGCTCGCGGGCACTTGGCAGGGCTACGACCGGATCGTCGCCGGTGACGTCGACGACGACGGCCAGCCCGACCTGATCGCCCGCAAGCCCGACGGCACGCTGTGGCTGTTCGACAACTCCGGCAACGCGACCGCGCCCTACGGCTCGCCCGTGCAGATCGGGTCCGGCTGGCAGGCCTACGACACGATCGCGGCTGCGGACATCGACGGTGACGGATTCGCCGACGTGATCGCGCGGGACGCGTCCGGGCAGCTGTACCTCTACCGGAACTCGCAGCAGGCCACGGCGCCGTACCCGACCGGCGCGCCGATCGGCAGCGGCTTCGGCGCCTACGCCACGCTCCTGCTCGGTGACGTCAACGGCGACGGTTACGCGGACCTGATCGCGATCAAGCCCGACGGCACGCAGTGGCTGTTCGTGAACACGCAGAACCCGGCCGCGCCGTTCGGCTCGCCGGTGCAGCTCGCCGGCAGCAGCTGGGACATCTACAACCCGATCGTGCTCGTCGACATCGACGGTGACGGGCTGGTGGACCTGGTCGCTAGGTCGTCGAACGGCGACCTGTGGCTGTACGTCAACACCGGCAACGCCGCCAAGCCGTTCACCGGCGGGCGCACGAACATCGGTACCGGTTGGGGCACGTACGACATGTTCGTCGGCGCGCAGGTGCCCTTCCCGGCCGGAGCGTGCCAGCCGCAGACGGCCGCTCCGTTCACGGACGTCCCGCT
>DASTXN010000122.1:0-10842 GCA_035765515.1 Jatrophihabitantaceae bacterium | reverse complement strand
GCCGAGCACCCGGGCCTGATGCGTCCGGACGAGTACGACGTCTCCGGCACCGGGGTCGGCGTGGTGAACGCCGACGCGGTCCTGGGTGCCGAGCGAGTGCGCGTCGGCGACGTGCTCATCGCGCTGGGCTCATCCGGCCTGCACTCCAACGGGTACTCGCTGGCCCGCCACGTACTGCTCGACCAGGGCGGCCTGGCGCTGGATGCGACACCCGAGCTGCTGGAGGGAAGGACGCTGGCCGACGAGCTGCTCACCCCGACCCGCATCTACGCCCTGGACTGCCTGGCGCTCGCCGCGGAAGCGGGCGCCCACGCGTTCGCGCACATCACCGGTGGTGGGCTGGCCGGAAACCTGGTCCGGGTGCTGCCGGCTGACGTGGACGCCGAGGTCGACCGGTCCACTTGGGCGCCGCAGCCGGTGTTCGAACTGATCGCCCGCACGGGCGGCCTGGCACGGTCCGAGCTGGAACTGACGTTCAACCTCGGCGTGGGCATGATCGCGGTCGCGCCGGCCGACCGGGCTGCGGATGTGCTCGCGCTCGCGGCCGAGCGCGGATTGGCCGCGTGGTCGCTCGGCGAACTGCGTCCGGGGACCGGATCGGTGCGGCTGAGCGGCGACTACGCCGGCCCGGCGGCCAACTGGCGATAGCGTGCCAGCTGGCTAACCGAAGATCCTGGCACGAAAACACCGGGTGTTAGCTGCGCCTGAAGTGGCAGCTCAGCGCCCGGTGTCGGCCCAGCCGTCGGAGTCGAAGTCGTCGGCGTCGGGATCGTCCTCGCCATCGTCGCCGACGTCGACGGTGTCCGTCGCGTAGGAGGACGAGCTGCCGAGTTCCCGCTGGAGAGCGTCCAGATCGGTCTGGTGCGAGTTGTACTTCAGCTCTCGCGCCACCTTCTGCTGCTTTGCCTTGGCACGGCCGCGCCCCATGGCTCGACCCCCTCGCTCACGCGCTCATCCGGCAGGCCGGCTGAGGGACCAGCGGCGCTACCGGGAAAGTTGTCATTGTCGTGCGGCCAGCGTACCTCGCGGTGTGCGCGTCTCGCACTCAACCCGTGCGGGTACTCAGCCGCGCCGCGCCCTGCCCGCGAATTCACCTGGAACAGGCTTCGGGCGAATCGGACAGTGCGCATTTCGCTGGCATACAGTGGACAGGTCGGTTCCGGTGAGTAGGCGCGGTGCGTCCGGATATGCATACTTGCTCTGGACGCAGTCAGGACCTGCGTCACACGCTGCGAGAACAAGACCTCGCAGGTGGTTCCCTGAAGGGGGTCTTTCGATGACGACACCGCGTCAGCGCCCGGAGTCCGAGCCGCTGCTCACCCCGTCGGAGGTTGCGACGCTGTTCCGCGTCGATCCCAAGACGGTCACCCGCTGGGCCAAGGCCGGCAAGCTCACCTCGATTCGCACGCTCGGCGGGCACCGCCGCTACCGCGAGTCCGAGGTCCGCTCCCTGCTCGAGGGCAACACGCAGGTCACCGTCGACGCCTGATCGCTCGCCGATCTCGCATCGACGCAGCCGCTCCCGGCAGCCGTTCCGGCGCCGGGGGCGGCTTTTTATCTGCCTGACTTATCTGCGCGGCGGCCGAACTCGGGCATAGGCGGATGTGATCCGGCACACCTAGGATCGGGCCATGTCGATGCCCATCTCCTATGCCAGCGGACCCGCTCCCACCCCCCTGCTGGGCGAGACGATCGACGCCAACCTGCGCCGCGCCGTCGCCACCTTCCCGGACCGCGAGGCGGTGGTGGACGTCCCCACCGCCCGCCGGCTGACCTATACCGAGGTGGACGCCGAGGTAGACCGGGTGGCCCGGGGCCTGCTCGCGCGCGGGGTCGCGAAGGGCGACCGGGTCGGCATCTGGGCCCCGAACTGCCTGCCGTGGTACCTCGTGCAGTACGCGACCGCGCGCATCGGCGCGATCCTGGTCAACATCAATCCCGCGTACCGCACCCACGAGCTGGAGTACGTGCTGCGGCAGGCCGAGATCGGCACGCTGGTGGCGGCCCTGGCGTTCAAGACCAGCGATTACCGCGCCATGATCGAGCAAGTGCGGCCCGGGCTCCCGACGCTGCGCGATGTCGTCTACCTCGACGATCCCAGCTGGGACGCACTGCTGGCCGACGGCGCGTCCGTCACCGACCAGCAGCTTGCCGAGCGGGCGGCGGCGCTCAGCTTCGACGACGCGATCAACATCCAGTACACGTCCGGGACGACCGGGTTCCCCAAGGGCGCGACCCTCTCGCACCACAACATCCTCAACAACGGCTACTTCGTCGGCGAGACGATGCGCTACAGCGAGCAGGACCGCATCTGCGTGCCGGTGCCCTTCTACCACTGCTTCGGCATGGTGATGGGCAACCTGTCGGCCACCAGCCACGGCGCGTGCGTCGTCATCCCCGCGCCCGGTTTCGACCCCGCCGCGACGCTGCGCGCCGTCCAGGACGAGCGCTGCACCTCGCTGTACGGCGTGCCGACGATGTTCATCGCCGAACTCGGGCTGCCGGACTTCCGCGACTACGACCTGAGCTCCTTGCGCACCGGCTGCATGGCCGGCTCGCCGTGCCCGGTCGAGGTGATGAAGCGCGTGATCGACGAGATGAACATGGCCGAGGTGACCATCGCGTACGGGATGACCGAGACCTCGCCCGTCTCGACGCAGACCGGCGCCGACGACGCGCTCGACCGGCGCGTGTCCACCGTGGGCCGCGTCCAGCCACACGTCGAGATCAAGATCGTGGACCCGGAGACTGACCTGCCCGTGCCGATCGGAACCGCCGGTGAGTTCTGCACCCGCGGCTACTCGGTGATGCTCGGCTACTGGAACGAACCGGAGAAGACGGCGGAAGTGCTGAAAGCGGGGTGGATGCACACCGGCGACCTGGCGACCATGGACGCCGAGGGCTACGTCAACATCGTCGGCCGGATCAAGGACATGGTGATCCGCGGCGGCGAGAACGTCTACCCGCGCGAGGTCGAGGAGTTCCTCTTCAGCCATCCGGACGTGCTGGACGCGCAGGTGATCGGGGTTCCCGACGAGCGCTACGGCGAGGAGCTGATGGCGTGGGTGCGCCTGCGTCCGGGCGCGCCGGAGTTGACGGCCGAGGCGCTGCGCGAGTTCTGCGACGGCAAGCTCGCGCACTACAAGATCCCGCGCTACGTCCACGTGGTCGACGAGTTCCCGATGACGGTCACCGGCAAGGTGCGCAAGGTGCAGATGCGTGCGGAGTCGATCGAGCTGCTCGGTCTCGACGAGGTGGCGGCCGCACGCCATGCCTGAGGGGTCCGCGGACGTCCGGGTCAAGCGGATCTACGACGCTCCCGCTGCCGGCGACGGGCGTCGCGTCCTCGTCGACCGGGTCTGGCCGCGCGGGGTGTCGAAGGACCGCGCGGCGCTGGACCTGTGGTGCAAGGACGTCGCGCCGTCAACCGACCTGCGCAAGTGGTACGGCCACGACCCGGACAAGTTCGACCGGTTCCGCGAGCGGTATCTCAAGGAACTCGAGCAGCCGGACGCGGTCGCCGCGCTGGCCGACCTGCGCAGCACCGAGGGCGTGCTGACGCTGCTGACGGCGTCGCAGGCGGTAGCCATCTCGCAGGCCGCGGTATTGGCGGACGTCCTCCGCGGGTAGGACGACCCCCGGCGCCGCGCCCGATTTTGCATTTCGACCCTCCGAGGTGGATGCTTGTTGCAAGCAACTAGTTGTATAGCTCAAGTAAGTGGTGTGATCATCGATGACCGCAGCTCCGCAGCACGCGCATGACCATGGCGACGCCGCTACCGGCGACGGACCCGTCCCGGCTGAGGTGGCGGCCGTCGCCGAGAGCGTCATCAAGCTGATGCGCTCGTTCGGGCGCCGCCGTGCCCAGATGCTGGCGGCCAAGGCGCACGACGTCGAGTGGTCGGCGCAGATGGTGCTCCGGTGCCTGGCCAACGCGGGACCGCTGCGCTCCAGCGAGGTGGCCGAGCATGTTCACGCCGATCCGTCCACCGTCAGCCGCCAGGTCGCCGCGCTCGTCAAGGACGGCCTGCTCGAGCGGCGGGCGGACCCCGAGGACGGCCGGGCCAGCCTGCTCGTCCTCACCGACAAGGCGGACGCCGTGCTGAAGGAGCACGACGAGATCCGCAACCAGCACTTCGCGCAGATGCTCGACGACTGGAACGAGCGTGACCTGCGCCGTCTGGCCAACCTGCTCAGCCGCTTCACCAACGACTTCGAAGCGGCCAGTGACAAATTCGTCTCCGAGCCGACCGCCACATGGTCGCGCCCGGCGGAAGGGAACTCCTGACCATGGCTGCCACCGCGGCGACCCAGACCGCACCCTCCGGCGAGCTGACGCACAAGCAGATCCTGACGATCCTGTCCGGCCTGATGCTCGGCATGTTCCTCGCCTCGCTGGACCAGATGATCGTGTCCACGGCCATCCGCACGATCGGCGACGACCTCCACGGGCTCGCCGCCCAGGCCTGGGTCACCACCGCGTTCCTGATCACCTCGACGATCGCGACACCCTTGTACGGCAAGCTTTCGGACATCTATGGGCGCAAGCCGCTGTTCCTCTTCGCGATCAGCGTGTTCGTCCTCGGCTCGGCGCTGTGCGGGCTGTCGACGTCCATGTACATGCTCGCCGGGTTCCGCGCCTTCCAGGGCATCGGCGCCGGCGGCCTCATGTCGCTGGCCTTCGCGATCATCGGCGACATCATCCCGCCGCGGGAACGCGCCCGGTACCAGGGCTACTTCATGGCCGTCTTCGCGACTTCGTCGGTGCTCGGTCCCGTCGTCGGCGGCTTCCTCGCCGGCTCGGCCGACATCTTCGGCATCCCGGGCTGGCGGTACATCTTCTACATCAACGTTCCGATCGGCATCGCGGCGCTGGTCGTCGTCACCAAGGTCCTGCACATCGAGCACCACCGGCACGATCACCGCATCGACTGGTGGGGCGCCGTCTCGCTCATCGTCGGCCTGGTGCCGCTGCTGATCGTCGCAGAGCAGGGACAGTCCTGGGGCTGGGGTTCCGGCGCCGCCTTCGCCTGCTACGTGGTCGGCGTCCTGGGCCTGATCGCGTTCGTGTGGGTGCAGAGCCGGATGGGCGACGAGGCGCTGATCCCGCTGCGGCTGTTCCGCACCGGCGTGTTCGCCGTCGGCTCTGCCCAGTCGTTCGTCATCGGCATCGGCATGTTCGGCGGCATGATGTCGATCCCGCTGTACCTGCAGATCGTCAAGGGCGCGTCGCCGACGAAGGCCGGGCTCCTGGTGCTGCCCATGGTGGCCGGCATGATGATCGCCTCGCTGGCCTCCGGTCAGGCGACCGCGCGCACCGGCAGGTACAAGATCTTCCCCGTCGTCGGCAGCGCACTGCTCATCGTGGGCCTGGGACTGATGTCCACGGTTTCCGCGGACACCTCGCTGGTGCACACGGACCTGTTCATGGTCGTCTTCGGCGCCGGGCTCGGCCTGAGCATGCAGTCGATCGTGCTCGCCATGCAGAACGCCGTCCCGCCGAAGGACATGGGCGTCGCGACGTCGACGACAACCTTCTTCCGGCAGGTCGGCGGGACGCTCGGTGCCGCGGTGTTCCTGTCCATCCTGTTTTCGACGGCGGGAACGAAGATCGCCACTGCCTACGACAAGGCGGGCCGCACGCGCGCCTTCCAGGACGCGGTCCGGAGCCACCCCGCCGACTTCCACAAGCTCCAGACGCAGAAGAGCCTGAACGACACCGACTTCCTGCACGGCCTGAACAAGGTGCTCGCGCACCCGTTCCTCGTCGGGTTCTCCAACGCGATGGACCTGGTCTTCGTGGTGGGAGCCTGCGTGCTGGTGCTCGCGTTCGTGCTGTCGCTGATGCTCAAGGAGGTCCCGCTGCGCATGGTCTCCGGCCTGCAGGCCGCGCGCGAGGCGGCCGCGGCGGCGGGTCAGCCGGACGCGGGCGGCGCGACCCACGAGCCCGAATCCACCGAGCCAGCACCGGCCAGCTTCGGCCATTAGCTCGTCGCGCTGAATCCTGGATTCGCCGCGCTGGGACGCGGTGAATCTAGGATTCACGCGGTGAGGACCGCCGCCGAGGAGACGAACCGGCGGCTGCTGCGTGCCCGTGACGCGATGGATCGCAGCTTTGTGGAGCCGCTCGACGTCCCGACGCTGGCCCGCATCGCGCACGTCTCGCCGGCGCACTTCAGTCGGCTGTTCCGTGGCACGTTCGGCGAGACGCCGCACCGTTACCTGCAGCGGCGCCGCGTCGAGCGGGCGATGTTCCTGCTGCGCGAGGGCCGGCGTCCGGTCACCGAGATATGCCTGCTGGTGGGGTTCACCAGCCTCGGCACGTTTAGCCGCACCTTCCGGCAGATCGTCGGCCTGTCACCGTCCGAGTACCGCGACGGCAGTGCGAGCGCGCCGGCGCCGACCTGCTTCTCGATGTCGTGGACGCGGCCCATCTCGCCGCCCGCGCGGGAACGACCGACGCCGCCGGCGCGGGATTGAGCAGTTTCGGAGAAGCGCGCCGTCGACCGGCGCCTCTAGCGTGACTGCCACGTCACGACGCCTGGAGGAGCCGACGTTCAACAACATCAACATGTCGCACGTCTTCGTCCTGGACCAGGACGAGGCGCTGGACTTCTACGTCAACAAGGTGGGGCTCGAGCTCAGCGCGGACATCGACTTCGGCGCGATGCGGTGGCTGACCGTGCGGGTGCCGGGTGACCCGTCCCGCGAGATCCTGCTCGAGCTGCCCGGCCCGCCGAGCATGGACGAGGAGTCCGGGCGTCAGACGCGCGAGCTCGTGTCCAAGGGCGCCACCGGTTTCACGTTCGGACTCACGACCGACGACTGCCAGAAAACGTACGAAACGCTGCGTGACCGTGGCGTCGAGTTCACGCAGGAGCCGACCCAGCAGCCCTACGGAATCGACTGCGGCGCGCGCGACCCTTTCGGTAACCACTTCCGCATCGTGCAGCTCGCGCATCAACCCTGACGCCGCCGTCATGATCAAAACCCCCGCGACCACACCCTGATGTGGCTGCGGGGGTATCGATCATGAACCGAGGATGAGCTCCACGGCGCGCTCGCCGATCATCATCGACGCGGCGTTCGTGTTGCCGCCGACGATGCTCGGCATGATCGACGCGTCCGCGACCCGCAGGCCGTCGATGCCGCGCACCTTGAGCGTCGGGTCTACGACTGCCCGCTCGTCCACGCCCATGCGGCAGGTGCCGACCGGGTGGTAGACCGTGGTCGCGCGGTTGCGGACCTCCTTGGCGAGCGCGGCACGGTCCGGGTACGCGGGCCCGGGGGAGACCTCGACCTCGATGCCGCCGGCGATCACCTTGTTCGCCATAGTCTCGCGAATCAGCTGCATGCCGTCGACGAGCACGTCCACGTCGGATTGCTCAGCCAGGTAGTTCGGGTCGATCAGCGGCGAGGCGGCCGGGTCGGCGGACGCGAGCCGGAACGTCCCGCGGCTCTTCGGGTAGATCAGCGTGGACATGATCGTGAGGGCGCGGCGCGGGTCGGGCTTGTGCCGGATGGGTGCGTCCTGGTTCGGCGACGGATAGCTCCACGGCAGCACGTGGATCTGCAGGTCCGGGATGTCGACCGCGTGCGGGGTGCGCGCGAAGGCGACGATCTCGAACACGCTGCGGCCGAGCCAGGTGCTGCCCGAGCGCATGCTCTCGCGCATGTACGCCCGGCCGAAGTAGAACGGGTTGGGACGGTGGATGCCGGTCGGCATCGCGAACGTCATCGGGACGAACAGGTGATCGTGCAGGTTGTCGCCCACCGGAAGGTCGGCGACCACGTCGATGCCGAGGCCGCGCAGGTGATCGGCCGGGCCGACGCCGGAGAGCATCAGCACGTGCGGCGAGCCGAACACGCCGGCGCTGACGATCACCTCGCGCTGTGCGCGGATCGTCTCGCGTCCGCCCTTGGTCAGGATCTCCACACCCGTCGCTCGGCTGTTCTCGATCACCACCCGGGCTACCTGGGTCTTGGCGAGCACCGTGAGGTTCGAGCCGCGCCCGTCCAGGTAGCCGACCGCCGTGCTGTAGCGCAGGCCCCCGGCGTTGCTCTGCTGGAACAGCGAGACGCCCTCCTGGCTCTCGCCGTTGTAGTCGTCCAGCTTCTTCACGCCGGCGGTCTCGGCGAACGCCTCCATGAAGCTCTCGGACGCGGGCGTGATCTCGCGCGGCCGGGTCACCTTGATCGGGCCGGAGCCACCGCGGTACGCGTTGTCGCCGTCCTCGAACGTCTCGAACCGCTTGAAGCTCGGCAGCACGTCCGCGAAGCTCCAGCCGGTGTTGCCCTCGGCCGCCCAGTCGTCGAAGTTCTTGTGGTTGCCGCGGACGAACACCATGCCGTTGATCGCGCTGGAGCCGCCGAGCACCTTGCCGTGGGTCTGCGGGATCTTGCGGTCGAGCGCGCCCCGCTGCGGGACGGTGTAGTGGTCCCAGCTGAGCATCTTCTTCAGCTGCGGGACGCTGTGCAGCGGGCCGATCATGCCCGGCTTGCGCGAGAGCTGGGTGTTGTCGCGCCGGCCGGCCTCGATCAGCACGACGGACGCACCGGTCTCGGACAGCCGCCTGGCGATGATCGCGCCCGCGCTGCCGGCACCCACGACGATGTAGTCGAAGCTTCGGTCCATCTGCGACACCTGCCTGTGGCGAGGGCCAGCGGCCCGCAAACTGAAACGTGTTGCAGTTTAGGTCAGGGGAGCGCTTCCGGGAAGGGGTGCGGGCAGCTTTGCGCGGACGGATGCCGGGTGCGGGCGATCGGTGGCATTCGGATCGCCAGTGAGATGAGGCTTGAGAGTGGCCAGGGGCGGGATCGAACCGCCGACCTACCGCTTTTCAGGCGGTCGCTCGTACCAGCTGAGCTACCTGGCCGTACCGGTGCCGCGTGAGGCGTGCGAGCACTGAGCGAGAAGTCTACCGGACCGTCCGGGCGGCACTTGTGTCGAGCGCGGCGCGATAGCGGTCGAGCACCAGCCGCACCAGATCGGGATGCGCGCCGATTGGCGGTGCGACCGTTGCCACGCCGTCGGCGGCCGAGCAGAGCCGCGTGTAGAACTCCCCCTCGGCGAGCAGGTAGGTGGAAACCTCGACCGGTTGCCGCTGCGCGAGCAGGGTGCCGCGCACGTCCTCGAACAGCGTCATCGCCGTGACCGGACGGCCCAGCTTTGCGCCCAGTAACCGTCCCGCGGCCTCGAGCTCCGGCCGCGCCTCGGGGCGGGACGAGCCGACGCCGACGAGCACCGTGGACGCGGCCGTCGAGGTGCCCAGCCGGTCGGTCAGCGCCGAGATGATCAACGGGTCCGGGCCCAGGTGTGCCGCGATGCGGACGTCGGGACGGTCGCCCACGACCGCGGGGATGTCCGACTGCACGTGGTAGCCGGTCGACAGCAGTAGCGGCACGACCACGGTCGGCTCGCCGGCCGCGTCCTGCCCGGCAAGGGCGTCTGCGAGCGAAGGGCCGACTACGTCCAGGAAGCACAGGCCCACCGGGGCATCGGGTGCCGCGGCAGCAATGGCGTCGACCAGCGCGGCGGTGGTAGCCGACCCCGCAGCCGACTCGGTACCGTGCGCGGCCACGAGCAGGCGCGGGGTCTGGTGCACGCCGTCACAGTAGCCGCGCATCCAGTTCCCGCGGCCGCCTTTCCCCACGCCCCGACCAAAATCCGGTCCTGATTCTGGTCACACCGTGGGGAAAGCGGGCCGTGGTGGCTGATGCGGCGGTGTTTGATGATCCAGTGAGCTCCAGCGACTTCGCCACCGTCACCGCCCTGACCGAGACCGGGCCCGGCACGTTCGATGCGTCCGTCCACCCGCAGTGGACGATCGCCGGAAAGCCGAATGGCGGCTACCTGCTGGCCATGCTGGGCCGTGCGGCCACCGCGATCAGCCCGCACCAGCACGTCATCGCGGCGAGCGCGCACTACCTGCACTCGCCCGAGCCCGGCCCGGTGCGCATCGTCGCCGAGGTGCTGCGGGCGGGCCGTTCGGCGAGCCAACTGCACGCGCGGCTGCTGCAGGACGGACGCCCGTGCGTCGACGCGCTGCTCACGGTCACGAACCTGGATCCGGACGCCAAGCCGTACTGGGACGCCGGCCTGCCTGCGGCTTCGGCCGCGCCGCTGGACGCTTGCGTGCGGTTGCCGGGCGTTTCCCCGGCCGGGTTCCCTGTCCCGATCATGGACGAGGTCGACCTGCGCATCGACCCGGCGACGCTCGGGTTCGCGGCCGGAAAGCCGACCGGCCGGGGCGAGCTGCGCGGCT
Source organism: Jatrophihabitantaceae bacterium (assembly GCA_035765515.1). Lineage (GTDB taxonomy): Bacteria > Actinomycetota > Actinomycetes > Mycobacteriales > Jatrophihabitantaceae > DASRSS01. Next base: position 577 of record DASTXN010000122.1, on the reverse strand, counting down.
GGCTAGGGCTGGCGGGGGACGAGCCGTACGACCCGATCTCCCTGCTGTACGCGGTGGACGCCTTCCCGCCGGCGACGTTCGACATCGAGCTCAGCGGCTGGGTGCCGACGCTGGAGCTGAGCGTGTACGTCCGCGCGCTGCCGGCACCCGGGCCCGTCCAGGTGTTGCAGCGGGCGCAGCTGATCGACGCGCAACGGGTGGACGAGACCTGCTTCGTCTGGGATTCGACCGGCCGGCTGGTCGCGCAGGGCACGCAACTGGCGGGAATCCGACTGGGGTGAGTCCATGAATTCTGCATTCACCCCGCTATGGAGTGGCGCATGCAGGACTCATCGCGGGAAGGCTGGCGACCCCGACCGGACTTGAACCGGCGACTTCCTCCGTGACAGGGAGGCACTCTAACCAACTGAGCTACGGGGCCTTGACGGGTACTGCCGTGCCCCCAACGGGATTCGAACCCGTGCTACCGCCTTGAAAGGGCGGCGTCCTGGGCCTCTAGACGATGAGGGCGGTGTCGCGCGCGGTTCACGCGCAACCGCATCATGCTAGCTCCGGTGGAGACGGACACCAGCATAGG
>DASTXN010000121.1:0-2620 GCA_035765515.1 Jatrophihabitantaceae bacterium | reverse complement strand
GCGGTCAGGTCGACCTCGACAGTGAGGGCTACGTGCTCGTCGAGGCACCGTCGACCCGCACCAGCCTGCCGGGCGTTTTCGCCTGCGGCGATCTGGTCGACCACCACTATCGCCAAGCGATCACCGCAGCCGGCACCGGCTGTCAAGCCGCCCTCGACGCGGAGCGCTGGCTCGCCGACTGAGCTGGCTGCTCGTGGGAATGACGGGAGCAGCCACTACGTTTCGGTTACGACAACCGCCTTGTGACAGATCCGAAGGAGCACATCTGATGGGCGCCGCGACCAAGACCGTGACCGACGCGACCTTCGACAGCGAGGTGTTGGGCAGCGACAAGCCCGTGCTCGTCGACTTCTGGGCGGAGTGGTGCGGCCCTTGCAAGATGGTTGCTCCGGTGCTCGAGGAGATCGCCGCAGAGAACCCCGACAAGATCACCGTGGCCAAGGTCAACATCGACGACAACCCCGAGATCGCCCGGCGCTACCAGATCATGTCGATCCCGACGATGTCGGTCTTCGCCAAGGGCGAGGTGGTCAAGAGCATCGTCGGCGCGAAGCCGAAGGCCGCGCTGCTCCGCGATCTCGAAGGCATCCTCTAGCGAGATCTCGCTTCATCGGCGGCTGCTTCTCTGCGCGAGCAGCCACCGACCGCTTTGAGCGCGTGGATGTCAGATTTTCTTTGCACAGCAACGGTTTTCCGCCGTGATGCCTCATCTAAGCCTGGATCCACCGCGCTGGTTGAGCTAAGGCGCGGGTCGTAACGCCGAGATGCCCTTCTGCTGCAACAGAATCGATCTTGCGAAGGAAACGATTCGAAGTCAGCGGAAGGGCACCCGGTAGATGCGAGTCTGTCACGGCTTCGCCGCCTTGTTTGATGATCCGAACCTCGTGTCGTGCGGCGGGTTGGCGCCGGCGCTGGCGCTGGCCGAGCGAGCGGGGCTGCAGCGGCTTGCCGGCGAGCATGTTCGGATCGACAAGCCCGGTGGCCGATTCGCCGAGGTGAAGGTGTCGGCGTTGGTCGCTGGAATGGTTGCGGGCGCGGACTCGATCGAGGACATGGGCCTGCTCCGACACGGCGGCATGGGCCGGCTGTTCGCCGGGGTTCGGGCGCCGTCGACGCTCGGGACCTTCTTGCGCACGTTCACCTTCGGTCATGTCCGGCAGCTGGACGCGGTGGCGTCCCGGCTGCTGGTCAACCTCACCGGACTGGCGCCGCTGCTGCCCGGTGCGAGTGAGCTGGTTTACATCGATGTCGATGACACGGTTCGGCAGACCTATGGCTACGCGAAGCAGGGCGCTGGCCGCGGCTACACCGGCGTGAAAGGTCTCAACGCGCTGATCGCGGCTATCTCGACGCCGACGTCTGCGCCGGTGATCGCCGCGGCCCGGCTGCGCAAGGGGTCGACGCACTCGGCCAAGGGTGCGCATCGGCTCGTCGCCGACGCGTTGGTCACCGCGAAGGCGGCCGGGGGGAGCGGGGTGCGGGTGTTGCGCGCAGACTCGGCGTTCTACAGCGCCGAAGTGATCGCCGCCGCCCGCCGGCACAACAGCCGGTTTTCGATCACGACCCGGCTGGATTCCGCGGTCCGCAAGGCGATCGCGGCGATCGACCCGAACTCCTGGACGCCGATCAAGTACACGAACGCCATCTTCGACGACGACCAGCAACGCTGGATCAGTGACGCGGAGGTCGCCGAGACCAGCTACACCGCATTCACCTCCAAGGGCAAGAACAAGCAGGTGTCGGCGCGGCTGATCGTGCGCCGTGTCCCGGACCTGAACCCGGCGAACCAAAGCGAACTGTTCACCGCCTACCGCTACCACGCCGTGTTCACCGACAGCCCGTTACCGATGCTCGAAGCAGAGCGAGCGCATCGCGCGCACGCGATCGTCGAACAAGTCATCGCCGATCTGAAGAACGGGCCGCTCGCGCACCTGCCGTCCGGACGGTTCTGGGCCAACAGCGCCTGGCTGGTCTGCGCCTCGATCGCGTTCAACCTCACCCGCGCCGCCGGCACGCTCGCCTCCGCGCTGCACTCGCGCGCGACCACCGCCACGATCCGCGCGCAGCTGATCAACGTGCCCGCCCGGCTCGCCCGTTCGGCACGGCGGCTGACCCTGCACCTGCCCACCAACTGGCCATGGGAGCGCGGCTGGCAGCGGCTGCTCGCCGGAAGCACCGGACCACCACTCGCAGCCTGAGACATCCACCGTCCGACAGGACCCGACCGAAGACCAACAAGTGGAAAAGCCGGAGCACCCGGCAGCATCACCACGACCGCACGAAGGCGACTCACCACATCGACGCCAACGTCGTCATCCCACGGCTACGCGGTGGATCCGGGCTTAGCTGACGACCATGTAGTTGTGCGTCATGTCCATGACGAACGGCGAGCCGTCGCCGTACTGGAGAGCGACCTTGCCGCTGCTGATGCCCAGCAGCGCGAAGCTGGAGCCGAAGATGGTCCGGCTGCCGGACTTCGGGGCCTTGACGTTCGCGAACTTCTGGACCGTCAGCGTCTTGCCGTTGCTGTAGCCGACGTCGAAGGTCGCCGTGTTGGTCGTGACGGCACGAAGTTGAATCCAGACGGGATGTGTTGTGGCCGTACTCGCCGTGCCGGTCG
>DASTXN010000120.1:0-40771 GCA_035765515.1 Jatrophihabitantaceae bacterium | reverse complement strand
CGATCACGCGCTCGTCGCTGTACGTCGGCTTCGTCGGTTTGGCGGGCCTGCTGCCGATCGTGATCTTCGGCCTCTACGGCGGCGCGATCGCCGACGCCGTCGACCGGCGCCGGCTGTACCTGTGGTCCTCGCTCGGCGGCTGGCTGGTCACCTGTGCGCTGCTCGCGCAGACGCTGATCGGCGTCGGCAGCGTCGCCCTGATCCTGTGCCTGGTCGTCGTCCAGTCGGGCATGTTCGCGGTCGCGTCCTCGGCGCGCGGCGCGATCATCCCGCGCATCGTCGACCTCGAACTCGTTGCCTCCGCCAACACGCTGAACTTCACCGTCAGCAACGTCGGCCAGGTGATCGGCCCGCTGATCGCCGGCGTCCTGGTCGGGCTCAACCACGGCTTCGCCTACGCGTACGGCATCGACGCGCTGCTGTTCACGGCCGCGCTCTACTCCGCCCTGCGGCTGCCCGACATCCCTCCCGACCACAACGCGCAGCGCCCCGACATGCACGCGATCTTCGACGGGCTGCGCTTCATCGCGACGCGCCCGGTGCTCGTGATGTCCTTCCTCGTCGACATCGCCGCGATGGTGCTGGCCATGCCGCGCTCGCTGTTCCCGGCCGTCGCCGACCAGCGCTTCCACAACAACGTCGGCCCGCTGTTCGCCGCGATCGCGATCGGCGCCGTCCTCGCCGGGCTCTCCAGCGGCTGGATCAACCGCGTCCGCAGGCAGGGACGGATGCTCGTGTTCGCGATCATCGGCTGGGGTGCGGCCGTCGCGCTGTCCGGCCTGGCCCGCCAGCTCTGGTTGGTGGTGGCCCTGCTCGCGCTCGCCGGCGCGTTCGACCTGGTCAGCGCCGTCTACCGGCAGACGATCCTGCAGACCTACGCGCCGGACGAGATGCGCGGGCGCATGCAGGGCGTGTTCACCGCGGTCGTCGCGGGCGGGCCGCGCCTAGGCGACGTGCGCGCCGGCGCGACGGCAGCGGCGTCCAGCCCGGAGTTCTCCTGGGTGATCGGCGGCGTCGTGTGCATGGTCGTGGTCGCGGTAGCCGGTTTCCTCGTCCGGCCGTTCTGGCGCTACGACGCGCGCGAGACCGAACAACAGCTGCTCGCGGGCTCGGGCTAGGTTCACCCCCATGGCATTGACCGGGCAGCAGTTCACGATCACCGCCGGCGAGCACGAAGCCACCGTCGTCGAGGTCGGCGCGGGATTGCGCCGCTACACCCACCGCGGCGCCGACGTCACCTGCACCTACGCCGACGAGGTGCTTCCGCCGAAGTGCTGCGGTGCCGTACTCGTCCCCTGGCCGAACCGGCTGCGCGGCGGGCAGTACACCTTCGACGGCACGGCGCAGCAGCTCGCGATCACCGAACCGTCGACCGGGAACGCGATCCACGGTCTCGGCCGCTGGGAGCGGTGGAGCGTCCGACAGCAGGACGCCTCGTCGGTGACGCTGGGGCTGGACATCGTCCCGCAGACCGGCTGGCCGTTCGAGCTGGCCGTCGAGGTCCGCTACGCGCTCGACGTGGATGCCGGGCTGCGCGTGGACGCGTCCGCGCACAACCACGGCCGCGTCCGCACCCCGTTCGGTGCCGGCTTCCATCCGTACCTCGCGTGCGGGCCGGACGGACTGGACGGCGTCACGGTGACGATCCCGGCCGACACCCGGCTGCTGGTGGACGAGGTGCAGATCCCGACCGGCAGCGAGCCGGTCGAGGGCACCGGGTACGACCTGCGCGCCGGCCGCCGGCTCGGCGACCTGCGCATGGACGACTGCTTCACCGGCCTGACGTTCGCAGCAGGACGCGCGGTGGCCGAGGTGCGCACGGCGGCCGGCGGCGCGCAGGTGTGGTGCGACGAGTCGTTCGGGCACCTGCAGGCGTTCACGCTGGACGCCTTCCCCGGCGGCGGGTCGGGTATCGCGCTGGAGCCGATGACCTGCGCGCCGGACGCGTTCAACTCCGGCGCCGGCCTGATCACGCTCGAGCCCGGCGCATCGTGGGCGGGCAGCTGGGGCGTCACGCCGCTGTAACGCCGTGAATCCCGCATTCACCACGCTGGCGAGGGGTGAATGCGGGATTCATCCGGGAAGGCTTGTCCCATGAGTGATTCCGACGAGCTGTACGACGCCGGGTTCGCCGGCCACAACCAGGTGGACCCGTCGCAGTCCCTGACCGGTGACAACACAGACGACCCGCTGGACGCCGGCTACTCGCCGCCCGACCGCGAGCCGCACCACCTGCGCGACGCCCGCACGACCGACGACGAGCGTGCCGGCAAGACGCTCGACGAGAAGCTGCGCGAGGAGGAGTCGGAGGTCGGCGAGCAGGACATCGTCGCCGCTGACGCCGACCCGAGGGCCGGCCGGCTGGTGGCACCCGATGAGGGCGCGCACCCGGACGAGGAGAAGGACGAGATCGCGACGGACGTCGGCCGGGCCGGGTACGCGGCCAGCGCCGAGGAGGCCGCGGTGCACGTCGAGGACGAGGGCCGCCAGGAGCGGTAGCCAGCGGGGTGTCCGATCACCGCAACCGGCGCAGCTGCCGGCCGACAACGGCGATGCCGCGCTCGATCTCGTCCGGGCTGCTGGCCGCGTAGCCGAGCACCAGCCCGGCCGAGCCGGCGCGCTGGCAGTGCCAGGACAGCGGCTGCACCTTGACTCCCGCGGCATACACCGCGGCGGCGAGCGCGACGTCGTCGACACGATCCGCGAACGTGATCGTCAGGTGCAGCCCGGCGGCGGCGCCGTGCACCTGCACCCCGCGCAGGTGCCGGTCGATCGCGGAGATCGTCGCGTCCCGCCGCGCGCGATGACGGCGGCGGACGAACCGCAGGTGCCGCTCCAGGTCACCGGAACGCATCAGCTCGCCGAGCACGAGCTGTGGCAGCACGGCGTTGCCGAGATCGCTGTCGCGCTTGGCGGCGACCACCGCGTCGCGGTAGCGCGGCGGCACGAGCAGCCAGCCGATCCGCAGTGCCGGTGCGAGCAGTTTGGAGACACTGCCGGTGTAACAGACCTGCTCGGGCAGTTGCGCGCGCAGGGCGGGAACCGGTGGCCGGTCGTAGCGGTGCTCGGCGTCGTAGTCGTCCTCGATCACGAGCCCGCCGCCGGACGTCCAGTCGTGCAGCTCGCGGCGCCGCGCACCGTCCAGCACGACGCCGGTCGGGAACTGATGCGCGGGCGTGAGCATGACCGCCGGCGCCCCGCTCGCCGACAGCGCCGCGACGTTCAGGCCTCGGTCGTCCACCGGCACCGGCGGCGTCGCCATGCCCCAGCTCTGCAGCTGCTGGCGCGCGCCGAGCGAACCCGGATCCTCGACCGCGATGGCGGTGATCCCGTCGGCATGCAGCACGCGCGCGATCAGCGCCAGCGCCTGGGCGACACCGGACACGATCACCACGTCGTCCGGCTCGGCGGTGATGCCACGGTTACGGGCCAGCCAGTCCGCGACGCGCGCCCGGAATGCCGGTGACCCGGCCGGCTGCCCGTACCCGAAGTCCGCCGGCGACAACGAGTTCAGCACGGCGCGTTCGGCGCGCAGCCATGCGGCGCGCGGGAACGCGGCGAGGTCGGGGACGCCGGGGGACAGGTCGATCGCGGCCGGCGCGGTGCGCAGCTCGTCGAACACCGGGCCGGCCGGAGCGCCGGTGAAGCTGACGGCCGCCGGTCCGGAAGCGGCGGACCGGCGCCGGGGCGGACGGTTTCGCGGCCGGTCCAGCACGACCGTGCCGCCGCGCCCGCGCCCGGAGATCTGGCCCTCCTCGGTCAGCCGCTGGTACGCCTCGGCCACGGTGCCGCGCGCGACCTGCAACTCGGCGGCCAGCACCCGGGTCGGCGGGAGGGTGGCGCCGGCGGGCAGCCGCCCGTCCGCGATCGCGGTGCGGATCTGCTCGGCCAGCCACGCGGACAGCCCACCGCGCGGCGCGCTTGCGCGGTCCAGCTGCAGGAAGTCCGTCCCCACTTTGGACCGTTGAAGATCGGACGGATTGGCTCTAGGCATTGGGCCATTGTCGTCCCAGGCTGGTTCCGTGGCCAGACCTCGCATCCTGAACCTGTCCAGCGGCGCGCTCGGCATGGTGTTCGTCGGCGCCAGCGTCGGAATCTCGCAGCGGCTGACCACCGCGCCGTTGTTCACCGCGCAGGCGATCCGCTACGGGGCCGCCGCGCTGCTGTTGCTCGCGTGGTCGCGCGCCACGCACGCCCCGATCCTGCGGCCGCGCGGGCGCGAGTGGCTCTGGCTGGCGGGAGTGGCAGCCAGCGGCTTGGTGTTGTTCAACGTGGCGATCGTGCGTGGCGACGCGCACGCCGAGCCGGCCGTGATCGCGGTCGCGGTCGCGTGTGTGCCGGTGCTGCTCGGCGTGCTCGGTCCGCTGCTGGAGCGGCGCCGCCCGCGTGGCGCCGTCGTGCTCGCCGGGCTGCTCGTCACCGCGGGCGCGGTGCTGGTAGCCGGCGCCGGCCACACCGACGGCATCGGGATCGGCTGGGCGGTTCTGGCGCTCGCGTGCGAGGCGGGCTTCACGCTGCTGGCGGTGCCGGTCCTGCCGCGGCACGGCGCGGGGGGCGTCTCGGTGCACTCGGTCTGGATCGGGACGGCCATGTTCGCCGTTCTCGCGCTGGCCACGGAGAGCCCGCGGGCCGCGTCCCGGTTGAGCGGAACCGAGCTGCTGGCGGACGGCTACCTGGCCGTCTTCGTGACCGCGGCCGCCTTCGTGCTCTGGTACTCGGCCGTCGCCGCGCTCGGCTCGGACCGGGTCGGCCTGCTGACCGGTATCGCGCCCGTGTCGGCCGCGATCACGGGCATGCTGCTCGGGATCCGCACGCCCGGACCGTCCGTGTGGGCCGGCATCGCGGTCGCGGTGCTGGGGCTGGCGGCGGGACTGTCCGCGCGTCCCGCCGCCAGACCGTCCCGCGCCGAGCCGAGCACCGAGCCCTCCTACCGCGCCGATGTATCGCGGACGCTCACGCCGCGTCGACGACCAGCTCGGCCGGCGCCTGCGCCGTCGCGTCCCCCGGTGACCGCCGCGGGCTCGCCGCCGCGAGGATGATCGCGAACCCGGTCTGGATGCCGACGACGACCAGGAACGCGGTGCGCATGCCGTGCGGTTCGAGCCCGGTGAACAGGCTGCCGAGGCTGGCCACGCCGAGGGCGACCGAACCCTGCTGCACCGTGGTCAGCACGCCGCTGCCGACGCCGGCCAGCCGCTGCGGGACGCCGGCCAGGACCGTCCGGAACAGCGAGCCGAGCCCGAGGGACTGGCCGAAGCCCGCGAGCACGAGACCCGGTGCCATCGCGACCAGCGACACGTGCGGCCACTGCCGCGCGACGACTGCGAGCAGCGCGAGCAGCCCGAGTGCCTGCAGCCCGAAGCCCACGCCGAGCATCGCGGCCCCGAAGCGTGCGTACAACCGCGCCATCAGCAGCGAGCCGACGAAGAACGCGACCGCCATCGGCGTGATCGCCAGCCCGGAGCGCAGCGCGTCATCGCCGAGGCCGTCCTGCACGGTCAGCGCGAACACGAACATGAACGCTCCGAAACCGAGGAAGAACGGCACGGCCAGCAGCAGCCCGCGGCGCACGATCGGCAGCCCGACGAGGGACGGCGGGACGAGCGGGGTGCGCCCTGCCCGCTCGCTGCGCACCCCGGACCGGTACAGCCCGACCGCGAACACCGGTGCGGCGGCGAGCAGGATCCAGCTCCACACCGGCCAGCCGAGCGCGGGTCCTTCGGTGAGCGGGATCAGCAGGGCCACGATGGTCGCGGCGAGCAGCGCGGTGCCCGGGACGTCCACACCCGCGGGCTGCGGCGAGCGGCTGGACGGCACCACGCGCGGCGCCAGCGCGAGCGCGACGAGGCCGACCGGAACGTTGACCAGGAAGATCGGCCGCCACGTGGTGCCGGCGATGTTCGCGTCCAGCAGCAGCCCGCCGAGCAGCTGGCCGATGACGACCGCGATGCCACCGGTGGCGGCGTAGCGACCGATCGCGCGGCTGCGCGCCTCGCCCGCCATGGTCGCCTGAAACGTCGCGAGCACCTGCGGCTGGATCAGCGCTGCGGACACGCCTTGCAGCACGCGGGCGGCGATCAGCACGCCGACCGACGGGGCGAGCCCGCACAGCGCGGACGTGAGCGTGAAGCCGGCGAGCCCGAGCATGAACAGCCGGCGCCGGCCCAACGCGTCGCCGAGCCGTCCGCCGACGACGAGGGAGACCGCGAACGCGGTGCCGTAGCCGGCGACGACGAGCTCGAGCATGGGCGCGGACGCGTGCAGCGTGCCGTCGATGGTGGGCAGCGCGACGTTGACGATGAAGAAGTCCAGCATCGGCAGGAATGCGCCGAGCAGCAGGACGATCATGCCGAGCGGGGTCACGGTGGTGGCCCGGTGGCTCGCGCGGTGCACAGGAGAGGCGGTTCGCCTCTCGATGGATGTCGCTGTCATGGCAGCTACTGTGCGGTGTCAGAAAGCCTGGTACCAGGAGCGCGTTTATCCAGGTATAGCCAGCACCTGGTTAGGTCCGGGGGGATGCGGCAGGCTGGTGCCCATGAGCGACGCTTGCGGACCGAATCGTCGGCGCAGTCCGATCTCGTGGCGGTCCGGGGAACGAGGACCGGCATGACCACTGCCGCCGTCAGCTCGCTGCGCCCCCGCACGCCGACCCGCCGCGATCCGGATGAGCTGCGCCGCGCCGAGCTGTCCGCGTTCCTGCGCAGCCGCCGCGAACGGTTGGCGCCGGCTCAGGTAGGCGTCACCGCCGTCGGCCGCCGGCGCACGCCGGGATTGCGGCGAGAGGAGGTCGCGCAGCTCGCCGGCGTCGGCGTCACCTGGTACACGTGGCTCGAGCAGGGCCGTGACATCAAGGTGTCCGACCAGGTGCTGGAGGCGATCGCCCGCACGCTGCTGCTCGACCGGGACGAACGCGCGCACCTGTTCCGGCTCGCCGGATCGTCCGACACGGCAATGGCCAAGGAATGTGCGGCCGTGTCGCCGCAACTGCACGCGACGCTGGCCAGGCTCGAACCGTTTCCGGCCTGCGTGATCAACGGCAAGTCAGACATCCTGGCCTACAACCGGGTGTACGCGCGCCTGATCTCCGACCTCGATGCGATCCCGATCGAGGAGCGGAACTGCCTGTGGCTGTTGTTCGCCGATCCCGCGTGGCGCAAGGTCATCGTCGACTGGGACGACGCGGCCATGCGGATGACTGCCAATCTGCGCGTGCTCATGGCCGAACACGTCGGCGAGCCCGCCTGGAAGGGTCTGGTGGCCAGGTTGCGCACGGTCTCGCCGGAGTTCGCCGAACTGTGGGCGCGGCACGACGTGCAGGGCGTCGAGAACAAGAGCAAGCGGTTCCGGAATCCGCTGGTGGGCATGTTGAAGCTGGATGCCACCAATACCTGGCTCGCGCCGCGCGCCGGCACCCGTCTGCAGATCTACACGCCGGGCGACGCAGACACCGAACGCAAGCTCGGCACCTTGTTGGAGCGCATCGAGGCAGGGGACTGACCATGCAGCTGACCAAATACACCCATGCGTGCGTCCGGCTGGACGACGGTGACCGGAAGCTGGTGATCGACCCGGGCATCTTCAGCGAGGTCGACCAGGCACTGGACGGGGTCGAGGCCGTACTGATCACGCACGAGCACGTCGACCACATCGACGCGGAGCGGCTGCAGGCCGCGGCGAAGGCGAACTCACGGCTGCGCGTCTGGGCCCCGGCTGCGGTGGCCGATTCGCTGGACAGCCTCGGCGAGCAGGTGGTTGCCGTCGGCGCGGGTGAGTCGTTCGACGCGGGCGGCTTCGCGGTGCGCACCTTCGGCGGCCAGCACGCCCTGATCCACCCGAGCATCCCCGTCGTGGCGAACGTCGGCTACCTCGTCAACGGGGGCGCCCCCGGCAACGATGGCGCTGCCGCCGGGGGCGGCGTCTACCACCCCGGCGACTCGTTCACGGTGCCCACCGAACCGGTGACGACGCTGCTCGCGCCGCTGCACGCGCCGTGGTCCAAGACGGCCGAGGTGATCGACTTCGTGATCGCCGTCCGTGCGCCGAAGGTGCATCAGGTGCACGACAGCCTGCTCACCGATGTGGGCCGCGGCTTCGTTCAGGCGCACCTTGCCCGTATCGGCGCCGAGCACGGCAGCGAATACAGCTACCTCGCGCCCGGCTCCACGGTTACTGCTTGAGCAATACCCCTGCGACCACAGCAGGGTGTGGCTGTGGGGGTGTTGCTCGCGGCGCACCCAGTTGCACTGCAACTAGTTGCATAGGTAGCCTGCACGGCGTGGCGCTGGAACACGCGATCCTGGTCTCGCTCGCCGAGAAGGCAAGTTCGGGCTACGAGCTGGCACGGCGCTTCGACAAGTCGATCGGGCAGTTCTGGACGGCCACGCACCAGCAGGTCTACAAGGTGCTCGGGCGCATGGAGGCCGCCGGCTGGGTAGCCGTCACCGTCGTCGAGCAGGACGGCCGTCCGGACAAGAAGGTCTACGACCTGACGGACGCCGGCCGCGCCGAACTGGCCGACTGGATCGCGCAGCCGGCCGCGCCGGAGGTCGCGCGCTCGGAGCTCGCGGTCAAGATCCGCGGTGCCTCGTACGGCGATCCGGTCGCCGTCGCCGACGAGGTCGAGCGGCACCGCACACTGCATGCCGAGCGGCTGGACGCCTACCTCGCCAACGAGAAGCACGAGTTTCCCGATCCGTCCCGGCTGCGCGGCCGGCGGTTGCACCAGTGGCTGGTGCTGCGCGGTGGGATCGCGCTCGAACGCTCGATGACCGACTGGTACGACGACGTGCTGGCCGCCCTCCGTCCGTCCAAAAGGGGACCCAAGCCCCGTCCTGATAAGGCGAAACCGTGACCGCGACCCCGTACCCGCACCTGCTCGAACCACTCGACCTCGGCTTCACGACCCTGCGCAACCGCGTCGTCATGGGCTCGATGCACGTGCTCCTCGAGGACAGGACCAAGGACCTGCCGAAGCTGTCCGCCTACTTCGCCGAGCGGGCTCGCGGTGGTGTCGGCTTGATCGTCACCGGCGGCTACGCGGTGAACCGGACCGGCTGGCTGCTGCCGCTCGCCGGCAAGATGACGACGACGCGTGAGGCGGACGCGCACCGCCAGGTCACCGACGCCGTGCACGCCGAGGGCGGCAAGATCGCGCTGCAACTGCTGCACGCGGGCCGCTACTCCTACCACCCGCTCAGCGTGAGCGCCTCGCGCAGCAAGTCGCCGATCACTCCGTTCAGCGCGCGGGCGATGCGCAGCGGCGAGATCCGCTCGACGATCGCCGACTACGCACGCAGCGCCGAACTGGCTATGCGCGCCGGCTACGACGGCGTCGAGATCATGGGCTCCGAGGGCTACCTGATCAACCAGTTCCTCGCGCCGCGGACGAACCGCCGCACCGACGAGTGGGGCGGGTCGGCCGAGAACCGGCGCCGGTTCGCGGTCGAGATCGTGAAGGCGGTGCGCGCCGCGGTCGGCCCCGACTTCATCGTCGTGTACCGGCTGTCGATGCTCGACCTCGTCCCCGACGGCCAGACGTGGGACGAGGTGGTGGCGCTGGCCAAGGACGTCGAGGCTGCCGGCGCCACGATCATCAACACCGGCATCGGCTGGCACGAGGCCCGGGTGCCGACGATCGTCACGTCCGTGCCGCGCGCCGCGTTCACGTGGATCACCGCGAAATTGCGCGGCGAGGTGTCCGTCCCGCTGATCACGAGCAACCGCATCAACATGCCGGAGACCGCCGAAGAGGTGCTCGCGCGCGGCGACGCGGACCTGGTGTCCATGGCGCGTCCGTTCCTCGCCGACCCCGAGTGGGTGAACAAGGCGGCGGCCGACCGCAGCGACGAGATCAACACCTGCATCGCGTGCAACCAGGCCTGCCTGGACCACACGTTCACGCACAAGCGCGCCAGCTGCCTGGTCAACCCCCGCGCGGCGCACGAGACCGAGCTGGTGCTGCTCCCGACCCGCCGCGTGAAGCGGATCGCTGTCGTCGGCGCGGGGCCGGCCGGGCTCGCCGCGGCGACCTCGCTCGCCTCGCGCGGCCACGCCGTCGAGCTGTTCGAGGCGGACGACGAGGTCGGCGGGCAGTTCAACCTGGCGCGCCGCATCCCCGGCAAGGAGGAGTTCGCCGAGACGATCCGCTACTACGTGCGCCAGCTGGAGCTGACCGGCGTGAAGGTGCACCTGGGACACTCGGCCACCGCGAGTGAACTCGTCGGCGCCGGTTACGACGAGGTCGTGCTCGCCACCGGCGTCACCGCGCGTACACCGTCGATACCGGGCGTCGATCGCGTGAACGTGCACTCGTACGCGGACGTGATCACCGGGCGCGCGAGCATCGGCAAGCGGGTGGCGATCGTCGGGGCAGGCGGCATCGGCTTCGACGTCGGCGAGTTCCTCACGCACGCCGGGACACCGGGCGTCGCACAGTCGCGCGAGCAGTGGCTGGCCGAGTGGGGCGTGGGCGACCCGGCCGAGGCACGAGGCGGGATCCTCGCCGCGGCGCCCGAGCCGTCACCGCGCGAGGTGTTCCTGCTGCAGCGCAAGACGTCCGGTGTCGGCAAGGGCCTGGGCAAGACGACCGGCTGGGTGCACCGCGCCGCGCTGAAGGCGCGCGGCGTCGAGACGATCAACGGCGTGAACTACGAGCGCATCGACGATGCCGGGCTGCACGTCAGCTTCGGCGAGAAGCGCGAACGCGCCCGCGTGCTGGCCGTCGACGACGTGGTCCTCTGCGCCGGCCAGGAGCCGCGCCGCGACCTGGCCGACGAGCTGGTGGCCGCGGGCGTGTCCGTGCACCTGATCGGTGGCGCGGACGTCGCTGCCGAACTGGATGCGAAGCGCGCGATCGCCCAGGGCACGAAGCTGGCGGCCGCGCTGTAGCGCTGTGCCGTGGCGGTGCGTGGCGACGCTGCCTCAGCCGGCCCGGCGTGTCGCTGGAGCCTTGTCGCCACACACGGGCAGGAGCAGCGGGCGTCAGCCGAACTCGGCGCCGCAGGCCTCGCAGATCTCCGGCCGCTCGGCCTCATTGAGCCGGCCGCACTCCGGGCAGACTCGGTGCGCCCAGCACGCCGCGTCGCCGCCTTCTTCGGTAACGGCGGCTTCGACGCGCTGCGGTTCAGCCGCACCGGGTTCGCTCATGCGCCCATTCTCCTCCGCCCGCGGCAATCTGTGAGTCGCGCGAATTATCGCAAATGGACTAGACCATTACGGGTCGTGCGTGCTTCACTGGTGCTCGCCGCATTGTGGCAGTGGCGAGCGTAGACGTCGAGCAGCAGGAGGGCCGGTGACCAGCGACGTGCGGCCGGCGCGCGAGCCGAAGTACTACACGGTCAAACGGCACCTGCTGGACGTGATCGACGCGCTGGAACCGGGCGCGGGCGTCCCGACCGAACGCGAGCTCGCAGCCGAGCTCGAGACCTCGCGCACCACCGTCCGGCAAGCACTGATCGAACTCGTCGCCGAGGGACGGCTCGTCCGGCGCCAGGGCTCGGGCACCTACGTCGCCGACGCCAAGATCACCTGGCCGCTGCACCTGGCCAGCTTCACCGAGCAGGCCGCCGCGAACGGGCTCACTGCGTCGTCCGAGCTGCTGGCGGCCGAACGCGTCCGGGCCGACGCGGAGGTTGCCGAACGGCTGGGCATCCGACCCGGCGACGCGATCCACAAGATCGACCGGCTGCGCCTGGCGGACGGACGCCCCATGGCGGTCGAGACGTCGATGCTGTCCGCGGCGCGATTCCCCAACCTCACCCGCAAGATGCGCAGCGCCGGCTCGCTGCACGCCGTGCTGAGCGAGTCGTACGCGGTGCAGCTGCGCCGCGGCGAGGAGTCGATCGACACCGCGCCGGCATCCCCGCGCGAGGCCGCGCTGCTGGAGTGCGACACCGGCTCACCCATGCTCGTCGTCAAGCGCCGTAGCTTCGACTCGGACGGGGTCGCGGTCGAGTGGGGTACCACCTGGTTCCGCGGCGACCGGATCACCCTGATCGCGTACCTGATGACTCCCGAATGAGCGGCGAGGCATCGGCCCCGTTCGTCCTCGCGAACGCGCGGGTCGTCACGCCGGACGCAGTGATCGAAGGCGGGTGGGCCTCGGTCGCCGGCGGGCGGATCGCCGCGGTGGGCGCGGATGGTGCGCCGCCGGACATGCCCGCCGTCGATCTCGGCGGCGCGTGGCTGCTGCCCGGCTTCGTCGACCTGCACATGCACGGCGGCGGCGGGCACGACGTCACGTCGTCGCCGGACGCGATGGCCGGAGCGGTCGCGTTCCACCGCGCGCACGGCACGACCAGCACGCTGATCTCGCTGGTGACCGCGCCCGTCGAGCAGCTGCGCGAGCAGCTGGCCTGGGCCGCCGCGCTGAGCCGCAGCACCGGCGGCGTGCTGGGCGCGCACCTCGAGGGCCCGTTCCTGTCGCACGCACGCTGCGGGGCGCAGAACGCGGCATATCTGCGCCTGCCCGATCGGACCGCGTTCGCCGAACTGCTGGCCGCGGCGGACGGGACGCTGCGTTCGATGACGGTCGCGCCGGAACTGCCCGGTGCGCCGGAGCTCGTCGCGGACCTGGTCGCCGCGGGCGTGGTGGCTGCGCTCGGTCACTCGGACGCGACCTATGCGCATGCGCGTGCCGCGATCGACGCCGGCGCGAGCCTGTGCACGCATCTGTTCAACGGGATGCGTCCGCTGCACCATCGCGAGCCGGGACTGGTGGGCGCGGCCCTGGAATCCGGCATCGCGTGCGAGCTGATCAACGACGGCGTGCACGTGCACCAGGCGGTGACCGCGCTGCTCGGGCGCCGCCCGGATCAGCTCGTGCTCGTCACCGACGCCATCGACGCAGCCGGCGTGGGGGACGGGCAGTACGTCCTGGGCGGGCAGGCGGTGCGCGTCCAGGACGGGCAGGCGCGGTTGGCCTCGACCGGGTCGCTGGCCGGTAGCACGCTCACCATGGCCGAGGCGGTACGCCGCGCGGTGCAGGACAGCGGGCTGTCCGTCGAGGTCGCGTCCGCCGCCGCGTCCGGGAACCCGGCCCGCGTGCTCGGCCTGCAGGACAGCCTGGGAGCGATCTCGCCCGGGCGCTCCGCCGATTTCGTCGTGCTGGACGACGAGCTGCAGGTGCGGGCGGTGATGGCTGCCGGGGTCTGGTGTGACGCGGCCCCACCGCCGCACCGTGAAGCGCCCCAAACTGTTACCAATACTGGTCTAGACCAATAGCCGTTCGGCGTGTACGGTCCGATTACCCGCGGTGCACGACATTGGTCCACACCACATGCCGCGTGAGGTCGCACAGGCCGGAGCAAGGTCAATCACGTAACACAGCGAAGAGAGGTTCGACATGAGACGGAGCCTGATCGGCGCGGTGGCGATTGCAGCTGCCGCGGCGCTGACGGTCAGCGGGTGTTCCAGCTCGGGCGGCGGGAACAAGGGCAACAGCGGTAGCGGTGGCAACGTCACCCTCAAGCTCGTCGTCGCTGACTACGGAACCGGCCCGAGCAACACGAGCGCGAAGTTCTGGCAGGGCGTCATCGACGACTTCCACAAGGCGAACCCGGACATCAGCGTCAAGGTCACGGCGATCAACTGGAACGACTACGACAGTCAGGTCCAGACCCTGCTCCAGAACAAGCAGATCCCGGACATCACCGAGGGCGACTACAACGCCAAGTACGCCCAGGACGGTCTGCTCTACCCGATGAGCGACGTGCTCTCCGACCCGGGCAACGTGCTCAGCGAGTTCACCAAGCTGGACAGCTACAACGGCACCCAGTACGGCATCCCCTGGACGACCAGCTCGCGCACGCTGTTCTACAACAAGAAGCTGTTCAGCCAGGCCGGTATCACGTCGCCGCCGCAGACCTGGGCGGACATCCAGACCGACGCTGCCAAGATCAAGAAGCTCGGCAAGATCGGGTTCGGGCTGCCGCTCGGCTCCGAGGAAGCGCAGGCAGAGGCGCTGCTGTGGTTCCTGGGCAACAACGGCGGTTACCAGGACTCCAGCGGCAAGTGGGTGATCAACAGCCCGCAGAACGTCGAGACGCTGAACTTCATGAAGCAGCTGGTCAGCGCCGGTGACACCGAGCCGAACCCCGGCACGAAGAACCGGACCGCTGACAGCTGGACGAACTTCGCCAACGGCAAGGTCGGCATGGTCAACGGCTCGCCGGCCCTCATCCCGATGATCCAGAAGGCCGGCGTCCTGCAGGACTCCGACTGGGCGTCGGTGCCGATCGCCGGCAAGAACGGCCCGCTCAACACCACGCTGGCCGTGTGCGACAACGTGCAGGCCTTCAAGGCGAACGGGCACCAGGCGCAGATCAAGAAGTTCTTGGACTTCGCGTACCAGGACAAGTACCAGGTGCAGTTCGACAAGGAGTACGACCTGCTGCCGGCGACCAACTCGGCCGTCAAGGCGCTCTCGTCCGACCCGACGTTCGGGCCGTTCCTGAAGGCGCTGCCGAACGGCGTGCAGTACCCCGGCGACACGGTGTGGGCGCAGGTCAAGTCGCAGATCCAGAAGACGATCGGCACCGCGATGACCGGTAACCCGGCGAAGGTGCTCGACGCGATCCAGCAGACCGCGGAGAGCGGCGACTGATTCGCCGAGACCCGGCGCGGGGATGGCGGCGCTGCGCTCTGGACGTGCAGAGTGGAGCCTGGTGTCCCCGCGCCGGTTCGCGTCAGTGGTAGCAAAGGGGAAATCGTGTCCGATCAGCTAGCCACCGAGGTGCCGCCGCTCGCGCCGCGTGGCGGCCGGCCGCGCGGTCGCATCCTGGGCGGCGGCCCGCTCGGGACCGTCCTGCGGGCGCTGGTCCCGCTGGCGTGGGTCGGCCCGGCGATCGCGCTCATCGGCGTGGTCGTCCTCTGGCCAGTAGTCGTCATGATCCAGACGTCGTTCAAGAACATCGACTCGATCGGATTCGATCACGGCTACACCGGCACGAAGAACTACGACGCCCTGTTCAACCGGAGCGAACTGGTCGGTGTCATCGAGCGCACCGTCGTCTGGACCGTGGCGGTCGTGGTCGTGACGATGCTGATCTCGCTCGGCCTCGCGCAGCTGTTCAACCAGCGCTTCCCCGGCCGGCGGGTTGCCCGCTGGGCGCTGATCGCGCCGTGGGCCGCGTCGGTGATGATGACCGCGGTGATCTTCCGCTGGGCGCTCGACGGCAGCAACGGCGTCATCAACATCTTCCTGCACGACCTCGGGCTCGTTCGTCTCGGCTCGAACCAGGCCGACTGGCTGGGGCGTCCCACGGCAGCCTTGATCTGGATGATGGCCGTCGCGGTTTTCGTCTCGCTGCCGTTCACCACGTACGCGCTGCTGGCCGGACTGCAGACCATCCCCGCCGACGTGTACGAGGCGTCGCGAGTGGACGGCGCGGGCAAGTGGCGCACCTATTGGTCGATCACCCTGCCGCTGCTACGGCCGGCGCTGATCGTCGCCGCCCTGATCAACATCATCAATGTCTTCAACTCGTTCCCGATCATCTGGGAGATGACCCGCGGCGGACCCGGCTACAAGACGGCGACCTCGACGCTGTTCATGTTCCAGCTCAAGGATGCATATGTCGGCCAGGCGGCTGCGATGTCGGTGTTCAACTTCGTGCTCGTGATCCTCGTCGTCCTGTTGTTCCTGCGCATGACCAACTGGCGTGAGCAGGTGGGCGACTGATGGCCACAACAACCGCGGACGTTGCCACCGCGCCCGTCCCGTCCCGTCGAGCATCGCGTCCGTCGCGGCGGCGGCTCACCGGGCGTCAGGTGATCCTCGCGTTCGTCGCATACGTGATCGCGATGGTCTTCCTGTTGCCGTACGCGGAAATGGTGATCACCGCGCTGCGTCCGAAGAAGGAGCTGCTCAGCCCCGGCTACTTCCCCCAGCACTGGGACTTCTCCAACTTCACCTCGATCTGGAAGCTCGGCTTCGGAGCGAACATCCTGGCCAGCCTCGAGGTCGCTGGCGGCGCGACGATCCTGGTGCTGCTTGTTGCGCTGCCCGCCGCGTACTACACCGCGCGGCGCCGGTTCCGCGGTCGCGCGCTGTTCCTGTTGCTCGTGCTGTCGACGCAGATGTTCCAGCCCGCCGCGATGCTGGTCGGCATCCAGCGCGAGTTCATCAGCTTCGGCCTACCGAGCCCGATCCTGTCGCTGATCCTGGTGAACGCCGGCTTCAACCTCGCTTTCGCGACCTGGATCCTGAACGCCTACTTCTCCTCGATCCCCGCGGAGTTGGAGGAGGCGGCGATGGTCGACGGCAGCGGCCGGCTCGGCGCCTTGGGCCGGATCACGCTGCCGCTCGCGCTGCCCGGCATCGTCACCGCGCTGATCTTCACGTTCATCGGCGCGTGGAACGAGTTCCTCGTCGCCCTGACGCTTACCCTCGGGGCGCCGAACTCGCAGACTCCGATCACGCCGGCCATCAACAGCTACATCGGCCAGTACTCGATCGACTGGGGACACCTGTTCGCCGGCTCGGTGATCGCCACCATTCCGGTGATCATCCTGTTCGCGGTCATCGAGGGAAAGGTCGTCAGCGGCCTCACCGCCGGCTCGATCAAGTAGGGAGCGCCATGTCCTTCGTCGCCGACGAGATCGCCAGCCAGCCGGACTGCTGGCGCCGGGCCGCGGAGCTGGCCGCGGAGCCCGGGACGGTCGATGCCCTGCCTGAGCGCGGCGCGCGCGTCGCCGTCGTCGGCTGCGGGACGTCGCTGTACATGGCGCAGTCGTTCGCGGCGCTGCGCGAGGGGGCCGGCCTCGGCGAGACGGATGCCTTTGCCGCGTCGGAGTTTCCGGCGGGCCGCGAGTACGACCACGTCGTCGCGTTGACGCGTTCAGGCACGACCACCGAGGTGGTGCGACTGCTCGCGGCGCAGCCGTCCGGCCGGCGCTCCACGGTGCTCACGACCGGGACGGAGCTGCCGGCTGCACGCGAGGCGGGCGCGGTGATCGTCCTGGACTTCGCGGACGAACGCTCGGTGGTGCAGACCCGGTTCGCGACCACGGCCCTCGCGCTGTGGCGCTCGTTCGTGGGTCAGGACCTGTCCGCCGCGATCGCCGATGCCGAGCGCGAGGCCGCGGCTGCCGCGCCGGACGAGCTGGCGGCGCGGGAGCAGTTCACGTTCCTCGGCACGGGCTGGACGGTGGGCCTGGCGAACGAGGCCGCGCTCAAGTGCCGCGAGGCGGCGCAGATGTGGACCGAGTCCTATCCGGCGATGGAGTTCCGGCACGGCCCGGTCAGCGTGATCGGCGCCGCGTCCGTCGTCTGGTTCTTCGGCGCGCCGCCGGCCGGACTGGTCGACGAGCTGAGCGGCACCGGCGGGGCAATCGTCGACGAACCCGGCGTCGACCCGATGGCGCTGCTCGTGCGCGCGCAGCGGCTCGCGGTCGCGCTGGCCGCCCGCAAGGGGCTCGACCCGGACGCGCCGCGCAACCTGACCCGCTCGATCGTCCTGCCGTGAGCGAGCTTGCGAGCTCACCATCGAGCACAGTGACGTCTTTGCGGCCGACGGAGGAGGCCGAGTGAGCGAGCTTGCGAGCTCGCCATCGAGCACAGTGACGTCTTTGCGGCCGACGGAGGAGGCCGAGTGACTGGGACGGTCGTCGCGGTGGACGTGGGCGGCACCAACATCAAGGCGGCCCTGATCGACGGGAGCGGTGCGTCGCTGCGCGAAAGCGTGGTGCCGACGCCGGTCGCGAGCGGCGCGGACGCGGTGGTGGGCGCGATCCGGTCGACGGTCCGCGAACTCGCCGACGCGGCCGATTCCCTCGCGGGCGTCGGAGTGGTGGTGCCCGGCGATGTCGACGCGGACGCCGGCATCGCGCGCTTCTCCGCCAACCTCGGCTGGCGGGACGTGCCGCTGCGTGCGCTGCTGCGGGAGGACGTCGGCATGCCGGCCGTACTCGACCACGACGTGCGGGCGGCCGGCCTGGCCGAGCGCATGATCGGCCTCGCGCGCGGCCGCCGTGACTGCCTGGTCGCCGTGATCGGAACCGGGATCGCCGGCGTGATCACGTCCGCCGGCCGGCACGTTCCCGGCGCGCGGTCACTAGCCGGCGAGCTCGGGCACATGGCCGTCTGGCCGGACGGCGAACCGTGCCCGTGCGGCCAGCGCGGCTGCCTGGAGCGGTACTCGTCGGCCGCGGCGATCGCACGCCGGTACGCCCAGCGTGGTGGCGAGCCGGTGGACGCTGCCGAGGTCGTCGCACGAGCGGGCAGTGACCCCGTCGCGGCTGCGGTGTGGTCCGAGGCGGTCGAAGCGCTCGGGATCTCGTTCGCCGCGTGCACGATGCTGCTCGATCCGGAATTGATCGTCGTCGGCGGTGGGCTCGCGGCGGCAGGCGACGCGCTGCTCGAGCCGGTGCGCGCTGCGCTCGCATCCCGCGTGGTGTGGCGGGAGGTCCCGGCGGTGGCGCTGTCCAGCCTCGGGTCCCGCGCCGGGTTACTGGGCGCGGCTCTTCTCGCATGGCAGGCTGCTGGCGTGACCGACTTCGAGGCCTGGACGCGCGAGGCGGCGCGGTGATCGTCGCGGTCTGTGCCAACGCGGCCATCGACGTCACCTACACGGTGCCCGTCCTCTTGCCGGGCGAGGCTCACCGCGTGGCCGAGGTCCGCGAGCGCGCGGGCGGCAAGGGCATCAATGTCGCGCGCGTGCTGCACCAGCTGGGCGAGGACGTCACCGTGTGCGGCTTCGCCGGCGGCGCGGCCGGCGAAGCGATCATCGACGACCTCGGCCGGTCCGGGATTGCGCACGCCCTCACGTCGATCGCCGGCGAGTCGCGACGGGCCGTGGCCGTGGTCGCGCAGGACCAGGCCACCGTTTTCAACGAGCAGGGCCCGCGCATCTCCGACGAGGAGTGGCAGCAGTTGGTGGCGGACGTCGGCACGGCCGGCCTCGGTGCCGAGGTCGTCGTGCTGTCCGGGAGCATGCCGCCGGGCGCGCCCGCGAGGGGGTACGCGCAGCTGACCGAGCTGGCCCGGCGTCACGGCGCCACCGTGATCGTGGACGCGGACGGCGAGGCGCTCGGGCACGCGCTGGAGGCAGCGCCGGAGATCGTCAAGCCGAACGCGAGCGAGGCGGCCGCGCTGCTGGGCCGACCGGTGCTCACCCGCGAGGACGCGCGCGATGCCGGCCATGCACTGCTGCGCCGGGGCGCACACATGGCGGTTGTCTCCCGTGGCCCGGCCGGGCTGGTCGCAGTCCGTACCGGCGAGGCCATCGAGGTGCGGCTGCCCCGGCGGGTGGACGGCAACCCGACCGGAGCCGGCGATGCGCTGGCCGCTGCGCTGGCCCGTGGTTTGAGTTCGGGCGCGACGTGGCGCGAAATGTTGTGCGACGCGGCGGCCATCTCCGCCGCCGCCGTGGCCGAGCCGGTTGCCGGGGGATTCGTCCAGGCGGTGGCCGACGAGCTGCGCCCGGTGATCGAACTGGAGGAGTTCTGACGTGCCGCTGGTGCCCACCGCCTCGCTGGTCGCAGCCGCCGCCGCGCGCGGGAACGCCGTCGCCGCGTTCAACGTGATCACGATCGAGCACGCTGAGGCGATCGCGTCCGGGGCCGAGCAGGCGGGCCGTCCGGCGATCTTGCAGATCAGTCACAACGCGGTGCGCTTCCACGGTTCGCTCGCGCCGATCGCTGCGGGCGCTGCGGCCGTGGCTGCCGGGTCGGGCGCGCAGCTCGCGCTGCACCTCGACCACGTGGAGGACGCGGCCCTGTTGCATCAGGCGGCAGACACGGGTTTCTCGTCGGCGATGTTCGACGCCGGTGCACTGCCCTACGACGAGAACGTTCGCGCGACCGCGGCCGCGGCCGAGTGGGCGCACGGTGCGGGTCTGTGGTTGGAGGCGGAGCTGGGCTACGTGGGCGGCAAGCCGGACGCACCGGCGAACGCGCACGCCGCTGGCGTGCGCACCGATCCGGACGAGGCGCGCGCGTTCGTCGCCGCTACCGGCGTGGATGCGCTTGCCGTCGCGGTCGGAAGCTCGCACGCGATGACCAGCCGCACTGCCACACTCGATCGGGACCTGATCGCTGCCCTGCGCACGTCCGTGCCGGTGCCGCTCGTGCTGCACGGTTCGTCCGGCGTGCCCGACGACGAGCTGCGCGGCGCGGTCGCCGCAGGTATGGCCAAGATCAATGTCGGCACCGCGCTGAACATCGCGTTCACCGGTGCAGTGCGGTCGTCGTTGGCGCAGCTGGACTCGTCCGACCCGCGCAAGTACCTCGCTCCGGCGCGCGCGGCGATGGCTGCCGTAGTCGCCGACCTGTTGCGCATCGTTTCGGGCTGAATCCCGAGTTCGTGCGTGGCGGCCGAGCTCCGGTTCGTGCGTGGCGACGCAGCGCCGGCCCGTCCGGCGTGTCTGCGGCGCAGCTGCGCCACGCACGCCACCCGCGGCGAACCAGTACCGTCAAGGGCATGTTGTTGGTGCTGCTCGCGGTTCTGATTGTCCTGCTCATCGTGCTGCCGATCATCGGCCTGGCGATCTGGACGCTCATCAGCGTCGGCATCGTCGGGATCATCATCGGCGGCCTGGCGCGGCTGGTGTTGCCCGGTCGCCAGAACGTCGGCGTGATGGCGACGATCCTGCTCGGCTGGATCGGCTCGATCATCGGCGGCTTCCTGGGCTACCACGTGATCGGCGTCGGACGGTTCCTGACCGTGCTGCTCGAGATCGGTGTGGCGGCGGTGCTGATCGCGCTGTACAGCGGTTCGACCTTCCGCAACTTGCCCGCGCGCCAGCACATCCGCCGCTGGTAGCGCCATCGGCTGGTGTAGCACGTGTGGCGACCGGCGAGCGGCCCACCGGTCGACGCGCCGATTGCGCCGACCGCGAACGCCGTGCGACGAACGGCGCGTTGCGGCACTAGCTTTCACGTATGACGATTCGACACGAGCAGGCCGCACCCGAACCGGCACGGCCGGGCGAGGACGACCGCGGCGGCAAGGTCATACCGCTGCGTGGCCGGCCGGCGTCGCAGCAGGACCCGGTCACGGCCGAACCGACGGTGGAGCCGCTGTGGCGCGAGCTCGTCGGACGGCAGTTGCGGGCCGAGCGACTCGCCCGTTCCGAGCGCATCGTCGACGTGGCGCAACGGGCCGGTGTGGCGCCGCAGTACCTGTCCGAACTGGAACGCGGCGTGAAGGACGGCTCGTCCGAGATTCTCGCGGCAGTGTCGGGCGCGCTCGGGCTGTCCGTCCTCGAGCTGGCCCGCCGTGCCGGTGCGGGCCAGCTGCGCCGCGGCCCGGTCTGCCTCGCCGCCTGACGCCCGGCGGCGAGCGCCCGGCAGCCTGAGGCAGCGGCGGGCCCCAGCAGCGCCGACCCGCGCCTGCGCCGCCGCCCGCCTCAGCGGGGACGGGTGCCGAGAACGGCGTCGACCACTCCGTATTCCAGCGCGGCACGGGGCGTGAGGATCAGGTCGCGTTCGGTGTCCTCGCGCACCTGTGCCGGCGACCGCCCGGTGTGCTCGGCGAGGATCTCCTCGAGCATGGTGCGCACCCGCTCCACCTCATCGGCCTCGAGCACCAGATCGGGGATCGTGCCGCGTCCTTCAGCGGCGGGCGCGTGGATCACCACGCGGCCGTGCGGCAGGATCTGGCGCCGGCCGGGAGCGCCGCCGGCCAGCAGCACCGCTGCGGTTGCCGCGGCCTGACCGACACACGTCGTCTCGACCGGACAGCGGATGTACTGCATCGCGTCGTAGATCGCGAGCGTCGCCGGGATCGAGCCGCCGGCCGAGTTCAGGTAGAGATTGATCGGCAGGTCGGGGTTGTCGGACTCGAGGTGGATCAGCTGGGCGATGATCGTGTTGGCGACACCGTCGTCGATCGATGTGCCGAGGTACACGACGCGGTCAGCCAGGAGACGGCTGTAGATGTCGACCGTGCGCTCGCCGGCGTTCGTCCGGGTGGTGACGTACGGGATCGGGTAGCTCATCGCACGCTCCCCAATCCAAGCGGTCGGCGATCGAGCGGGAACACCTCGTCGGCCGAGGAGACGATGTGGTCGACGAAGCCGTACTCGAGCGCCTCCTTTGCATCGAACCAGCGGTCGCGGCGCGAGTCGCGTTCGATCTGGGCGACGTCCTGGCCGGTGTCCTCCGCGGTGAGGGCCAGGACGGTATCGCGCGTGCGGCGCAGGTCGTCGGCCTGGATGGCGATGTCCATCGCGGTCCCGCCGATGCCCGCCGAGCCCTGGTGCAGCAGCACCTTCGAATGTGTCAGCGCGTACCGCTTCCCGTGCGTGCCCGAGCTGAGCAGGAACTGCCCTGCGCTGTAGGCCATTCCCACGTTGACGGTGACGACGTCGTTGGGGATCGCGCGCATGCAGTCGCGGATCGCGAGCATGCCCGGAACCGAGCCGCCGGGTGAGTTGATCAGCAGCCGGATGTCGGCGTCGGCGTCCTGCGCGGCCAGCAGCACGAGTGCGTTGCACAGCCGGTTGCTGTTCCAGTGCTCGAGCGGTTCGCCGAGCAGCAGCGTCCGGCGCTCGAACAACTGGCGGTAGAGCTCTTCGTCCAAGGTGTGCCCGGGTACGGGCGTTTCGCTGGTCATTCCTCCACGGTCGGCGACGAGGGCGGTGGACGGTAGCCGGCGCTGCCCTGAGCAGCGCCGCCTGCAGCAGCGTGCTTCAGGGCGCGCGCCTGCGGCCTGCCTCGGTGCTCGAGCTGAGCTCAGTAATCGGTGCGGAAGGGCAGCGCGTCGGTCACCGTTCCGCCGTTCGCGCCCGGTCCGAGCAGAGCCTTGCTGTGTCCTGTTCGCGCGTTGTATGCGAGCAGTGCGGTGCCGTATTCCGACTCGCAACTGTCCGCAGTGAACTCCATCGTCACGAGGTCGCGGAAATGACCGACGTAGATCGGCTTCCCCTGCCTGCCGGTCGGTGACGGGACGTCGATGGGGACGCCCTGCCCGCGCTTGTCGAAGCGGACGAGGGTGGCCGGGCCGCAGCCGTTCGCAGCCAGGCCGAGCCGGCCGCGGCTGTAACGCCATTCGTTCACGTAGCCGAACATGTCCTTCCGGGTCGGCCCGAGGGACAGTGCGGTTGCCTTCGCGCCCGAGATCGGAACCGCCCACATCCTGCCGCCGCACGACGCGAGGGCGATGTCATGGCGCCACCACGTGACCACCTCGCAGGTCTGCCTGGTCGACGGGAGCAGCCGGCGGACCAGCGTGCCGTCGTTCCGCAGCAGCACCAGCCCGTGGTGTGCGCCGACGACCAGTTCGGTGCCGTCCGCCGTTTCCACGACGCCTGACGTCGACAACGTGCCGGCGCCCTTGACGCGCAGCGGGTAGCTCAGCTGGTGCCGGCCATTGAGGCCGAACCGTTCGAGGCGCATGGTGATGTAGGACGTTCCGGGCTCGGTTGTGCCGACCGCGGCGATCAGTGCCAGTCCGCGCGGCCGCGAGTAGGTAAGCGGCTCGGTGTAACCACCAGGCAGGTGAACGGCCGTGCGCCGGCCGGTGCGCAGGTCGACTTCGCTCAGCCCGTGGTCGCCGCCCATCAGCGCGCGCCGTCCGTCCGGCGACCACAACAGCGGGTACGAGCTCTTCGGCATCCGCGCGACGGCGTACCGGCGTCCCGTGCTGCTGACCAGGTACAGCGTCTCGGTCGCGCGGTGCCTCCGCGTCCACGATGCCAAGGTCCAGCCCGTGCCGACTCGGCTCCAGGGCACCTGCGACTGCGAGGCCGCGAACGGCTGCTGGCCCTGGGCGTCAGGGCGCGGGACGGCCAGTGCTGGCCCGGCGATCGCCGACATCACGATCACGCCGAGCACGACCAGGGCGCGCCGCATGTGGCGGATGGCCCGGCTGGTACGGAGGTGGGACGGAGAGCTGTACACTTGACGGATCGTCGTTTGGGGGATGGAACCGGCTGGCTGGCCGCCTAGAGATATTGACGCGGGCCGGGTCCGATTCGTTGCGGCGCTGCCGCATGTCGGCGTGCCGTTCCAGGTCGAGCACCAAAAAGCGGCGCTGAGCAGCGCGACCACCAGCGCGGGCAGCAACAGGCGGCTGTCGCCCGAGCGTTGTCCAGGTGGGTCGCGCTCGCCGCGCTGCCTGCCGCTGTGGCGTCGGGACACCGAAAGTCGGGGGCGGGTTTCATTCGCAAGGCTGATGTGCCCAAGCGAGCGGTTGCCTACCGTGATCACCATGATCGAAGCTTTCGGCTTGACGAAGCGCTATGGCGAGAAGGTTGCGGTCGACGGGCTGTCCTTCGTGGTGCAGCCGGGCGTGGTGACCGGGTTTCTCGGCCCTAACGGAGCGGGCAAGTCGACCACGATGCGCATGCTGTTGGGGTTGGACCGTCCTACCTCGGGCACGGCAACCATCAACGGCCGGCGCTACGACCAGTTGAAGGCCCCGCTGTGTGAGGTCGGCGCGCTGTTGGAGGCGCGCGCCATACACACCGGTCGGTCGGCTCGAAGTCACCTGCTGGCACTGGCGGCGACACACGGCCTCGGTCGGCGGCGGGTGGACGAGGTTCTTGACCTGGTCGGTCTCACCCACGTGGCGGGCAAGCGAGCTGGCGGGTTCTCGCTCGGCATGGGACAGCGGCTGGGTATCGCGTCGGCGCTGTTGGGCGATCCGCACACGCTCGTCCTGGACGAGCCGGTCAACGGATTGGACCCCGAGGGCATTCTCTGGATCCGCACACTACTGCGTTCGCTGGCCGACGAAGGGCGCACCGTGTTCGTCTCCTCGCATCTGATGAGCGAGATGTCCCTGACCGCCACGCACCTGATCGTGGTCGGGCAGGGCCGCTTGATCGCTGACGCCAGCGTGGCCGAGTTGACCGCGTCCGCTGGGCAGAAGCTGGTTCGAGTGCGGACCGAGGAGGCGCCGCGGCTGCGCGATCTACTCGCCGCCGACGGCGTGAGCGTGACCAGCACCGAGCGCGATCTGCTGATGGTGACGGGGTTGTCCAGCGCGGAGATCGGCCGGGTCGCCGCCGACGCGCGGATCGCGCTGATCGAGTTGGTCGCGCAGCAGGCATCGCTCGAGGAGGCGTTCATGGAGCTCACCCGCGACGCCGTCGAATTCGGCACTCCGATGGAAGAAGTGGCCTCATGACAGCAATCGCCGGCGGACCGCCCGCGCACCTCGGGGTCACCCAGATGCGGGCTGTCGACTCGGAGTGGATCAAGTTCCGCTCGCTGCGCTCGACCTGGTGGAGCATCGGTGTCGCGCTGCTGATCTCGATCGGTCTGGGCGTCCTGTTCTCGTACCTGCGCGGCTACGACATCGTCCATCACGGCGGCTTCGAACCCGATCAGACGGCGCTGAGCCTGCGCGGGTTCTATCTGGCGCAACTTGCCGTCGGAGTACTCGGAGTGCTGTTCATAACCGGCGAGTACAGCACGGGCATGATCCGTGCCACGCTTTCGGCCGTACCCAAGCGGGTGCCGGTGTGGGTTGCCAAGATCGTCGTCTTCTCGGTCGTGATCTTCCTGATCACCTTGGTCGCCGCGTTCATCGCGTTCCTCAGCGGTCAGGCCGTGCTCAGTGGCTATCAGGTCCACGGCATGTTTCTGACGGGTCCGAAGGGCGGTGTCGGGTTCGTGTCGGGGCCGGGCGTCGGGACATGGCACAGCCTCGGCGTGTCGATCAGCCATCCCGGCTCGCTCCGTGCGATCTTCGGCGCCGCGCTGTACATGGTGGGCGTGGGGCTGCTCGGTCTGGGTTGTGGCTTCGTCGTCCGCAACGCCGGTGGCGCGATCGCCGCGCTGTTCGGTCTGCTGCTGGTGTTGCCGCTACTGGCCCAGGCCCTGCCGAGTTCCCTTCAGCAGCACGTGAGCAAGTACTTGCCGCTGCTGGCCGGCACGGCGGGGATGACCACGCAACACGACCCGGATCAACTCGCACCGTGGGCGGGACTTGGCGTCTTCGCGCTGTATGTGCTGGCGGCGCTGGGTATCGGGCTGTACGTACTGCACCGTCGCGATGCGTGAGCCGTGCACGTCACACTGAAGGTATGTCGTGGATGCGCTGGTCCCGGGGGTCACGCAGCCGGCGTGCCCGTGACCGTGAGCGCCTCACCGAAGAGCATCGCGAGCGGCTCACCCAGGCCGCGGTGACTGCCGAGCGCAACCGGATCGCCCGAGAGATGCACGACATCGTGGCGCACAACCTCTCGGTGATGATCGCGCTCACCGACGGCGCCGCACTGACCCTGGAGCGCGACCCCGCACGTGCCGGCGATGCGATCCGCCAGGCCGCCGCGACCGGACGTACCGCGCTCACCGAGATGCGCAACACCTTCGCGCTGCTGCGGTCCGGCCCGGAGGAAACCGACCCGGCGCTGCACCCGGAGCCGAACCTGGCGGACCTCGAGGCGCTGCTCGAGACCGCGCGCAGCACCGGACTCCAGGTCACCTACCACACCAGCGGCTCGGCCGAGGGACTGTCCACCGGCTTGCAATTGGCCGTGTTCCGGCTGGTGCAAGAAGGGATCACCAACACCGTCAAGCACGCGCCCCGGGCCACCCGCCTGCAGGTTTCCATCCGTCGGGGCCAGGAGGATCTTCGCGTGGTCGTCGACGACAACGGCGGTACCGGCTTGCCCGCCGCCGCCTTCGGACACGGGTTGATCGGAATGCGCGAGCGGGTTGCGTTGCACAACGGCCGACTCTTCGCCGGGCCGACGAGCAGCGGCTGGCGGATCAGCGCATGGCTCCCGGTGCGCGAGGATGCAGTCGGGAGGGCATGACGATGACGGTCCGGGTCGTCTTGGCGGACGACGAACAATTGTTGCGCGTGGGCTTTCGCATGATCCTCGACGCACACACGGACTTCGACGTCGTCGCCGAAGCCGGAAACGGACACGAGGCCGTCGCCGCCGCAGCCGCGCACCGGCCGGATGTGATCGTCATGGACGTACGGATGCCCGAACTGGACGGCATCGCCGCCACCGAGACAATTGCCCGGGAGTATCCCGAGGTCCGCGTCCTGATCCTGACCACCTTCGATCTGGACGAGTACGCCTTCGCCGGACTGCGCGCCGGCGCAAGTGGATTCCTGCTCAAGAACGTCCCGCCCGACGAGCTCGTGGCTGCGATCCGCACCGTTGCCGCAGGCGACGCGGTGGTGGCGCCGCGCGTCACACGCAGGTTGCTCGACACCTTCGCGCAGCGCATGCCGACCGCCACGCAGGCGATCCGCGACGAACGACTAACCCGTCTCACGGACCGGGAGCGCGAGGTGTTGCAGGCTCTCGCACTCGGCCAAAGCAACCAGGAGATCGCGGCCTCGCTGTTCCTGTCCGAGGCGACGGTGAAGAGTCACATCAGCCGGATCCTCACCAAGTTCGGTCTCCGCGACCGCGTCCAGGCGGTCATCTTCGCCTATGAATCGAAACTGGTAGAGCCGTCTTGAGCACCAACCAGGGACGCTGGAAAAGCATTACCGCGCTCGCCTGCCGAGATGCACCGAACCGGCGCGGTTGAACCGGCCGTCGCGGGACGGCCGTGACACCCCGAGTAAGCAGGTGATCCACACGAGCGGCCGCGTCTCACCGCTCGGTGATGGTCAGCACGGCTTTGCCCACGAAGCGTCGCTCACGAAGTCCGGAGATCACCTCCGCCGCGTCGCGCCAGTCGACAACGGTTGCCACCTCGGGGCGCAGCGCGCCTCGCGCGACCATGTCGGCCAGCACGGCGAGGTCAGGTCCGACGGTCGCCACGTCGCTGGAGGCGTAGGAGAAGTAGGTGACGATCCGGGCGCCCTCATGGCCGAAGAAGTCGGTGAGCTTGACCCGGGCGGGCTGTGGGTCGGTCGCACCGAAGAGCACGATCGTCCCGCCGGGGCGGATGGCGCGGATCGCCCGCTCGAGTGACGTGCCCCCGACGCCGTCGAGGACGACGTCGAAGGCTGCCTGCTCGGGTTCCGCTGCGGAGAGCACCGCGTCGGCGCCGTTGAGGTGACCGCCGCGGCCGGGCGTGCTGACGTGCGCTGTCACCCGGGCGCCCGCGCGCGCGGCGAGCTGCACGGCGAAATGGCCCACGCCGCCTGCCGCGCCGAGGATCAACACCGATCGGCCGAGCACCGGGCCGGCGGCGCGGACGACCCGCAGTGCGGTCAGCCCGGCGATGCCCAGAGTCGCGGCGTCAGTGAAGCTCACGCCGTCGGGGAGTGTGGCGAGCCGGGTGATGGGTGCGGCGACCAGCTCGGACCAACCACCGGATTCGACGAGCCCCACTACCCGGGTTCCAGGCGCCGGGCCGTCACCGTCCGCGGCTGCGCGGACGACGACGCCGGCGATGTCTTGCCCTGGGCGCCAGCCGTCGGCACGCGCGCCGAGCAGGGCCAGCTCGCCGCGGTTGACCGAGCTCGCGTGGACCTCCACCACCGCCTCGCCGTGCGCGGGGACGGGATCGGGGACGTCGGTGACGGTGACCGGGGGATCGAGGCGTCCGTCGCGGACGAGCGCAAGCATGCGGTTCTCCTTCGTGTGATTGGCAAAGCCAGTCAACGAGCCGGCAGGGCATGCCACAAGCGCGATCGCGAGCTAGCTGCGATCACGCCGCGCTATCGTCGGGTGCGTGGAGTTGCGCCAGTTGGCTGCGTTCGTCGCGGTGGCCGACGAGCGCCACTTCGGCCGCGCCGCCGAACGACTCGGCACGGTGCAGCCGGCTGTCAGCCAGTTGGTGCGGCGCCTGGAGCGGGAGCTTGACGTCCTGCTGTTCGACCGCTCGAGCCACCACGTGGCGCTCACCGGCGTCGGCCACGAACTCCTTCCGATCGCCCGGCAGGCATTGAGCGCGCGCGACGCGATCGCCGAGACGGCGGCGGCGGCGGTGCGCGGCGCGCAGGGCGTGCTGCGCATCGGAACGTCGGTGGGCATCGGCGTCAACCTCAATCTCCTGCTCGCCCGGTTCGCCGAGCGGCGCCCGCGGGCGCAGGTTCGGCTGCAGTCCATGCACACGCCGGGGAAGCTGCGGGCGCTGCGCGGCGGCGATCTTGATCTGGCGTTCCTCCGGGTCCCGCCGGCGACGCCCGGCGTGCACACGGTCGAACTCTGGAGCGAAGCGCTGGTCGCCGTGCTGCCCGCCTCCCACCCGCTGAGCGCAGCGGACGAGGTTCGTCTCGAACACCTGTCGTCGCTCCCGCTAATCCTCGGCCCCGCTTCGAGCAACCCGGGTGTGCGGGCACAGCTGCTCACCCTGTGCCGGGATCGTGGCCTCGAACCCCGCCTCGGCCCGGCCCTGGGCGACCTGCAGGAGGCGTTCGGCGTCATCAG
The DNA here is from genome assembly GCA_035765515.1 of Jatrophihabitantaceae bacterium. Classification (GTDB taxonomy): domain Bacteria; phylum Actinomycetota; class Actinomycetes; order Mycobacteriales; family Jatrophihabitantaceae; genus DASRSS01. Next base: position 11,534 of record DASTXN010000120.1, on the reverse strand, counting down.
CACCGGCGCGGCCTGGACGCTGCTCACTGAGACGAACGCGTTGGCCCCTCCCGTCGGGATCGCAGTCCGCCCGATCGCCGGCGCGCCGGCCCGCACCAGTGTGGATCTCGCGTGGCGCGGGAGCGGCACCGACGCTCTCGTCCGGGCCTTCGTCGAGCTCGCCGTTCAGGCCCGCGACGCAGGAGATCTCCTGCCCTCGGGAACGCAGATCTCGTAGCAAGCCGTGAGCACAGCCCGGTACCTCGTCAGGTTGTCCGACGATCGCGAGTGCAACGGGGGCGGGCCGTCACGCGGACACCGGTACTGGGCCGCAGGCGGGCAGCGTCCGTATTGCCAGCTTTGCCGGGTAGGTAACGTAGCTCCGTGGGCCGCTTGCGCCTTGCCGGCGTAGGGACGCTGGGCGCGACCGCCCCGGAGGTGAGGAATCGTGGCAGGCAGGTTCACGCGCGATGAGCTCGTGGCGCGCATGGTGCGCGCCGGCGAGCTCGAGGTGTCCGGCGAGCATCCGGACGAGCTACCGGACTATTTCGACGTGGCGCGGTTCGCCTTCCACGGCCCGGACGGATTCGAGTCGGACTTCGCCGGCTTGGGCGACTACTTCGCCTCGATCCGTGCGGCTTTCGATGACCGCTCGATCCGGCGCGGAATCGTCGTGGCGGAGGGAAATCGGATCGCGTGCCAGACGTGGATCGAGGGCACCTTCGTGCGTGAGTTCACGCAGTCGCCCGCCGGCCCGTTGCCGCCGAACGGTCAGCGTGTCCTCTGGGACCTGATCAACATCTTCACCTTCGACGACGAGGGCCGGCTGGTCGAGGAGTACGTCCGCACGGACTACCGCAGTTTCCTTCGCCAGCTCGGCGCCGAGGGTCGTTGAACTCTGGCGTCAGCCTGGGGTACCCGCGCGACTACTGCGCTCAGCGTCGTCGCCGGCGATCGTCACGCCGGCTGTCGCGCCGGCTGTCGAGGAACGCGCTGACCTGCCGACCTACCGCTGGCCAATCGATGCCCGGAGCGGACCGTTCGGGCCGGGTCGGATCAACCTGGCCGCGCTGCCGAACCGCCCGGACCGGTACCCGCTGGGCCGGCGCATCCGCGGCGGCCGCGCCGGAGAGCCCGGCCAGGAAGGTCTTGCCGTCCTTCTCGGGAGCGAACGGGATGTTGGCAGACAGCGTCCTGGGAAGAACGACAGCGGCCTGAGCCAGGCGGTTGATACCGAGCATCAGCAGGATCGTCGAGGTCGACCCGGCTACGTGCGCGCCGGCAACGTCTGCGACACCGGTCACGAGTAGGCGGGTGCCGATCAGGAGCGCCCAGAGCCACAGTCCCGTCAGTGGCATCTGACCCCAGAGCGCGCCGTCCCTTGATTCCAGCCGCATGACCGATCCCTGTGCAGCGCCGATACCTGCGGCGAGCAGGCCTCCGACCACCAGGAAGGCGATGTCGGTCGGCGTGACGGGCTGAGATTTGCTGCCGAGATCGGAGAGTCCGATGACGGTGAGGATCACCGGCAGCAGGACGACCCGCTTGCCCCGGAGCGGCTCGCCCATGAGCTGGCGTCCGATGACGAAAGCAATGATGGCGACCACCGCGATGATCGTGATGACGTCCGACATGGTCGGCGCTCCTGCCTTGTTTGACTGCCCTGCGTTGACGATTTCCACGCTAGGAACGCAGCAGCGATGCCACATCGACCCTCGGGTTGAGGTGGGGTGGAGATCGTCGGCGGACGTCTCGTTCCGGCTCGGCGCCTACGACGTCTGTCGCCGATCGGCTGGACGCCGCCGCACGGGCGGATGCTGCTGTTGCCCATTCGTTGCCCAAGCCCCGGGTCGTTCGAATTCGCGGCTCGCGATCTCTGCATAACGAGCCTCGCAGCCCAGCAAATACGGGGCTTCCAGGAGTGCCCCCGGCAGGATTCGAACCTGCGACGCCCGGCTTAGGAGTCCGGCGCTCTATCCCCTGAGCTACGAGGGCCTGTGTCGGCTCCGCCCAGAATACGGGCTCCGAGTTGCGCCGCTCGCGATCGCCGACAGGATCGAGGCAGCAGCGGATTCCGCCGACACCGGGAGGGCGCGATGCGAGGCCGGGTACTCACGGCAGTGATCGCGACTGCACTGGTGACCGTCGCGCCGGCGACGGACGCAGGGGCGGTGTCGTTCAACGTGTTCGCCGAGGCGCAGAACTACCTGATCACCTTGCAGCGCCAGGCGGTTTACGACACGCCCGCCTATCAGGCGAAGCTGGCCGCGGTCAGCATCGCGAACGGCACCCACGCGCTCGCGGCGCAGCTGAAGGACCCGGGCCGGGAGTTCGTCACCGACCTGTGCTGGAGCGACTTCAACGCCTGCGCCGGCGACGCGCGGCTCTACGGCTGGGCCACCAAGGGCTACGGCATCGTGCGCCCGGTGCTGTTCACCGCCCGCGACGGCGCCACCCTGTCCGGGCACGTCTGGGCGACCGTCGCCGGCCCGGCGAAGCGTCCGGGCGTCGTGATCACGAACGGCTCGGTGCAGGCCGACGAGCAGATGTACTGGTACGCCGCGCAGGCACTGGCGAAGGCCGGCTACGTCGTGCTGACCTTCGACCCGCAGGGGCAGGGCCAGTCGGACACGCTCGGTGTCGGCAAGGACCTGCTCGAGGGCGTGCCCGCGCAGACCGACGGACGGCCGTTCTACGACGGCACCGAGGACGCGATCAACTTCTTCCTGTCCACGCCCGCGAAACCGTACGAGCCGGTACCGAGCTGCACCTCCGGGACGAGCCACGCCAACAAGCAGCGGGCCCGCGTCGCGGCCGGTTTCGACGCTGCCTACAACCCGTTCTGGCAGCTGCTCGATCGGGACGAACTCGGCCTGGCCGGCCACTCGTACGGCGCGGCCGGCGTGTCCTACATCGCGCAATGGGACCCACGCGTCGCCGCCGTGGTCGCGTGGGACAACCTCGGCGGTCCTGGTCCGCAGGCGGGCTCCGTCCCGGGCCAGAAGGGCTCGCTCGGCGAGAAGGGCTGCCCGGCCGACCCGTCCGCGCGGACGACGGTGCCGATCACCAAGCCCGGGCTGGGCATCTCCGCCGACTACGGCCTGCCGCCGCTGCCGAACACGTCGCAGCCCGATCCGGGTGCCAAATCGGTCGCGTCCGAGCAGTACACCGCAGCGGGCGTCGACACCGGCGAGATCATCATCCGTGGCGGCTCGCACCTGGACTTCTCGTTCATCCCGCTCGTCGCACTCGGTGCCTCGCTGCGCGGGCCCGACCTCACCGACTGGTACACGACGGCCTGGTTCGACAAGTACCTCAAGCACGATCCGACGGCCGACCAGCGGCTGCTCACCACGCGCTGGCAGCACGACGCGGTCGAAGCGCGTGTCGACCCGAATCACGACGGCAACGCGTTCTCGTTCTACTACCCGTCGCGTCTGGACGTCCGGCGCGCGGACGGCACGCGCTGGGACTGTGAGGATCTGCGAACGGGCTGTGCGGGGATGGCGGGGAACGACGGCGTCCCCGGCAGCTACTCCTACCTGAGACTGGCGACGACGCCGGACGCGTCCGACGGGCCCGGCGCAGACATCCACGCGCCCGGACGGAACAGCATCTACTAGCGCGCGCGTACCGTGACCGGAGAGGGGGCATGGTCATGACGCTGCTGATCGTCGCGCTCTGCGGAGCGGTCGCGCTGGCAGGAATCCTCGGCCTGCTCGACCTCACCTGGCGGCGCGCCGCAGCCGTCCGCTTCATCCCGCCCGACGCGTTGGTCGGCTCGGCCGAGGACGTCGAGCGCGAGGTCACCGCCGACCTGCTCGCCGGACGCGTCACCGCCGAGCACTACCGATCCGTGCTTGCAGCGCTCGCAGAGGGATCGGACGTGGCGCTCAACCGACCGGGACGGTGAGCGTCGCCGGGTCGGCCGCAGTCGAGCTCAGCGTGATCGTCGAGCCGGGCACGCTGCGACCCAGGTAGCGCGCGTCCACCGAGTCGATCACGAGGCTCAGGTGATGTCCGGCCGCGACCGTCCACGCGATGGGGCCGAGGTCGATGTCCGCCGCCTGCGTCGCGCCGGGTTTGCCGGTCAGCGTCCGCGTGCCGTAGCTGATCAGCGTGCCGGTACCGGATCCGTTCACGTCGTACAGATACGCGAACAGGGAGGCGCTCGACGCGGTGGACGAGACGCCGACATGCACCGTCGGCACGCCGGCGATCGTCTCGTCAGGAGTCACCGGTTGGCCGCTCCACACGGCTCCGGCGGTTCGTGCGACGTTCGCGATGGCCGTCGACGGGAACTGGTACGCCTTGCCCGTAACGGCCTGTTGCGGTCCCGCATCGGCTCCTGTCGCTACGGCCGCGCTTATCGATCGCTTCCACGCGGAGACAGCCGACGACGCGGCGAGCGAACCCGTCGCGGGCGAGCCGGTTGCCGCACCGAGCCGCACCGGGTCCGCAGACTTTACTGCAGGGAACGCAGCGTAGCTGTGCACTGCCCCTGTTACCGCGTCCTTGAGCTGTACCGGTTTTTGGCTGATCGCCTTGCCGCCGTTGATGTAGTGCGCAACCCACTGCGCCGCGGAGAGCCACAGCGCGGTGCCCGGCGAGCCCGGCACGGAGAGCACGCTCGCGTCATGGTCGCCCGGGAAGAGCACGAGATGCTTCGGCCCGGTCAGCTTGTCGTACAGATCGATCAGGGTTCCCGAGGCCACGAGGGAGTCCTCGTAAGCGCCCGCGAGAAACACGGCGGTCTTGTTCTTGTTCAGCGCGGACACCCCGTCAGCAGCCGACCGGGACGGCGACATCGCGCGCATCGTGGCCAGTGCGGCGGCCGGCTTCTTGTCGCGCAGCTGGGTGATGAGCGTGCGCAGCTGCGGGCTGACCTTCCAGTCGGTGAGCGCCGCCGAGAACAGCAGCTGGTAGTCCGCCTCGCTCGGCGTGCCTCCCGGGGCGAGAGCATGCGTGAAGTCGGCCCAGCCGCTGATCGCTGCCACTGCCTTGATCCGGGAGTCGTGCTCGGCGGCCAGCAGGCCTATGCCCGCGCCGTAGGACATGCCGACGGTCGCGACCGGCCCGTCGTTGGCCGACGTGTGCGCCCGGGCCCAGTCGATCACCGTGCTTACGTCGTCGCGAGTTGCCGTCCCGGCGAAGTCGATGGCGCCGGTGGACCCGCCGAAACCTCGCTGCGAGTACACGACGACCTGGTAGCCGAGTGCCGCGAAACCGGTCGCTACGGCCGCGTATTCGGTGGGCGGTGAACCCCAGCTGCCCGGCATGACGACGAGCGGGAAGGTCCCCGAGCCTGCTGGCGTGTAGACCCGGCCCGCGAGGTGGGCGCCGCCGGATGCGGGAATCGAAACCGCGCCGGTCAACCCGGCCCGTGGGCTGTGACTGTGCTGCACCACTAGCGCAACCAGCGCCGCGACGGCCAGCGCGGCGGCGGCGATGCCGGCGAGGAGCTGGCGTCGGGACGTGGAGATTCGCATGATCGGCCCATCATGCCGAAAGCCACGGGCGCGGGCCTTCTGAAGTGACGGCCCGCGCCCGTTTCAGTGCGATCTCTCAGCCGGTCAGCTCGACCGTGATCGGGACAGACCTGCCGCTGGTCGCGGTGACGAGCAGTTGGCCCTGCGCATTCCGGTAGTGACCGGTGCCGCCCGTGATGGCGATGCTGAAGGTTCCGGGGCCTTGCGGTCCGGAGCTGACCGCGCCGGTGGCGACGATCTGCCCCCTGCCGAAGTGCAGCGCGAACGTGCACAACTGCTGTGCGTGCGCCTGGCCGACGTGCACGGTGAGGCAGTCGGTGACGCCCCAGCCGACGGACTTGCCTGCTCGCATCAGGTGCATCGTGCTCAGGTCGTCGTCACCGGCGCTGAAGCCCTTGCGGCCCGCATCGATCGTGGTGTCGGCGCCGTGCAGCGCGTGCACGGTGAACTCGTTCGGCGCTGTTGCCGCGCCGGCCGAGCCGAGCAGCGCAGGCACCGTCACGGCTGCCGCGGCGGCGAGCAGGCTCATGGAGCCCGCAGCAATCTTCGTCCGAATGCTGATCATGTCGAACCTCCTCCAGTCCCGCGACCGTCGCGGCGCAGCGAAAGGTATGCGCGCCGAGGCGGCAACCGCTTCGGCCGGCGGACTGGTTCGGCTCCGCCCGCAGGCGGAAATCGGGCGGCACGACGATCCGTCCGGTGGGGGAATGGATCCCGTCCCAACGGGGGACGCGTCCAGGGTGCCGACGGCGCTACGGTCCACGCATGAACCGGCTGACGCACCCGCGGCTGCGGCGGGCCGCCCTCGACTGGGCGGCGCCGCTCGCGATCCTGGTCATCGGCATCGTCAACGTCTCGCGCTCGCCGCACAGCACGTTGTATCCGGGCGCGCCGGCGGCGCACATCGCGTTCCTCGCCGCTGCGGTCGTGACCCTCGGCCTTCGCCGCCGCGCCCCGCTGCTCGCCCCGTTCCTGACGATCGTGGTGGTCAGCGTCTGGTCGGGGGCGTTGTGGCCGGCGCACGCGCAAGGGCCGTTCGAGGGATTCGTCGCGATCGTCGCGGCCGCCTACTGTGTCGGGTCGCTCAACCAGGGGCGCCGGCTCGTCTGGGGCGCCGCCGCTTTCGCGGGGTACTTCGCCGTCGGACAGATCCTCGCGCAGGCCTTCGGCGGGGGCGACGGGGACTTCCTGCCGCTGCTCGTCTGGCCGGTCATCGCCTGCGCTGCCGGGGCCTTGATCAACCGGCGGACGGACGAGGCGCGCGAGGCGCGGCTGCGCGAAGCCATCGCGGCGCACGACTCGCAGCGACGGACGACCGAGGCGGTCGAGCAAGAGCGCGCCCGCATCGCGCGCGAGCTGCACGATGTGGTCGCGCACAGCCTGTCGGTGATCGTGGTGCAGGCGGCGGCCGAACGTCGAGCGCTCGCGCACTCGGCTGTCGACGTGGCGTCGGTCGAGGCGGTGCTCGGTTCCGTCGAACGCACCGGGCGCGAGGCGCTCGTCGATCTGCGCAGGCTGCTCGGTCTGTTGCGTCAGGTAGACGTGCCCCTCGAGCTCGCGCCGCAGCCGACGCTCGAACAACTCGACGGACTCGTCGAGCAGGCGCGTGACGCCGGCGTCGCGGTGGAGCTGCAGGTGGAGGGTGAGCGTTTCCCGGTTCCCGCCGGGGTGGAGCTGACGGCGTACCGCATCGTGCAGGAATCACTGACCAACGTGCTCAAGCATGCGCACGCGCGTCGCGTGGTCGTCCGGCTCTGTTACCGCCGCAACGAGTTGGAGGTGTCCGTCCAGGACGACGGGTCCGGCGGGCCGGGCGATGTCGGTCTCGACGGCGTCGGCGCCGGGCACGGCCTGCTCGGCATGCGCGAGCGCGTCAGCATCTTCGGCGGCACGGTGGCCGCGGGCGCGGCGCCGGGCGGCGGCTGGACCATTCGCGCGTTGCTGCCGGTCGGGTCCGCGTCGTTGGAGCCCGCATGACACTGCGGCTGCTGATCGCCGACGACCAGATGCTGGTGCGTGCCGGCTTTCGTAAGCTCCTCGACGGCGAACCGGGCCTCGCGGTGGTGGGCGAGGCGGCGGACGGGCTGGAGGCGGTCGAGCTGGCGGCCGAGTTGCGACCGGACGTGGTGCTCATGGACATCCGAATGCCCCGACTGGACGGCATCGAGGCGACGCGACGCGTGGCCGCCGAACTCCCTGGTATCGCGGTGCTGGTGCTGACGACCTACGACCTCGACGAATACGTGTTCAACGCGTTGCGGGCCGGTGCTAGCGGATTCCTGCTCAAAGATTCGCCACCGGACGAGCTGATCGCCGCCATCAAGATCGTGGGCCGCGGCGACGCCTTGATCGCGCCGTCGGTGACGCGCCGGCTGATCGCCGAGTTCACCGCCCGGCTCGACCCGCGCGAAGCCCTGCCGCCGGTGTCCGCGCGCGAGCGGGACGTGCTGGTCGGCGTGGCGCGGGGGCTGAACAACGCCGAGCTGGCGAGCGAGCTGTTCATCGGCGAGGCGACGGTCAAGAGCCACGTGAGCAGCCTGCTCGCGAAGCTGGACTGCCGCGATCGGGTGCAGCTCGTCGTCCGCGCGTACGAAGCGGGCGTCGTCGTGCCGGGCTCGGGCTGACTACGCTCGTCCGTGTGGAGCTCACGCATCTGGACGAGCACGGTGCGGCGCGGATGGTCGACGTGTCCGGCAAGGACGTCACGGCCCGCACCGCGACCGCGACTGGGCGCTTCGTCACGACGCCGGAGGTGATCGAACTGCTGCGCCGCGACGGTCTGCCGAAGGGCGACGCGCTGGCCGTTGCGCGCATCGCCGGACTGGCCGCCGCCAAACGCACACCGGACCTCGTGCCGCTGTGCCATCCAGTCGCCCTGCACGGCGTCACCGTGGACCTGCAACTCCGCACCGACTGCGTCGAGATCACCGCCACCACCCGCACCGCCGACCGCACAGGAGTCGAGATGGAGGCGCTGACCTCGGTCACGGTCGCCGGGCTCGCGCTCTACGACATGGTCAAGGCCGTCGATCGCGGTGCGCAGCTGACGGACGTCCGTCTCGAGAACAAGGCCGGTGGCCGCAGCGGCGAATGGAATCGGGCATGATCGCGGCCGTCATCACCTGCTCGAACCGCTCGGCGGCCGGTCAGCGCCCCGACGAGTCCGGACGGCTGCTGGCGTCACTGCTGGCCGATGCCGGGCACACCGTCGCCGACCCGGTGATCGTTCCGGACAACGTCGCGGCGATCCAGGTTGCGATCAAGGACGCGCTTGCCAGGCGTGCGCAGGTCGTGCTGACCAACGGCGGCACCGGGCTCACGCCCACCGACGTGACGCCCGAGGCGGTGCGCCCTTTGCTGGACCGCGAGATCCCGGGTATCGCCGAGGCGATCCGGATGAGTTCGTATCCGACCGTGCCGACCGCGGCGCTCTCGCGCGGGATCGCCGGCGCGATCGGCTCGACCCTGGTGGTGTGCCTGCCCGGTTCCCCGGGCGGTGTCCGCGACGGCTTCGCCGTATTGGCGCCGCTGCTCGAGCACGCCGTGGACCAACTCGGCGGCGGCGATCACCGGCCCGGCGGCGGAGTCGAGGGGCAGGCGTGAGCAGCAGCGTGCAGGTAGGTCTCGTCCAGGTGTCGGCCGAGCCGCTCGACGTCGCCGCGCACGAGGCGGCCGCCGGTCACCGCGGCGCAGGCGCCGTGGTGAGCTTCTGCGGCGTCGTCCGCGAGGTCGACTCCGGACGTAACGTGATCGAACTGGAGTACCAGGCGCACCCGAGCGCGCAACAGGTGTTGGAACAGATCGCCGCAGAGGTCGCGGCCGACCCGCAGGTCCTCGGCCTGGCCGTCAGCCACCGCACCGGCACGCTGGCCGTCGGCGACAATGCGCTCGTCGCGGCCGTCTCCACCGCACACCGCGCCGAGGCGTTCGCACTGTGCGCGCGCCTGGTCGAAGAGGTCAAGCACCGGCTACCGGTCTGGAAGCGCCAGGTGTTCGCCGACGGCACCGACGAATGGGTCAACTGCCCGTGACCGGCCGTGACTCTGCCGGTGACCACGAAGGCGACGACCCGGACGAGCGCGGCGACCGCCGCGAAGCGGACGAGCGCGAGCCGAGCCAGCAGCAGCCGCGCCGGCCCAAATCCGGTAGCGGTCCCGCCGGCCGTGACGATCGACCAGTGCTACCTCGGGTGGCCGAAGCCGAGCGCGACGAGGCGTGGGGCGACCGCTCGCGTTCCGCGGAACGCGACGCGGACTGGTACCGCGAGCAGCGCCCACCGCACCACGAGTGACGGCCGCCGCACCACGAGTGACGGCCGCGCGCTGCTGCTACAACCCCGGTGTCGTGGCGCCCGTCTGCGGTGCGCGCGGCAGGTCGCTGGCGCAGTACTTGCACTTGCTGGCACCGACCGGCAGGTCGTCGGACAGGCACGCCGGGCAGGTTGCGGTCGCGGCCGGCTCACCGAAGACCGTCTTGCCCCGCCGCTTCATGATCGTCTTGTAGGGAACCACGATCAGGTAGTACACGACCAGCATGAAGATGATGAAGTAGATGACGGCGGAGATGAACGAACCGACGTCGAGGAAGGTCGTCTTGGTGCCGCCCTTGCGGAGCTGGACGCCGAGGCCGAGGCTCTTGCCGCCCTGCGCTGCGGAGATCAGCGGGTTGATGATGAAGTCTGTGAACGCCTTGATCAGTCCGCTGAACGCCAGAGCCACCACTAGACCGACCGCCACGACTATTACGTCGCCGCGCATCAGGAAGTTCTTGAACCCCTTGAGCATCACGCCTCCTCGGTCGGGACAGCGGCACGCTGCCCGTTGGCCGAGATGTTAGGGGTCTTTGTCCAGAACAGCGAACATTCCACACGATTGCAGCGTTGCGAGCTGCACCGCAGCGCCGCGTGCCATGGCGACGACCAGTCGGCTGGTTCCGTCGCCGCCGAGGCCGCCGGACGGGCCGTCGACGGCGAGCACGCGCAGCCCGCTGCCGAGCGGGGTACGGCCGACAGCCGCGCAGGTCGGTGGATCGCCGGACGAGCCGGGCGTCGCGTATAGATCCACCCGGTCGCCCGCGCGTAGGAACCCAGCGGCGCCCGCGTCGGATAGGGCGACCGAGGCGGCCACCTGACCGTCCCGCAGCCGCGCGAGCAACGGGTTCGCGGGACCGGACGCGCCCGCCCGCGGGCCGTGCCGCGAGGAGACCGCGCTGGCAAACGCCAGCAGCAGGCAGCCGAGCGCGGCCGCCCGCCGGGGCCAGCGCCCCAGCCACGCCAACCGGGCCGTGGAGAAACCGAACATGGCCGCGACGGTAGGGCGCCGGGCCGACCGTCCGCAGCGATCGACCCGGGGCTGTGGACGACACGCCGCCCTGTGGACAGCCCGCCTGCTTCCCCCGCGGTGCGACCAGATTTCCGGCCAGATTTTGGTCCGGGCGTGGAGAAGGCCGCTGCGGAGGTTAGTTGTTGGCGGGAGTCTTGGCGGACGAGGACGCTGACGAGCTTGCGGACGCACTCGACGAGCTCGAGGACGTCGACGAGCTCGAGGACGCCGACGACGAGGAGGACGAGTCGGGCTTCGACGCGGAGCCCCCCGTTGTGGACTCGGAACCCTTCGAGCCGGACGCGCCGCCCGAGCCCTTAGAGCCGGCACCAGCGCGGCTGTCGGTTCGGTAGAAGCCGGAACCCTTGAACACCACGCCTACCGCGGAGAACACCTTGCGCACCGGGCCCTGGCAGGCCGGGCACTCGCTCGCGGCGGGATCGGTGAACGACTGCACCAGCTCGAACTCGTTGCCACAGGCGGCGTTGGTGCAGGCGTACTGATAGGTGGGCATCGTGTGTTCCTCCGGACGTTCTCGCGCTCCGTGCCGCCCGGTGATGGTCACCGTCCTGGCACTCGCACTCTACGACTGCTAACCATGTTCGCCGATCCGACTATTCCGCGTCCAATCGCCCCTCCACCGGCAGCCGCCGCCAGCCGCCCGGCGTGACCGCGTCCGTCACCGGGACGTCCCACGGATCGGCGGGCAGCGCGTCCACCAGCTCGCCGTCGAACAACAGCGCGG
>DASTXN010000119.1:0-11698 GCA_035765515.1 Jatrophihabitantaceae bacterium | reverse complement strand
CCGTCAGGAGTCGCCCCCTCGGCCACGACCAGGATCGGCGCGTAGTGCGACTGGAAGCGGCTCTCGACGTACGAGCACACCTTGTCCAATGAGAACGGCTGCTCGGGGATCAGGATCACGTTCGCGCCGCCAGCCATGCCCGCGTGCAGCGCGATCCAGCCCGCGTGCCGTCCCATCACCTCGACGATGAGCGCGCGGTGGTGCGACTCGGCCGTGGTGTGCAGCCGGTCAATTGCCTCCATCGCGATGTTGACGGCCGTGTCGAAGCCGAACGTGTAGTCGGTCGCGTTCAGGTCGTTGTCGATCGTCTTCGGGACGCCGACCACGCGCACGCCCAGTTCGCGCAGCCGGGTCGCGACGCCGAGCGTGTCCTCGCCGCCGATCGCGATCAGCGCGTCGACGCCGAGCGCGTGCAGGTTCCCGGTGACCTTTTCGATCCCCCCGTCGACCTTGAACGGGTTGGTGCGCGAGGAGCCGAGGATCGTCCCGCCGCGTGGCAGGATCCCGCGGACCTCGGGGATGCCGAGCGGCATCGTGATGTTCTCGAGCGGACCCTTCCAGCCGTCGCGGAACCCCACGAACTCGTGGCCGTACACGCCGACGCCCTTGCGCACGGCAGCCCGGATCACCGCGTTGAGGCCGGGGCAGTCGCCACCCCCGGTAAGCACACCGATTTTCATGCGGACAACCTATCGATCTACCGGGGGGTAGCCCGAGCTTTCCAAGATCTCGATCGCCTTCCAGCGCGCCAGGTTGTGCCGGGCGTCCGCCAGCGCGTCGTGCTGGTCCGGCGGCGCGGCGGGCAGTGGCGGCGAGCCGGCGTCCTCCCACCGCTGCCGCAGCTCGTGGGTGAAGCGCGGGATCTGACGCGGCAGCGCGCGCATGTCGCCCCAGAGCTGCGCGAGCGCGACGTGGTCGTACGCCGCCATCCACGCCCACAGCTCGATCGCCTCGCCGGGCTCGGTCAGGAACGCGAACAGGTCGTCGCGGATGCGTTCGAGCGGGCGCCACGCGGGGTCGGCCGGCGACGGAAGCTTGTCCAGGACGTGCTTGCGCACCCAGTCGATCGCCCGGGACTCGTCGAACTCCGTGGACACCGCGTAGAACTCGCGGCCGTCCTCACCGACGACACCGATCGAGACCAGGTCGATGGTGCGACCGTCCTCGATGAACTCGCAGTCGTAGAAGTAGCGCACGGGTCTCAGGAGACGCGCGAGTCCGGGACGCGATAGCCGAACGCCTTGTTCAGGCCGTGCTCGTGCTTCACCTTGGCCGCGTACTGGTCGACGTAGTCCTGGCCGGAAAGCTGCATCAGCTCGTACATGATCTCGTCGGTGATCGAGCGCTCGACGAACCGGTCACCGGCCATGCCCTCGTAGCGGGAGAAGTCGAGGGGCTTGCCGAAGACGACCCCGGGTCGCGGACGCAGCTTCGGGATCTTGCGCCCCTCCGGCTGGATGATCGCGGTGTTCACCATCGCGCACGGGATCACCACCGCGCCGGACTCCAGAGCCATGCGGGCCACGCCGGTCTTGCCGCGGTAGAGGCGTCCGTCCGGCGAACGGGTGCCCTCGGGGTAGATGCCGAGCAGCTTGCCCTCACGCAGCACGCGCACACCGGTGTTCAGCGCGGCGCGGGACGCGTCCGGATCGGAGCGGTCGATCGGCACCTGGCCGACGCCGGCGAAGAACATCTTCGACAACGCGCCCTTCAGGCCCGGCGTGGTGAAGTACTCGGCCTTGGCCAGGAAGGTGACCTTGCGCTTGACCATGACCGGCATGAAGAACGAGTCGCAGAACGACAGGTGGTTGCTGGCCAGGATCGCGGGCCGGTCGTCGGGAATGTTCTCCAAACCCTCGACCCACGGCCGCCACAGCCCACGCAGCAGCGGCCCGAGAAGGACGAACTTCGCGAGCCAGTAGAACACTGTTGTCGTACTCCCCACCCGGCTGCCGGCCGCACCTGCACCGATTTGTCTATCCAGACAGTAGTGCACTGTATTGCCCGCGCCGTGGTGCCCACCAGCGGCGGCGGGCATGATGGGGGTCCGAACACCGCACGAGGACGGACCGCGACGTGTCACTGCTTCCTGGCGCCGAGCCGTACTCCGCCGACGGCGGAAGCGTGGGCGTCCTGCTCAGCCACGGTTTCACGGGGACGCCGGCCAGCATGCGGCCGTGGGCGGAGCACCTGGCGGCCGCCGGCTACACCGTCCGCGTGCCGCTCCTGCCCGGCCACGGCACGCGCTGGCAGGACTGCAACCGCACCGGTTGGCAGGACTGGTACGCGACGATCGAGCGCACCCACGACGAGCTGCTGGCGCGCTGCGAGCAGGTGTTCGCCTTCGGGCTGTCGATGGGCGGCACGCTGGTCACCCGGCTCGCCGAGGAGCGTCCGTCCGGCGTCGCCGGGCTGGTGCTCGTCAACCCGTCCTACGCGACGGAGCGGTTCGACGCCAAGTTCGCGCCGTTCATCTCGTGGGCGGTGCACTCCCGTCCGGCCATCGGTGGCGACATCAAGAAGGCGGGCGTCGCAGAGACCGCGTACGACCGCACGCCGGTGGCCGCGTTCGCCTCGCTGCAGCGGCTGTGGACGGTCGTGCTGCGCGACTTGGGCAATGTGACGGCACCGGTCCGGCTGTACCGCAGCGCCGAGGATCACGTCGTCGAGCCGCTGTCGGCGAAGCTGCTGCTCACCCGCGCGACCGCGACGGACGTCGACGAGGTCGTGCTCGAGAACAGCTACCACGTGGCGACCCTGGACAACGACGCCGAGCAGATCTTCGCCGGCAGCGTGGAATTCATCCGGTCCGTGCTGGCTGGGCGCGAGGCCGAGGGCAGCGCGACGCCGTGAACGCCGGTACGACCCCATCGGCGAACGGAGGCGACGGTGCCCGGCCGCACGACAACGGACTGCCGGCGGTCCGGTACGTGCCGCTGATGGACGTCTCCCCCGAGTTCGGGGACGTTTTGCTGGCGGCGCTGGGGAGGTCGCGGATCGCCGCGTATCTCGGTGACTCGCCGGACCATCCGGCCGGGCGGCGGCTGTTCGTGGCCGCCGAGGAGCGCGTCGACGCGCGAACGATCGTCTCTGCGGTGATCCGGGCGACCGGCGGCACTCCCCCGCCGGCGACTGAGGAGCCGCCGGAGCCGCGTCCGGATCCGCTGGCCGGCGTCGACACCGATGCCGCGTTCGCGGACCTGATCGCCGACTGGCACGTCGACACCGTCACCGCGATCCGCAACGCCGAGAAGGCGCTGTCCCGCGAGGACGCGGACTGGCGGGCCCGGTTGGAGCAGACTCCCGCCGATGCGGACGAGTTGGCTTGGCTGGACGAGCAGCACTACGTGCCGCCGGTGCCGCCGCCGCTGCCCCGATTCGCGCCTCCGACCCTCGTGGCGATCCTGGTGCTGGCGGTGTCGGTGCTGCTGCTCGTCTTCGGAACGCACCTGGCGCTGGGCAACCGGTTCGTGATGTTCCTCGGGGTGTGCGGAGTGCTCGTCAGTACCGCGATCCTGGTGATGCGGCTACGGGCCCGTCCGGACGACGACGATGACGGTGCGATCGTCTGAATGCCGTTGCTAGATCTCCAGTTCGGCAAGCACCGCGAGATGATCACTCGCCAGCGCCGCGTCCGGATGGTTGACCACTTCCGCGTGCGTCACGGTGATGCGCGGGTCGACGAAGATGCCGTCGATGCGCTGGTGTGGGTTCGCCGCGGTGGACGTGTAGCCCGTGCCGGTTCCCGCGACCGCGAACGCGTCGCGCCGGTGCTGGGTCAGGGCCTGCCAGGTGGGTGAGCCGGGCTTTGCGTTCGCGTCGCAGGCGACGACGACCGGGATCTCGTCCGGTACGTGCTCCGCGATCGCGTGCTCGAGTTCGTCGATGTGGCGCAGCCGGGCTGCCTCGTCCAGGTCCAGATGCGTGCCGGCGACCGCGAAGGTCGCGCCGTGCTTGCGCAGCACCGCGATCGCCACGCCGCGCTGGTGCAGCCCGCGATCCTTGCTGAACTTGGTGTCCACGGTCGTGATCACGTCCACGCCGAGGTTGGAGATGATCAGTTGCGCCGCCGCGGTGCGGCCGCCGGTCACGACCACCATCCCGCTGCGGCGGGCGAGTTCGGCACACAGCGAACGCCAGCGGGCGAACCGCGGCGCCTCCTGGACGCACACCACGTCCGGACGGGCCGAGCTGATGACCCGGCCCAGGGCGGCGCGGTCGTCCCGCATCGAGCGGACGTTATAACTCAGCACGCGAACGGTCGGCACCCGCACATCCTGCCAGCCAGCTGCTCGTTGCTTCTCTCGGACCTTCGGCGGCGGAGCTCGGTTTAATCTTCGCCCTGGTTGCGTTGCCGCGTTGCGGTCTCGTTGTGGTTGCTCTTCGTCGGCGGCGACGGAGACGGCTTGATCTTCGCTTTGGATGCGCCGCCGGGTTGCGGTCTGCCTGTGGTGCTCTTCGGCGGCGGCGACGGAGACGGCTTGATCTTCGTTCGCGTCGCGCTGCCGGGTTGCGGTCTGCCTGTGGTGCTCTTCGTCGGCGGCGACGGGGACGGTCTGATGTTCGCCCTGGTTGCGTTGCCGCGTTGCGGTCTGCCTGTGGTGCTCTTCGTCGGCGGCGACGGGGACCGTTTGATCTTCGCCCTGGTTGCGTTGCCGGGTCGCGTTCCAGCTCTGCTCACTCGGGGTGGGCGGCGACGGCGGTCAGTTTGATCTTCACTTCGGTTGCTCTGCCGGGTTGCGGCCTACCTGTGGTCGCTCCTCTTCGGCGGCGACGGGGACGGTTTGGTCTTCGCGCCCTGTTGCGTTGCCGGGTTGCGGTCTGCCTGTGGTGCTCTTCGTCGGCGGCGACGGAGACGGTCTGATCTTCGCCCTAGTTTGCGTTGCCGGGTTGCGTTCCAGCTCGGATCGGCGCCTCTCTAGTCAAGATCAAAATGGACGGGATCCTCTTTGTGGATATGGCGAATCGGCCACGGGAAACTGTCAGACCCTGCCGCTAGTTTGACGGTATGAGTCAAGCAGTGGAGTTCGATCGGACGGGTGCGTTCGCGCATGTGCCGAACGCCTGGGAGGTGCGGCTGCATCCGGATTCGGCGGCGGCGTGGACGGTGAACGTGACACCGGGTTCGGCCACCGCTGGCGTGCTCGCGCAGCTGGATCCCGCGCGCCTGTCGCAGGCCGGGCGGGTGGACGCGCTGGTCGGGTTGGAACGGCTGCAGGCCTGGGCCGCTGCGCTGCAGACCCGGATGATCGCGGCCTTGATAGACGAGCCGCATGCCGGCCAGCCTGCGCCGAGGCTGGACCGCCAGTGGGCGAAGGAGGACGTCAAGACCGCCCTCGCCGAATCAGTGACCGGCGCGCAGGCGCGGATCCACACCGCGACTGATCTGGTGCATCGACTGCCGGACACGCTGGCCGCGCTGGAACAGGGCCGATTGACGGCGCGGCACGCGTCCGCCGTGGTGGATACCGTCCGCGTCTTGGATGACACCGCCGCCCGCGAGGTCGAGGCAACGGTGTTGCCGGAGCCGGAGCGGATCAGTGATCCGGCACCGACGATGGCCGCCTTCCGCCGCAAGCTGCGCAGGGCCGGGATCGCGGCCGACCCGCGCAGCGCCGCCGAGAAAGCCGCCCGCGCCGCGGAGGATCGCGACGTGTGGGTCCTTCCTCAAGACAACGGCATGGCCTACCTGGGTGCGCCGCTGCCGGCCGAGGGCGCCGCCACCGTCGCGGCCGCCGTCGATGCGAAGGCCGACCAGATCCGCTCGGTCGACGATCCGCGCACCAAGGCCCAACGCCGGGCGGACGGGCTGGTGCAGATCTGCGCCGACTACCTCAACGGCGACGCACCCGCCGGCGTGAAGATCAAAAAAGACACGGGATGCGGGAAAGAACCCAGCACCGATGAGGGCGTGAGGATCAAAAAAGACACCGCAGGCGAGTGCGGCACCGATGAGACGACCGGCCTGGGCACCGGGGTGAAGATCAAAATGGACACCGCCGGTCGCGACGACTCTGAGCTGGGCTCCGGAGTGAAGATCAAAATGGACACGGCGGTGGCGACCCGGTCCGGTGCACAGGCGCCGCGGTATCACGGGCTGCGTCCCCAGATCAACGTCTCGGTAGCGCTGTCCACCCTGCTGGGCATGGACGAGCAACCCGGCGAACTCGACGGCCACGGCCCGATCCCCGCCGACCTCGCCCGCAGATTGGCGGCCGACCCGTCCGGAACATGGCGACGCCTCGTCACCGACGAACTCGGTCATCTGGTCGACTACGGCCGCACCACCTACGAGCCCCCTGCCGACCTCGCCCAGTACGTCATCGCCAGAGACCGCACCTGCCGAGCCCCCGGCTGCGAACGGCCGGCGGCCAAGTCCGACCTGCACCACGTCCAGTGGTGGAGCCGAGGCGGCCACACGAACGCCACCAACATCGTCCCCGCGTGCGAACGCATCCACTACGGCATCCATGAAGGCGGCTGGACTCTTGTCCGCGAGCAAGACGGAACCACGACCTGGACCTCACCCACCGGACACACCTACACAGTCCCGCCGGCCAGCTACCCCGTCGACAACACCATGAAGATCAAAAACGACACATCCGCCGCCGACTCGATAGACCAGTCAGCTCACGAGCAGCCGGAACCGCCGGATGAGACCTTGGCCTGACATCACCACCCGGCGAGCTGAAGCACCTCGGTCGCAACCGTAGGCGTGCGCTCGGCGATGACAATGTCCGCGTCCGAAACCTGGGCGGCATCGAGAATCGAGTCCAACTCCGCTCGGCGGGCTAGGTGCCAGGCCAGTTCCTCCGGCGAGTGCATGTGGCGCATCGAGAGTCGCTGTTCGATCGTCGATGCGGCACCAAGCAGACGCACGACGACGACCGCGCCGCCGCAAGCACGTTCGTACTCCGCGAGATCCGACCGACGCTCGATCACGCCCGCCAGCACCAACCGTTGCGCCCCCGCGTCGCGATAGTTGGCCGCGAGCGACGCAAGGTTCCGGAGCTCGATCGCGAGATTGAACCGATCGGCATCCGGGCTTGGCCACAACAGGCGGATCTGATCAAGATCGATGACCGCGTGCGGCACTTCGCGCCCCGCGAGCAGTTGTCCCGCGGCCTCGGCCACCGTGGTCTTGCCGACACCCACCGTCCCAGTGATCAATAGGTTTTCGGCCGCCATGACCGCCGAGGCTATCGGTGCGAACCGAGGGCGGTCGAAAACTGGCAGACGCAGTCAGGGCGCAGGGATAGCGTGCGGGCATGACCTCGAAGACCGAAGCGTTCCGCGCCATGCACGTCCCGGGCAAGCCGCTGCTGATCCCCAACCCGTGGGACATCGGCTCGGCCAAGCTGCTTGTCTCCCTGGGCTTCAACGCGCTGGCCACGACGAGCAGCGGGTTCGCGATGACACTCGGCAGGTTCGACGGCGCGGTCACGCGCGAGGAGGCACTCGACCACGCCGCCACGATCGTCCAAGCGGTCGACGTCCCGGTGTCCGCGGATCTGGAGAACTGCTTCGCCGACGAGCCGGACGGCGTCGCAGCGACGATCCGAGCTGCAGTCGACACCGGCCTGGCAGGCTGCTCGGTCGAGGACTGGAGCGGCAGCGAGATCTACCCGATGGAACTCGCGGTCGAGCGCGTTCGGGCCGCGGCCGAGGCGGCGGACGACAACCTGGTCCTGACGGCGCGCGCCGAGAATCACCTGCACGGCAAAGACGATCTGGCCGACACGGTCAAGCGGCTGCAGGCGTACCAGGAGGCCGGGGCCGATGTCCTGTACGCACCCGGTCTCACCGAGCTGGCGGACATCCGCAGCGTGCTCGCCGAGGTTGACCGCCCGGTGAACGTCCTCGCGATGGCCACAGCGCCCCCGGTGTCCGAACTCGCCGCGGCCGGCGTGGCGCGCGTCTCGGTGGGCGGATCGTTCGCGTTCACCGCGCTCGGCGCCCTCGTCGCAGCCGCCCGCGAACTGCGCGAGCACGGCACCTACTCGTACAGCGCCCTGGCCCGCGACGGACGCAACGCGATCAGCGACGCCTTCGGCTAGCGCATCAGCACAGGTCGCGCGCCAGATCGGCGGCGCCGACGAGGCCGGCGTCCGCACCGAATGCCGCCGCCTGGATCGCCGCGACCGGACGGAAGCCGCGGCCGGTCAACGTGTGCGCGAACTCCTCGCGGGCGGGGCGCAGCAGCAGTTCGCCCGCCTCCGAGACACCGCCGCCGATCACGAAGATGGACGGGTCCAGCGCGGCTGCCAGGTTCGCCAACCCGCGCCCGAGCCAGCGGCCCATCGTGGTGCAGATCGACTCCGCGGCCGGATCGCCCTCAGCGGCCGCCTGGGTGACCATCGGCCCGGTGATCGCGTCCGCACTCCCGGCCAGCTCAATCAGCCGCGCGGCGACGGTGGGCGACTCCGCTACCAACTCGCGCGCATCGCGAGCGAGCGCGCGCCCGGATGCGTACATCTCCCAGCAGCCCCGGTTCCCGCACGCGCACGCCCGCCCGTCCGGGACGATCGTCATGTGCCCGTACTCGCACGCGATCCCGCTCGCACCGCGGTACAGCGAACCGTCCAGCACCAGCCCGCCGCCGATGCCGGTGCCGAGGGTGACGCACACCAGCGACGTGTGGCCGCGCGCGACGCCGAACCGGTACTCGGCCCACGCCGAGGCGTTGCCGTCGTTCTCCACAACCAGCGGCAGTCCGATCCGCTCGGCCAGCGCGTCCCGCAGCGGCTCGTTGCGCCAGGCCAGGTGCGGCGAGAACAGCACCGTCGCGCGGTCGGCGCCGATCCATCCGGCCGCGCCGATGCCGACACACGCGACCTTGTACCGCGCCGCGAGCGCCGTGACGACGTCCACGATCGCGGCCTCGGTCAGCGCCACGTCCGCACCGGGTGTCGGTCTGCGCTCGCGGTCGATCACCGCGCCGGTGCTGTCGACCACTCCGGCCGAGATCTTCGTGCCGCCGATGTCCACGCCGATCGCGAGCGCCTCGCTCACGTCAGGCGCCGGCGTCCGGGTACGGCTTCGGCCGGGGACGCGATCCGTCCGGCTTGCCCAGGTCGATGCGCTGCACGCGCGGGGGCGCCGGCTGAGCATCATCGTGCCCCGCGTGCCCTTCGGGATGCGGCACGGTCGCGTCCATGAACGCACGGAACGCCGACAGCAGCGCCGTCCCCGCCTCGACCACGCGATCGGTCACGTCCGGACGTTCCCCGCGCAGCACCGCGACGAACTGGCAGATCGGACACCACTGACAGGTACCGCTCGCGTGCTGCTCGGCCGACTCCGGGAACGTGCGCGTCGCCCAGTCCTGCACCGCGGACAGCACCCGCGCGGTCTCGTCGCCGAAGCGACCGCCCTCGGATCGCTCGTTGAACTGCTCACTCATCGCTGTGCGCTGTCCCGCCTTCCGGACCAGGCCCGCTCTCCGGACCCGACCCGCGTTCCTGATCAGGCCGGAAGCGTACCCGCAGCCGTGTCCCGTCGAAGTCGCCGCCGACGACGGCGCAGCGCCGCAACGCGTTCGGCAACGCGAGCACGCGGCGGGAACCGCCGACGGTGACCACCAGGTCGTCGCCCGCCCGCGCAGCATCGACCGCACCCGGTTCGGCCAACGGCAGCGGCATCGACAGCACGAAGTCCGAACCGTCGCCGTCCACTCGCAGCAACTGTTCGGACGCGGCGACCGGCACGGGGTCGGCGCCGGGCAACTTGCCGTACAGCGCGTCGGCCACGTCACGCAGCGCGTCCGCGCCCACAGGTTCACCGGCCCGGTAGGCAAGCTCATGCACCGCAAGGCCGGCGAACGAGTCCCGGACCGCGGCCAGCTGCCGCTGCTGCGCGTCGGCCCATGCGTGACGCCACGCGTCCTCGCCCGCAGGGAACACCCGGTTCGCGATCACCATGTCAACGGCGTACCCGTACAGGGCGAGCGCCGTGAACGTGCGCCGCGCCTCCGCGATCACCACCGCCTCCGGCGTGAGGACGAGGCGGACGGACGTCGTGGCCGGGTCCGCGAGCAGCCCGCGCACATCCGCGAGTTCCGCGGCCAGCCGGGCCAGCGCGGCGAACACCGGGTCGGCCGGGACCGCGTCACCGCGCCCCAGCAGCGTCGCGATCGGACGCATCCCGCGGGCCAGCCGCCGCTGGGCCGGGAACACCTTCTGCAGGTACCAACCCAGCGCCTCGGGCAGCGCGAGCAGCCGCAGTGTCTCCGCGGTCGGCGCGCAGTCGACCACCAGCGCATCCCAGTCGCCCGTGCGGGCGAGGTCGCGCACCGCCAGCAGCGCCAGCACCTCCTCCAGGCCCGGCAGGACGGTCAGCTCGTCGGCGGTGACCGGATCGACACCACCGTGCGCGAGCAACTCGACGAAGTACCCCTGCACCTGGCGCCACGCGTCCTCGAACCGGCGCTGGGTGTCCAGCTGCACCGCCCACAGTCCCGCCGTGACCTCGGCGGGTTGGCCGCTGAGCGGCACGTCCAGCACGTCGGCCAGCGAGTGTGCGGTGTCCGTGGAGAGCAGCAGCGTCTTGACACCACGATCGGCCAGCCGCAGCGCGGTCGCCGACGCGGTCGTCGTCTTGCCGACGCCGCCCTTGCCGGTGAACAGGACGATTCTCATCCAGTGGACTCGACGCGCTTCTTCAACTCGTTCAGCGCCTGGTCCATGACCATCCGCTCGCCCTTGCGCTTGAGCATGCCGAGCATCGGGATGGCGAGGTCAACCGTGAGCGAGTACGTGACGTGCGTCGCCCCACCGCGGGCCGCCAGCGTGTACGAACCCTGCTGCGCGCGCATCAACTGCCCGGAGACAAGCGTCCATTCGACGCAGCTGTCGCCGGTCCACACGTACTCGAGCTCGTACTGGTCGCGCAGGATGCCGGCGTCCAGGGTGAAGGCGACCCGCCGGGCCCGTCCGTCCGGCCCGGACTCGAGCACCTCGGCCTTCTTCACCGAACTCGCCCACGCCGGGTAGTGATCGAAGTCCGCGATCACGGCCATGACGGCGGCCGGTTCGGCGTCGATCACGATCGACTGCGTGGACTGGTCGGGCACCTTGCACACGCTACCGGCGCGGGCGCGACACCCGCGCCAACCGGCCGGGGTCCAGCTGGTCGCCGATCGACCAGAACAGCGCCTTGACCTCGGTGCGGTACCGGTCCTCGATCCGCCGGGCGCGCCGCCGCCGCACCGGCCGGTTACCCGTGGCGTCCAGGCGCAGGAAGAAGTGGACGACCACGCCGTCGAACGCCTGCTCCAGCCAGACCTCCATCGACCCGGCCAGCGTCCCGCGCTCGCTCGGCCGGACCAGCCAGCGCACGCCCTTGTCGCCGCGCCACTCGTCCACCGCCAGATTCAGGCGGGGCCACCAGCGACGCCAGTTGGACGGCTCGGCGACGATCGTGGCGACCTCGGCGGGACGCGCGCAGATCCAGGTCGAATCCAGGACGTCAATGTCGGGCACGTCACCCACGATCCCAGAAGACGCCCGTGCGGTCGCGCCCGGCTGGGCTAGGAGTTACGGTGGCGGGCGCATGCCGCTCGGCAACGGCGCCGGCGGTGTCGTACCGGACACCGAAAGGACGACGGACGCGTGCGCGAGCTCCATGTCGCCAGCACCATCACCACGCTGAGCCAGAACAACACCGCGGACTTCGTGTTCGACAACGCCGCGAACCGCCC